>NZ_SZWX01000035.1:0-152363 GCF_005280975.1 Citrobacter sp. wls716
CACGCTAAATCCCATCTTCTTATAGAATCCAACTGCCTGTTTATTCTGTTCATTAACGTTGGTCGTTAGCGTTGAAGTCATTGATAAAGCATGTTCAATCAGTAACTTACCAACGCCGCGACCACGTGCATCCGGGTCGACGAACAGGGCATCCATATGCTGATCGGTCAGAAGCATAAAGGCGACAGGTTCATCTTGTTCTGTCACTGCAACCCATAGCGGAGCTTCTGGTAAAAATGAACGTACCAGTTCTTCCAGCTCAAGGCGATAATCCGGTGAGAGGAAATGGTGCGTCGCATCGACTGAACGACACCAGATAGATACGAGTTTATCGCCTTCGTCCTTACGCGAACGACGAATGGTAAGGGACATAGCATTCTCCTTTTTTCTTTGCTGCACTATTCTACAGCAAGTGGCCGTGAAACTTTCTCAACTTGAGGATGCAGACTCGACATTCGCATGATTCCTGGGTATCTTCAGCTGTCTGGATGTCTAAACGTTTAAACGTATGTAGTGAGGTTATCAGGTTATGCCAATTCGCGTGCAGGACGAGCTACCCGCCGTCAATTTCTTGCGTGAGGAAAACGTCTTTGTGATGACGACATCCCGCGCTTCCGGTCAGGAAATTCGACCACTGAAGGTGCTCATCCTCAACCTGATGCCCAAGAAGATTGAAACGGAAAATCAGTTCCTGCGCTTACTGTCGAACTCCCCCCTGCAGGTAGATGTTCAGCTGTTACGCATTGATGCCCGGGAGTCACGTAACACCCCAACGGAACATCTGAATAACTTTTACTGTAATTTCGAGGATATCTGCGATCAGAACTTTGACGGACTGATCGTGACCGGCGCGCCGTTGGGTCTGGTTGAATTTAATGACGTGGCTTACTGGCCGCAGATTCAACAAGTGCTTGAATGGGCGAAAGATCACGTTACCTCGACGCTATTTGTTTGTTGGGCGGTACAGGCCGCGCTGAATATCCTGTACGGAATTCCTAAGCAAACCCGTACGGACAAACTCTCAGGTGTTTATGAGCACCATATTCTTCACCCTCATGCGCTACTGACGCGCGGATTTGATGATGCGTTCCTGGCTCCGCATTCGCGCTATGCCGATTTTCCTGCTGCGCTTATCCGGGACTACACCGATCTCGAGATTTTTGCCGAGACAGAAGAGGGAGATGCCTACCTGTTTGCCAGCAAAGATAAACGTATTGCCTTTGTGACGGGTCATCCGGAGTATGACGCCCATACGCTCGGCAGTGAGTATTTTCGTGACGTCGAAGCGGGCTTAACGCCGGAAGTACCCTATAACTACTTCCCGAAAGATGACCCGCAAAACAAACCGCGGGCAACCTGGCGCAGCCACGGCAATCTGTTGTTTACTAACTGGCTCAACTATTACGTCTATCAGATCACGCCATATGATCTGCGTCACATGAATCCAACGCTGGATTAATCTTCTGTAGCAGACGATCCTTAAGCGTTTCAGCATGTTGAATCAGGCACCTTCGGGTGCCTTTTTTATTTCCGAAACGCACCTCATCATGTAATTAAATTTTATTTATATTGTTATCAATGAGTTAATTGATATTTAAATTAAAAATGGAAATTGTTTTTGATTTTGAAATTTAAATGAGTAGTCTTAGTTGTGCTGAACGAAAACCGCACAACGATCCTTCGTTCGCATTGGGGATGTGATTGGATCAATGACGAGGAACTACGCAATGAATCAACAGGCAACGACAACCGATGAACTGGTCTTCACCAGGCCGCGTGGCGAACAGGAACAGCAGATTCTGACCGCTGAAGCGGTGGAGTTTCTGACTGAACTGGTGACAAGATTTACGCCGAAACGCAATAAACTTCTGGCTGCACGTATCCAACAACAGCAGGATATTGATGACGGTAAGTTGCCTGATTTTATTTCGGAAACAGCTTCCATTCGTGAAGGTAACTGGAAGATTCGCGGTATTCCTGATGATTTACTGGATCGCCGCGTAGAGATCACCGGACCCGTTGAGCGCAAGATGGTCATCAACGCGCTCAACGCGAACGTCAAAGTCTTTATGGCTGATTTTGAAGATTCGCTGGCTCCTGAGTGGAGCAAAGTAATCGACGGGCAGATAAACCTGCGTGATGCGGTCAATGGCACCATTAGCTATACCAACGAAGCGGGTAAAATTTATCAGCTCAAACCTAATCCGGCTCTGTTGGTATGCCGCGTTCGTGGTCTGCATCTGCCGGAAAAACACGTTACCTGGCGTGGCGAATCCATCCCGGGCAGCCTGTTCGATTTTGCCCTCTATTTCTTCCACAACTACAAAGCGTTGCTGGCAAAAGGCAGTGGCCCTTATTTCTATCTGCCAAAAACGCAGGCCTGGCAAGAAGCGGCATGGTGGAGCGAAGTGTTCAGCTATGCGGAGGATCGTTTTAATCTGCCGCGCGGCACCATCAAAGCGACTCTGCTGATTGAAACGCTGCCGGCTGTTTTCCAGATGGACGAAATTCTGCACGCGCTGCGTGATCACATTGTCGGCCTGAACTGTGGTCGCTGGGACTACATTTTCAGCTATATCAAAACCCTGAAGAACCACCCGGATCGCGTGTTGCCGGACCGTCAGGTGGTGACGATGGATAAGCCATTCCTCAGCGCCTATTCGCGCCTGCTGATTAAAACCTGCCATAAACGCGGCGCGTTCGCGATGGGCGGCATGGCGGCGTTCATTCCCAGCAAAGATGCGGAACGTAACAACCAGGTGCTGACCAAAGTCAAAGCGGACAAAGCGCTGGAAGCCAATAACGGTCATGACGGAACCTGGGTTGCACATCCTGGGCTGGCTGATACCGCGATGGCGATTTTCGATGAGGTACTGGGCGATCACAAAAACCAGCTGTTTGTGACCCGCAATGAAGATGCGCCGATTACCGCCGAACAGCTGTTGGCTCCGTGTGAGGGGGAACGCACCGAAGAAGGCATGCGCGCCAACATCCGTGTTGCGGTGCAGTACATCGAAGCGTGGATCTCCGGCAACGGCTGCGTACCGATTTATGGCCTGATGGAAGATGCGGCCACTGCCGAAATCTCCCGAACCTCCATCTGGCAGTGGATCCACCACCAGAAGACGCTCAGCAACGGCAAGCCGGTTACCAAACCGCTGTTCCGTCAGATGCTGGCCGAAGAGATGCTGGTGATTCAGGACGAGCTGGGCGAACACCGCTACAGCAGCGGGCGTTTTGACGATGCCGCGCGCCTGATGGAGCAAATCACTACCTCTGATGAACTGATCGATTTCTTGACCCTGCCAGGCTACCGCCTGCTGGCGTAATCCACCACATAACAATATGGAGCATCTGCACATGAAAACCCGTACTCAACAAATCGAAGAATTACAGAAAGAATGGACTCAACCGCGCTGGGAAGGCATCACCCGTCCATATAGCGCGGAGGAAGTGGTGAAATTACGTGGCTCGGTCAACCCGGAATGCACGCTGGCGCAGCTTGGCGCGGCGAAAATGTGGCGTTTGCTGCACGGCGGATCGAAAAAAGGTTATATCAACAGCCTCGGCGCGCTGACTGGCGGTCAGGCGCTGCAGCAAGCGAAAGCCGGTATTGAGGCGGTCTACCTTTCAGGCTGGCAGGTGGCGGCAGATGCCAACCTGGCCTCCAGCATGTACCCGGACCAATCGCTGTATCCGGCGAACTCCGTCCCGGCGGTGGTGGATCGGATCAACAACACATTCCGTCGCGCCGATCAGATCCAATGGTCAACCGGTATTGAACCGAACGATCCGCGCTATGTGGATTACTTCCTGCCGATCGTTGCCGATGCGGAAGCGGGTTTTGGCGGCGTACTGAACGCGTTTGAACTGATGAAATCGATGATTGAGGCTGGTGCAGCGGCCGTTCATTTCGAAGATCAGCTCGCATCGGTAAAAAAATGTGGTCACATGGGCGGCAAAGTTCTGGTGCCGACTCAGGAAGCTATCCAGAAACTGGTGGCCGCCCGTCTGGCAGCCGACGTCATGGGTGTTCCGACGCTGGTTATTGCGCGTACTGATGCTGACGCCGCTGACCTGATTACCTCTGACTGTGACCCGTACGACAGCGAGTTCATCACCGGCGAACGTACCAGTGAAGGGTTCTACCGCACCCATGCGGGCATTGAGCAGGCGATCAGCCGTGGCCTGGCGTATGCGCCATATGCCGACCTGGTGTGGTGTGAAACCTCCACGCCGGACCTCGAACTGGCGAAGCGCTTTGCCGATGCGATTCACGCGAAATTCCCTGGCAAACTGCTGGCCTACAACTGTTCGCCGTCATTTAACTGGCAGAAAAACCTGGACGACAAAACCATCGCCAGCTTCCAGCAGCAACTGTCGGATATGGGTTACAAATACCAGTTCATTACCCTGGCGGGCATCCACAGCATGTGGTTCAACATGTTCGACCTCGCGCACTCCTATGCGCAGGGTGAAGGCATGCGCCACTATGTTGAGAAGGTTCAGCAGCCAGAATTTGCGGCGGCTAAAGACGGTTACACCTTCGTGTCCCATCAGCAGGAAGTGGGTACAGGCTACTTCGACAAAGTCACTACTATCATTCAGGGCGGCGCTTCCTCGGTGACCGCGCTGACCGGCTCGACCGAAGAATCGCAGTTTTGATTAATGCCCGGTGGCGCTGCGCTTACCGGGCCTACGAAGGGATGTAGGCCGGATAAGCGAACGCGCCATCCGGCATGACGTTGTGCCGGATGGGAGAAGTCGATGACGCGTGGCCTGGAATTACTGATTGCTCAGACGATTTTGCAAGGTTTCGACGCCCAGTACGGGCGTTTTCTGGAAGTCACCTCCGGCGCGCAGCAGCGTTTTGAACATGCCGACTGGCATGCGGTTCAGCAGGCGATGAAAAGCCGTATTCACCTTTACGATCATCACGTGGGTCTGGTGGTGGAGCAGTTGCGCTGCATTACAGACGGCAAAAGTACCGACGCGGATTTTTTACTTCGTGTGAAAGAGCATTACACCCGGCTTTTGCCGGATTACCCGCGCTTCGAGATTGCGGAGAGCTTTTTTAACTCCGTTTACTGCCGGTTATTTGACCACCACTCGCTGACTCCCGAGCGGCTGTTTATTTTCAGCTCTCAGCCAGAGCGCCGTTTCCGCACGATCCCACGCCCGTTGGCAAAAGACTTTTTCCCTGATTCAGGTTGGGAGGGGCTGCTCACGCGTGTACTCAGCGATCTGCCCCTGCGTCTGCCATGGCAGAACAAACATCGGGATATCCACTACATCATCGAACACCTGACGGAAACCTTTGGTGCGGATGTGTTGCAGGGCTGCCATTTACAGGTGGCGAATGAACTGTTTTATCGCAATAAGGCCGCCTGGCTGCTCGGGAAGCTGATTACCCCTTCCGGGACGCTGCCGTTTTTACTGCCGATTCACCGGACAGACGAAGGTGAATTGTTTGTCGATACCTGCCTGACCACGACGGCGGAGGCGAGCATTGTGTTTGGCTTTGCCCGCTCCTACTTTATGGTGTATGCCCCGCTGCCCGCCGCACTGGTGGAGTGGTTGCGCGAGATCCTGCCCGGTAAAACCACCGCTGAATTGTATATGGCGATTGGCTGCCAGAAGCATGCGAAAACGGAAAGTTATCGGGAGTATCTGCTCTACCTGGCCAACTGTGATGAGCAGTTTATTGAAGCGCCGGGGATCCGCGGTATGGTGATGCTGGTGTTTACCCTGCCGGGCTTTGACCGAGTGTTTAAAATCATCAAAGACAAATTTGCGCCGCAGAAAGAGATGTCTGCCGCTCACGTCCGCGCCTGTTATCAACTGGTCAAAGAGCACGATCGCGTTGGGCGGATGGCTGACACCCAGGAGTTCGAGAACTTTGTGCTGGATAAACGGCAAATCGATCCGGCACTGATGGCGCTGCTATTGCAGGAAGCCCCGGAAAAAATTACCGATCTTGGCGATCAGATTGTCATTCGCCATCTGTATATCGAACGACGGATGGTGCCGCTGAATATCTGGCTGGAGCAGGTCGAAGGTCAACAACTGCGCGATGCCATTGAAGAGTACGGTAACGCGATTCGTCAGTTGGCCGCCGCCAATATTTTCCCCGGCGATATGCTGTTTAAGAACTTCGGCGTGACCCGTCACGGGCGCGTGGTGTTCTATGACTACGACGAAATTTGCTATATGACGGAGGTGAATTTCCGCCATATCCCGCCACCGCGTTACCCGGAAGATGAGATGAGCGCCGAGCCGTGGTACAGCGTATCGCCTGGAGATGTCTTCCCGGAAGAGTTTCGCCACTGGCTATGTGCCGACCCGCGTATTGGTCCGCTATTTGAAGAGATGCACGCTGACTTGTTCAGCGCCGACTACTGGCGTGGTCTGCAAACGCGGATTAAAAGCGGGCATGTGGAAGATGTTTACGCCTACCGGCGCAAACAACGTTTCAGCGTGCGTTATGAAACCGATCGTAAGCCGGGTAAGGCGTAGCCGCCACCCGGCAATCCCATCTTAGCGAAATCCGCCGTACGCCAGCGTCACTTCTTTCGCCGCTTTGATCGCCATGGCGCCAAACTCGGTCACGCGATCGTCGGTAATGCGCGAAATCGGGCCGGAGATGGAAATCGCGGCGAACGGCTCGCGGTACTCGTCATAAATGCACGACGCCACGCAGCGAAGACCCAGCGCATGTTCCTCATCATCAAAGGAATAGCCACGCTTGCGCGTCTGGGCCAAATCCTCTTTCAGATGCACCGGCGACACCAGCGTGGCGTGGGTGTATGCGTGCAGACCTTTACGGTGCAGCAGCCCAGTCACCTGTTCTTCGCTCAGCTGGGATAAAAACGCTTTGCCCGCCCCGGAGGCGTGCATCGGCAGTTTACCGCCGATGGGCGCAGACATGCGCATCAGTTGGGTACACTGCACCTGGTCGATAATAATGGCCTGATGATCGCTTTGATCCAGCACGGCCAGGTTTACCGTCTCACCGGAGTCTTCCATCAGTTTACGCAGGATTGGGTGGACAATCGCCAGCAGATTACGGCTTTGCAAGAAGCTGCTGCCGACGATAAACGCATGTGCACCCACGGCCCAATGCCCTAATTCACCGACCTGACGAACAAATCCCTGCTGCTGCATGGTGGTCAGCAAACGGTGAGTCGTGGAGTTTGGCAGGCCGGCCTGCTGCGCCAGCTCGGTCAGCGCCACGCTGCCGTTGGATTCCGCAATCCACTCCAGTAGCTTCAGGCCACGCGTCAGGGACTGAACCTGCCCGGTTGCGGGCGCAGTAGTAGCGGCGGGTTTTCTACCGCGTTTCGCGGGAACGGGGGCAACCATGGCAGACTCCTTTTCTGTATCGTGGAAATCATTTTCGTTTTATTCAAATATAATGCAAGAATTCCTGTACTGATCGGATGAGTGAAGCTGAACATGTCTCATGTTGGCCGTTGTTCTCTTTTCCGCCTCTCAGGTTTGTGCCAGTATGACCTGTTGAGTTTTTTTCGGTCTGGTTGAGCGTTGTCGGGAGCGAGTGTGAGCAGCAAAGTAGAACAATTACGTCAGCAGTTAAATGAACGTATTCTGGTGCTGGACGGCGGTATGGGCACCATGATCCAGGGATATCGTCTGAGCGAAGAGGATTTCCGCGGCGAACGCTTTGCCGAATGGCCGTGCGATCTGAAAGGCAACAACGACCTGTTGGTGCTCAGCAAACCGGAGGTGATCGCCGCGATTCACCACGCCTACTTCGAGGCGGGCGCGGACATCATCGAAACCAACACCTTTAACTCCACGACTATCGCCATGGCGGATTACCAGATGGAATCCCTGTCGGCGGAAATCAACTTTGCGGCAGCCAAACTGGCGCGCGCGGCGGCAGACGAATGGACGGCGCGCACGCCGAACAAACCGCGCTATGTCGCGGGCGTGCTTGGCCCAACTAACCGTACGGCATCTATCTCGCCCGACGTCAACGACCCGGCTTACCGTAATATTACCTTTGATCAGCTGGTGGCCGCCTACCGCGAATCCACCAAAGCGCTGGTGGAAGGCGGCAGTGACCTGATCCTGATTGAAACCGTTTTCGATACCCTCAACGCCAAAGCCGCTATTTTCGCGGTTAAAACTGAATTCGAAGCGCTGGGCGTTGAGCTGCCGATTATGCTCTCCGGCACCATCACTGACGCTTCCGGGCGTACGCTCTCCGGCCAGACCACCGAAGCATTCTACAACTCCCTGCGCCACGCCGATGCGCTGACTTTTGGTCTGAACTGTGCCTTAGGCCCGGACGAACTGCGCCAGTACGTGCAGGAACTGTCGCGCATTGCCGAATGCTACGTGACCGCGCACCCGAACGCCGGGCTGCCGAACGCATTTGGTGAGTACGATCTTGATGCCGACACCATGGCGGCGCAAATCCGCGAATGGGCCGAGGCGGGCTTCCTGAATATTGTTGGCGGCTGCTGCGGCACCACGCCGGAACACATCGCTGCCATGAGCCGCGCGGTGGATGGCTTGTCGCCACGCCGCTTGCCGGAAATCCCGGTTGCCTGCCGCCTTTCCGGCCTTGAGCCGCTGAACATCGGCGACGACAGCCTGTTTGTGAACGTCGGCGAGCGTACCAACGTTACCGGTTCAGCGAAGTTTAAGCGCCTGATCAAAGAAGAGAAATACAGCGAAGCGCTGGACGTCGCCCGCCAGCAGGTAGAAAGCGGCGCGCAGATCATCGATATCAACATGGATGAGGGGATGCTCGACGCCGAAGCGGCGATGGTTCGTTTCCTCAACCTGATTGCCGGTGAACCGGATATCGCCCGCGTGCCGATTATGATCGACTCCTCGAAATGGGAAGTAATCGAAAAAGGGCTGAAGTGCATTCAGGGTAAAGGCATCGTTAACTCCATCTCGATGAAAGAGGGGGTTGAGACCTTTATCCATCATGCGAAGCTGCTGCGTCGCTACGGTGCTGCAGTGGTGGTGATGGCCTTTGACGAGCAGGGCCAGGCCGACACTCGCGCGCGCAAAATTGAGATCTGCCGTCGGGCGTACAAGATTCTTACCGAAGAGGTGGGTTTCCCGCCGGAAGATATTATCTTTGACCCGAACATCTTTGCCGTCGCGACCGGGATTGATGAACACAACAACTACGCGCAGGACTTTATCGGGGCCTGTGAAGACATCAAACGCGAACTGCCGCATGCGCTGATCTCCGGCGGCGTTTCTAACGTTTCATTCTCGTTCCGTGGTAACGACCCGGTACGTGAAGCCATTCACGCGGTATTCCTCTACTACGCCATTCGCAACGGCATGGACATGGGGATCGTCAACGCCGGACAACTGGCAATCTATGACGACCTGCCCGCCGAGCTGCGAGATGCGGTTGAAGATGTGATCCTCAACCGCCGTGACGATGGCACCGAACGACTGCTGGAGCTTGCTGAGAAGTATCGCGGCAGTAAAACCGACGATACGGCGAATGCCCAGATGGCGGAGTGGCGCAGTTGGGACGTGAAAAAGCGCCTCGAATACTCGCTGGTGAAAGGCATTACCGAGTTTATTGAGCTGGATACCGAAGAAGCGCGCCAGCAGGCTGCGCGCCCGATCGAGGTTATTGAAGGACCGCTGATGGACGGCATGAACGTGGTTGGCGACCTGTTCGGCGAGGGCAAAATGTTCCTGCCGCAGGTGGTGAAATCCGCCCGCGTGATGAAGCAGGCGGTGGCGTACCTCGAACCGTACATTGAGGCCAGCAAAGAGAAAGGCTCCAGCAACGGCAAAATGGTCATCGCTACCGTGAAGGGCGACGTGCACGACATCGGCAAAAATATCGTCGGCGTGGTGCTGCAATGTAACAACTACGAAATCGTCGATCTTGGCGTGATGGTGCCCGCAGAGAAAATCCTCAGAACCGCGCGTGAAGTGAATGCCGATCTGATCGGCCTTTCAGGCTTGATTACCCCGTCGCTGGACGAAATGGTCAACGTGGCGAAAGAGATGGAGCGTCAGGGCTTCACTATTCCGCTGCTGATTGGCGGCGCGACCACCTCGAAAGCGCACACGGCGGTGAAAATTGAGCAGAACTACAGCGGCCCGACGGTGTACGTGCAGAACGCCTCGCGTACCGTTGGTGTTGTGGCTGCGCTGCTCTCTGACACCCAGCGTGATGACTTTGTCGCCCGTACGCGTAAAGAGTACGAAACTGTGCGTATCCAGCATGCGCGTAAGAAACCGCGTACTCCGCCCGTAACGTTACAGGCTGCCCGCGACAACGATCTGGCCTTTGACTGGGAAAACTACACCCCGCCGGTGGCGCACCGTCTGGGCGTACAGGAAGTGGAAGCCAGCATCGAAACCCTGCGCAACTACATCGACTGGACGCCGTTCTTTATGACCTGGTCGTTGGCCGGGAAATATCCGCGAATCCTCGAAGATGAAGTAGTGGGCGAAGAGGCGAAGCGCTTGTTCAAAGATGCCAACGACATGCTGGATAAACTCAGCGCTGAGAAGACGCTGAATCCGCGTGGCGTGGTGGGTTTATTCCCGGCCAACCGCGTGGGTGACGACATCGAGATTTACCGTGACGAGACGCGTACGCACGTCATCAATGTGAGTCATCACCTGCGCCAGCAGACGGAAAAAGTCGGTTTCGCCAACTACTGCTTGTCTGACTTTGTTGCGCCGAAACTGAGCGGTAAAGCGGATTACATCGGTGCTTTTGCGGTCACTGGTGGTCTGGAAGAAGACGCGCTGGCAGATGCTTTCGAAGCGCAACATGACGACTACAACAAGATCATGGTGAAAGCGATTGCTGACCGTCTGGCGGAAGCGTTCGCAGAATATCTGCATGAGCGCGTGCGTAAAGTCTACTGGGGCTATGCGGCGAATGAGAATCTCAGTAACGAGGAGTTGATCCGCGAAAACTACCAGGGGATTCGCCCGGCACCGGGCTATCCGGCTTGTCCGGAACACACCGAAAAAGCCACCATTTGGGAACTGCTGGACGTGGAGGCGCATACCGGGATGAAGCTCACCGAATCCTTCGCCATGTGGCCAGGTGCCTCGGTTTCCGGCTGGTATTTCAGTCATCCGGACAGCAAGTACTACGCTGTGGCGCAAATCCAGCGCGATCAGGTTGAAGATTATGCCTTCCGTAAAGGGATGAGCGTGGCAGAAGTGGAGCGCTGGTTAGCGCCGAACCTCGGCTACGACGCCGATTGATTCACAAAACTGTCATCTTTATTTACAACAAACAGGGCACTCAATGAGTGCCCTGTCTCTTTATTACGTTTAAACCCTTATACTGAAAGAAGGCTTCGGCCTCAGGAACATATAACGATAAGGAGTACCTGATTCCGTGTTAACTCTGTTACACCTGCTTTCTGCTGTTTCTATGCTGGTCTGGGGTACGCATATTGTGCGTACCGGCGTGATGCGCGTCTTCGGCGCCCGTTTACGCACTGTGCTCAGCCGTAGTGTTGAAAAGAAGCCGCTCGCCTTTTGCGCGGGGATCGGCGTTACTGCTCTGGTGCAAAGCAGTAACGCTACCACCATGCTGGTGACGTCGTTTGTCGCGCAGGATCTCGTGGCGCTCACCCCTGCGCTGGTGATTGTCCTGGGCGCCGACGTGGGGACCGCGCTGATGGCGCGTATCCTGACTTTCGATCTCTCCTGGCTGTCGCCACTGCTGATTTTTATCGGCGTGATCTTCTTTCTCGGTCGTAAGCAGTCCCGCGTGGGGCAACTGGGGCGGGTTGGTATTGGACTGGGGCTGATTTTACTGGCGCTGGAGCTGATTGTGCAGGCAGTAACGCCGATCACTCAGGCTAATGGCGTACAGGTTATTTTCGCCTCGCTCACCGGCGATATCATGCTCGATGCGCTGATTGGCGCCATGTTTGCGATTATCAGTTACTCCAGCCTGGCGGCGGTACTGCTGACGGCTACGCTGACCGCGGCGGGCATTATCTCGTTCCCGGTAGCGTTGTGTCTGGTGATTGGCGCCAACCTCGGCTCTGGTCTGTTGGCGATGTTGAATAACAGTGCTGCGAATGCTGCTGCCCGTCGTGTGGCGCTAGGCAGTCTGCTGTTTAAGCTGGTGGGTAGCCTGATTATTCTGCCGTTTGTTCATCCGCTGGCCAATCTGATGGATGAACTGCCGCTGCCGAAATCCGAACTGGTTATTTACTTCCACGTCTTCTACAACCTGGTGCGCTGCGTAGCGATGGTGCCGTTCGCTGAACCGATGGCGCGTTTTTGTAAGCGCATCATCCGCGATGAGCCGGAGCTGGACGCGCATCTGAAGCCCAAGCATCTGGACGTCAGCGCGCTGGATACGCCAACGCTCGCTCTCGCTAATGCTGCCCGCGAAGCGCTGCGTATTGGCGATGCGATGGAGCAGATGATGGACGGGTTGAAGAAGGTGATGCACGGCGAGCCGCGCGAAGAGAAAGAGTTGCGCAGGATGGCGGATGACATCAACGTGCTGTACACGGCGATTAAGCTCTATCTGGCGCGGATGCCAAAGGATGAACTGGCGGAAGAGGAGTCACGCCGTTGGGCGGAGATTATCGAAATGTCGCTCAACCTCGAACAGGCTTCCGATATTGTCGAACGTATGGGCAGTGAGATAGCCGATAAGTCTCTGGCCGCCCGTCGGGCATTCTCGGTAGAAGGGCTGAAAGAGCTGGATGCGCTCTACGATCTGCTGCTCAGCAATCTGCAACTGGCGATGTCGGTATTCTTCTCAGGCGATGTGACCAGCGCCCGCCGTCTGCGCCGTAGCAAGCACCGTTTCCGTATTCTCAACCGTCGTTATTCGCATGCGCACGTTGACCGTTTGCATCAGCAGAACGTGCAAAGCATCGAGACCAGTTCCCTGCACCTGGCGCTGTTGGGCGATATGCAGCGTCTGAACTCACTGTTTTGCTCTGTGGCTTACAGCGTGCTGGAACAGCCGGATGAAGACGATGAGCGGGATGATTATTGAGTGAAGTGAAGCGGTAGGCCGGATAAGGCGAAGCCGCCATCCGGCATCAGACAATAAATCAACTAAAAGCAGTGGCCTGCTTCAACGGCAACCGCCTCTTCACCCGCTTTAAAGATATACGTGGTGTTCGGGCCGCCGAGCACGGACTTACCGTTACTCACCTTAATCCAGTTACCTTCCGGCAAGCCAATTACCGTCAGCTCTGGCGCCACAACCAGCAGCTCGCGAATACGCTGTTCACGCGTTTCGCCTTTGTGGCCTTCCGGCAGCGCGTTGGTGAAATGTGGGTTAATCTGCAGCGGGAACAGACCCAGGGCATCAAAGCCTTTGGGATCGACAATCGGCATGTCGTTGGTGGTGCGGATGGTCTGGCAGGCAAGGTTGGAACCCGCGCTCCAGCCGATGTACAGCGCACCGCGTTTGACGACATCCACGATCGGTGCCAGCAACCCGCGCTCACGACTCTCTTTCAGCAACTGGAAGGTATTCCCGCCGCCGACAATCACCAGCTCGGCGTTTTCAATGGCTGCAATTGGATCGGCAACGGTATGAATACCGGTAACGTTAACGCCCATTGGCGCAAAGATGGCTGCCGTTTTCGCCGTGTACTCATCCCAGGTTTGCGTCACGCCAGCGAACGGAATAAACACCGCCGTGCGGCGACCATTCAGTTGCTCAGCAATCAGCGGCAGCGCATGTTCCATCCAGCCTTTGCCCGGCAGCGTCGAGTTACTCAATAAAAGCAGTTCCATCATTTCTCCATGTAATCAGAAAATTACAAACCGCGCTAATGCTACCACTATCAATCTAACGCCTTCCTGATATGGCTCACGATGTTGGAAGGGGGAGATAGACGCAGGGGCTATTTTTTTAGTGTCAATTCAATGCCGAGTACCTTCATCACTGCAAGCGTGGTTTTCAGCGTCGGATTACCTTTCTCACTAAAAGAGCGATAAAGCTGCTCGCGGGATAATCCCGTTTCTGCCGCGATGCTCGCCATTCCCTTAGCGCGTGCCACCACGCCCAATGCTTTTGCAATGTACGTTGCATCGCCTGTTTCGAGGGCATCCGCCATAAATACAGCAATTTCTTCATCATCAACTAGCGCAGCAGCGGGATCGTACTGAGTAAGCTTATTCATGGCGGAAGGTCTCCTGATAATCCAGTGAACGGGCGAGCACTTTTGCAAGGGTGATATCGTTGGCTTGTGAGCTTTTATCGCCACCACATAGCAAAATGATGATGCGGCAGCCATGCTGTTTAAAGTAAATCCTGTAACCAGGACCGTAAGAAATGCGCATTTCGCTGATGCCTTCACCTACAGGTTTAACATCGCCAGCTAAACCATTCGCCAGTCGAAAAAGTCGTGCGGCAATGAGCGTTTTGGCCCTGCGATCTCGCAGATTCTGTTCCCAGCGTTGGAAAACCGTGGTCTGAAGAATTTCCATGATTACGTTCCATGTATTTTATAAACTACATTGTGAATTGACAAGTTGAAAGTAGAGAATAAAAAACTGGGAGGTAAGAGGAAATGCTGGTGGGCGTAAACAGGAAAGCGCCTCGCAGACATCTTCTTCGGGGCGTGACAGGCCTGTGCAACCACCTTAGTGTGACATGATGATTTGCTGGTCGGGGAATAGGAAATGCTCGCTTATTACGCTAATCTTAGGCATGTCATGCGCACTGCTATGGGGGTTATCATGCGCATTATGTCTAAGGTAAAAAAATCAGTTAATGTCTCTCTGGCTCCAGAGATCCTGGAAGAGGCGCGCAAGCTTAAAATCAATCTGTCAGCGGTTTTAACCGAAGCCCTAATCGAAAAATTTCGCGAGAACAAACGCGAAGAATGGTTGCGGGATAATAAAAAATCGATAGAAGCATTAAATCAATGGGTGGAAGAAAACGGTTCGTTCAGTGATTTTCAAAGGACATTCTGATGGAGCAGTATTGCGCTTATGAGAATACAGGAAGTGGAAAAAGCGTTTATCCGTTTTTAATTAGCTTACAGCATCCGGTGGCCGCTGTTTTGCAGCATGTACTGGTCGCACCCGTTATAGCGCTAAGCCAGTTTCCCAACGAAGTCCCGCCAGCTAAAATTTGCCCGGTTGTTAGCATTGGTGGGCAAGCCTATGTGGTGATGACGTACATGATGACAGGCATACCTGTGAAGAATGTGGGTAACTTTGTGGGAGATCTGACCGCAAACAGGGCAGAACTTCGGGATGCGATTGATTTTCTGATTAATGGCTATTAGAGCGCCCATCCCCGGCGCTCTGTTCCTGCTTCTTTACCCCGCCCGCGCAAATTCTGCGGCTTCGGCAATCAGCGCGTCATCCGGGCGCACGCCGGTGTACATGGCGAATTGCTCCACCGCCTGTAAGGCAATGACCTCTGCGCCGCTGATGGTTTTTTTACCCAGCTTCTGCGCCAGCTTAATCACCGGTGTTTCCGGCGGTAGGGCGACCACGTCAAACACCACGCTGGCGGTAGCGACCATCGCCTCGCTGTAGGCAAGTGCATCGCTCTCTTTGCCGCCCACCATGCCGACGGGCGTCACGTTGACCAGAATATCGCAGGCAATCCCATCCGGCTGTGGCTGCCACTGGAAACCGTACTGTTTTGCCAGCGCAGGGCCGCTTTCCCGGTTACGGGCGGCGACGATTACATTGCGAAAACCGGCATCGCGAAACGCGGCGATGACGGCTTTGCCCATTCCACCGCTACCGCGGATCATGACCCGAGCACGGTTATCAAGCTGGTGGCTGGTAATCAGGCTTTTTACCGCAATGTAGTCGGTGTTAAATCCTGTCAGCGTACCGTTATCATTGACGATGGTGTTGACGGAATCAATGACGCTTGCGGAAGGATCGATGGCATCCAGAAACGGCATGCAGCTCTCTTTAAACGGCATTGAGACCGCGCAACCGCGGATACCCAGCGCGCGAACGCCTTTCACTGCGGCCTCAATATCCTGCGTGGTAAAGGCTTTGTAGATAAAATTCAACCCTAACTTTTCATACAGATAGTTGTGAAAGCGAGTGCCAAAGTTGCCAGGGCGACCGGCAAGCGACATGCACAACTGGGTGTCGCGGTTAATCATGTTAAATTTCCTCGGCGTGAGACAATATGTACTGTTCGGCTTCCTGCGACCAAATCCCCTCATGTCGTTCCAGGATGTCACGTAAGGCTGGATCATCAATCTGCGTGAGCGCGGTTAATGGTAAGGCTTTGCCGGTGTAAACCAGTTTTTTCCCGCCGCCGACTGTTGGCAGTTCCAGCGTGGTTTCACCTGCCGCATTCAGCCCCAGAATGTGCGTCACCACTTTTGCCGCCTGAACCTTCTTCTCTTCAATAAGTTTTACCGCCGCGCGCATGTCGTCGGTATTGCCGCCAGACGTCCCAACATAATGGGTGAAGGCGTAGTGTACGTCGTAGAAATTAATCGGCGCGCTGAACTGCTTATCCTGCGGACCGGCAAAGAAATTCATGCAGCCATCGGCTGCCAGCAGGGAAGAGGCCAGCGTGACCAGTTGCTCGTTCGGCACAAACACAAAGATGTCGTCGAACCCGTGACCGCCGCTCAGCGCCATCAGCGTGTCATACGCCGCATTCTCGGCGTGGAGATAGTGGATCAACGTTTGTGGTTCTGATGGATAGTGCTTGCGGGCGTAGCTCAACTTGTCGTTATTGGTGTCGGTTACCACCAGCAGCGCCGGGTTAACCGGGCCATGCAGTGCATAGTCGATCGCCAGCAGTCCCATCGGCCCGGTGCCGCCGAGTATCAGTGTACGCCCCTGCGGACGAATGCCCATCTTGTGGTTATAAGTGCCTTCCTGCAGGTGATAGTTGGCGTTGAATGCGCCAATCACGCAGGATAGCGGCTCAACCAGCGAACCTTCAAAATAGGTTTCACCTTCGTAGGCCAACAGGCAGTCCTGCTCCATGACTTCATCAGGAATGATGACGTGGGTGGCTTCACCGCCCACCCACGGGAAGGAGTATCCCGGGCAGTCCGGGCGATCCGGCAGTTGCAGGTTAGCCTGAATGACATAGCGCTGGCCGGGTTGAAACTTATGCTGCCATTTTTTGCCTACGGCAATAATGTCGCCGCAAAACTCATGACCGATGATGATCGGGTTGGTGGCCACATCGTCCGGCACCTTTTTGTGGTTCTCGCCCTGGTTAGCCTCTTTCCAGGAAGAAAGGCACAGGCTGTCGGTTACGACTGAGGCCAGAATTTCATCGTCCTGCATTTCAGGAAGATCGAAGGTTTCCAGGCGCAGATCGCGTTTACCATAAAGACGTAAAGCTGTTGTTGTTTGCATTGTTACCACCTCTTCCTCTTTCGAGGACTATTTGTTGAAGTTGCCCCGGCATTGCCGGAGCGAAAAAGTCAGGACAGGAAGCCCAGTGCGTTACCGATAATTCCCAGCGCAAACAGGGCGAAGATTAGCCATACCGGATTAATTTTCTTGTTGAGTAGCCGCACCATCAGCAGCGTCAGACCCAACGCCAGCAGGCCGGGGCAGAGTTGGTCGAGAATGTTCTGCACGGTCATGGTGACGGTAGTGCCGTCTGCGCCAGGCGTTTGCGATACCACCAGCGGCACGTTGATGCTGGTCCATTTGGTGACCAATACTCCCATCACAAACAGGCCGAGAATCGATGCGCCTTCGGTCAGTTTCTGCAGCAGGTTGCCGCCCATGTCGCTGACGATGTTGACCCCTTTACGAAAGCCAAGCTGTAAGCCGTACCACTTCATTGCCAGACGTACTGCATTGAAAATAAAGAAGAACAATAGCGGGCCGAGAATGTTACCGGATAGCGCCAGCGATGCGCCGAGCGCGGCGGTAATCGGGCGCAGCGTTCCCCATACCAGCGGATCGCCGACGCCTGCCAGCGGACCCATCAGGCCGACTTTGATGCCGTTGATTGCGCCATCGTCAATTTCCGCACCGTTGGCGCGTGCTTCCTCCATTGCGGCGGTGACGCCAATCACTGGGCCGCAAACGGCAGGGGTGGTATTGAAGAACACCAGGTGGCGTTTGAGTGCGGCAACCTGATCCTCTTTTAGTGGATACAAGCGCTTGATGGCGGGGATCATGTCGTAGCAAAAGCCCAGCCCATGAATGCGTTCGAAGTTGAATGACGCCTGTTGCAGGTTGGAGCGAACAAACATGCTAAACAGGTCGGATTTGGTCAGTTTTTTCTGTTCCATGATGGGCTCCGTTAGTCTTCAAGCTGATCAAGAGCTTGAGAAGAGGGGGCTTGCGCCTGCGGTTCAGTCTTACGCCACTGTGGGTTCAGCTGGATGTAGACCAGCGCGATAATCACGCCAACCCCACCGAAAGCCAGCAGGCTCAAATCGAGATAACCCCCAGCGATAAACCCGAGGAAGAAGAAGGGCATCAGGTACTTCACGCCCATCATGCGCAGTACCATGGCGTAACCGACGACTACGATAAATCCTCCGGCAATCTGCAGCCCACGGGTGACGAATTCCGGAATGGCATTCAGCATGTTGCTGACCATATCCGCGCTGACAAACAGCGAGACAATCAGCGCTGGAATGGCGACGCGCAGCGCCTGTACGCCGAGGGCGGAAACGTGCAGCAAATCGATGGTGCGAAAACGGGCGTCTTCGGCGGCTTTATCCGCCGCGTGCTGGAACACAACGGTGATGGTACGGGCGAATACCGTCAGTACCTGGCCTGCTGCCGCGACTGGCAGAGCGATGGCGATCCCGGTGGCGATACTCTGTTGCCCGACAATCACCAGAATGGCGGAGATAATACTGGCGAGTGCCGAATCAGGAGACTGTGCAGCGCCAACGTTCATCCAGCCCAGAGCGATTAACTCCAGCGTGCCGCCGAGCATAATCCCGGTTTTTAAATCACCGAGGATCAGGCCGATGACGGTACAGGCGATGAGCGGGCGGTGGGTCTGGAACTCATCCAGCACGCTACCCATTCCGGCAATACAGGAAAATAGAAATATGGCGATAATCTGTAGGGTACTTATTTCCATAATATGTCACCTTGTGAATGTGATCATCCCTGCCTGTTACAGCATAAATACACAGGCGTTTTTATTTATTCAGCGAGCGATTGTTCTTTTATTTTCTCAAGGATATTAACTGATGGGTCTGATGCGACGACGCGTAGATCAAGCGTAACGCCTAATTTAGCTAACTCATGAAAAGCATGAATATCGTCATCATCTAATGAGACCGCTTTGGTTAATTGTTTTTTACCGGGTCGCCAGGCCATGCCGCCAATATTTAACGTGGCGATTTTTACCCCTTGTTTTACCATTGCGAGGGCATCTTGCGGACGGGTAAACAGATAAAAAACGGTTTCGTTCTGATATTGCGGGTTATGGTAAACCGCGACTGCTTTTTCGATATTAACGACGTTCACTTTCATTCCCGGTGGGGCGGCCTGACGCAATAATGTGCGACGTACTTCATCGTTATAAACGTCGTCATTACAGATAATAATCCGTTGTGCATTCGCCACCTTCGACCAGACGGTGGTGACCTGACCGTGGATCAATCGGTCATCAATACGAGCAAGGGTAATGTTCATCAGAAATCCTCTTCGGCCGTTTCCAGATGTTTCCAGACGACACAGGTTTGTTGAGCAATGGTCGTCAGGTGTTCACACAGTTCATCCACATTCATACTGCTTTGGTTGTCTACCAGCTCCAGCGCCAACGGCAGTGATAACCCGCTGATGACCCGTATCGCCGGATTGTGCATCGCCAGCGTCGCGGCGGCATTCCAGGGACTGCCACACTGCAAATCGACGGCAATCAGCCATTCATCTCCGGTGTGAATACTTACTAACTTTTTCAGCTTTTCCACGATGTCGCTGGCGTTCTCTCCGGGGACAAATGCCACAGCTTCAACGTTGGCATCACCGTAGACCATCTGTACCGATTCCAGCATGGCGCAGGCCAGTTTGCCGTGAGCACAGAAGATTGCATTGACCATAAAACCTCCTTAGCCGCGCGTTTTTCCGCCCGCAATGTTAGTGGTTACTCCGGTAATATAACTGGCGCGTTCTGAAAGAAGATAACAAACAAAATCAGCGACTTCGCTTAAGCGCCCTGAGCGACCAATTGGGATCGCGTTCCTGGTGTAGCCCTCGCGCAGCTGTTCGACGGTGATGTTGCGGGTCCAGGCCAGCGCTTCTTCATACTCGGGAGTGCGCAGACCGGTTTTTTCCAGAATGCCAGGCGCAATGCCAACCACACGAATCCCGTGTTTTCCCAGCTCTTTTGACCAGGAACGGGTGAAGCTATTCAGTGCGGCCTTGGTGGCGGCATAGCAACTTTGGCCCTCTGAACCTTCCAGCCCGCTTTCTGAAGAGACATTCACAATCACGCCGTTACGCTGTTTTACCATTTGGCGTGCTACGGCTTGCGACATTAAGAACACACCTTTCTGGTTGATATTCACCATTTTTTCAAAAGCGGCTTCGTTGAGTTCATATTGCCCGGCGGGTGCTTTTTCATCGACCAGCAGCCGCGGAAAATTAACGCCTGCGTTATTCACCAAACCATCAATACGCCCATGGCGGTGGATAATTTCGGTAACGGTATGATTAACCTCTTTGGCGCTGGAAATATCTGTCGGCCAGAAATGATATCCACTATGGCCTTCATACTTACCGTCACCACCATGAATATCCGCCATTTGCACATTCGCGCCCTGCGCTAATAACTCTTCAACAATCGCCAGCCCAATACCGGATGCACCACCGGTAACAATAATGACTTTGCCCTGCAAGTTTAACCACGTTTGCATAATTAACTCCCGATTTCAGATAAGGGGATCCCACATAAAATTAATTATGGCAGGACCAATTGGAATTTATTTACTTCAACAATAATTCAGCGGTATGGCTGTTGGTGACTAAACAGTTAATATAATTCCCACGTAATGCGCCTAATATCCCACTGTATTTTTCTTCACCCATTGCAATGCCAATGGAGTAACGCGTCTGTTTTAATTTATTGGTTTCGATGGAGAGCGTCTTTTCACTCATATTGGTTTCTACGGTTACACCGTTGATATCGTAAAAGCGCGAGCAAATGTCTCCGGCGACCCGGCGAGCATGCAGGTCATCACTCTCTTCACTGCCGTAAAAAGCGTGCCAGTTGGCGCCATCACGTATTGCCGGAGATCCAATCCCGACCAGCGCGATGTCCAGATTATCCCAATAAGCGGAAATCGATTTAAAATGTCGTGACTGCATGATCCCGTTACGGATCAGCGGGTTTTCCAGCAGTGCCGGGAAATCTGCCAGGTGTGATTCCCCTTTAAGCTTTGCCGCAGCGCCGTAGGTTAGCGTATTGACGTGGTAGCGGCTTTCAAGCTTGCCGGACGGTCCGCCGATAATCGGCACGCAGATCAGCTGGCGCGACTGGCTGGCAGGGGATAACCCTTCCACCAGTCCCCGTACCGCGCGGCCCCATGAGAACCCGATAATGTCCCCAGGCTCCAGCAAGCGTTCCAGCAACTGTGCGCCGTGCACACCCATCATTGTGAGCTGTTCATCTTCCTGTTCGCTGTCGCAGGAGACCACCACCGCTTCTTTCAGGCCAAATTTCTGTTTTAGCTGCTGTTCCAGCCACAGATTTTCGTTGTAGTCGTAATTAATGGCGATGGTGACGATACCCTGCTCGCGTCCACGTTTTAGCAAACGGCTGATCGTGGTGCGGTAAATACCCAGCTCGCGGGCGATTTGCGCTTGTGTCATATCCTGTTCGTAATACAGCTGCGCTATCTTTACGATCAGGCGGATATCATCGCTGTTTTCCGTCGCCATTTTTGGACTCCTGCACATTTGTGCAAATCACGAAATTGTCTTCTTGATCTGATATAACCCCAACTGTTCTCCATCTCAAAGCTATTTTCACTTATTTCAGTGCCCTGTAATGACCGATTGTGTTGCACATTTGATGTGGTGATGGCGTGCTGTCGGCACAGATGTGCTTGTCTCTCTAATGTATTGATTCTGCTTGTTTTCACCCAACAAAATTGCAGGGATGAATCGCTGACACTTTTGTGTCAAAAGGTGTGACGGATCACAAATAGCGCGTGGGCAGTCGAGCACGATTATTTTTTATCGTCCGCAAGGTAGGGTATATTTCGCTGTCAAAGGAGAAATTATGCTGCCCGACTCATCCATCCGATTAAATAAATACATCAGTGAAAGCGGAATCTGCTCGCGTCGCGAGGCGGATCGCTTTATCGAACAAGGGAATGTCTTCCTGAATGGTAAACGCGCCACCATCGGCGATCAGGTGATGCCTGGCGACGTCGTAAAAGTGAATGGTCGGTTGATTGAGCCACGTGAAGCGGAGGATCTGGTTTTTATCGCGCTGAACAAGCCGGTAGGAATTGTCAGCACCACCGAAGACAGCGAACGCGACAACATTGTTGATTTCGTCAATCACAGCAAACGCGTGTTCCCCATCGGTCGTCTGGACAAAGATTCCCAGGGGTTAATCTTTCTGACTAACCACGGCGACCTGGTGAATAAAATCCTGCGTGCCGGTAACGATCACGAAAAAGAGTATCTGGTGACGGTCGATAAGCCCGTAACCGACGACTTTATTCGTGGGATGGGAGCCGGTGTGCCAATCCTCGGCACCGTCACCAAAAAATGTAAGGTCAAGAAAGAAGCGCCGTTTGTGTTTCGCATCACGCTGATTCAGGGGCTGAACCGCCAGATCCGCCGTATGTGTGAGCACTTTGGTTATGAAGTGACGAAGCTTGAGCGCACACGCATCATGAACGTGAGTTTGTCCGGCCTGCCGCTGGGTGAATGGCGTGACCTGACGGATGACGAACTGATCGATCTGTTCAAGCTGATTGAGAATTCATCATCAGAAGCTAAACCGAAGGCGAAAGCGAAGCCAAAAGCCGCCACCGCAGGCATCAAGCGCCCGGTAGTGAAAATCGAAAAATCGGCGGAGAAAGAGAAATCGCGCCCGGCGGCAAACGGGAAGCGTTTTACCTCGCCGGGGCGTAAGAAGAAAGGACGTTAACGTCTGCCGCGCGTTGGCGTATTCGCCGACCAGGAAAATGACGCCTCTGAATCCGGTTTATAAGCCTGCTTTTTCTTCAACTGGCGGGCTTTTTTAGCTTCTGCTTCGCGCAAGGCCATCAGTTTATCGATGTACTCTTTCTTGATGCTGTTGGTCTCAGCGTTGGTCAGCAGGCGACCATGTGCAATGCGCGCGCGGTCAAGCAGCGTTTTCAGTTCACGCTGTTCGCGCTCGGTCATCTCTTTTTGGGTAATGCGGGGGAGTGCCATACGGGTGCCCTCTGTTAGCCGATATTCTCAGTGTACGGTAATCCTGGTCAGGCTGATAGCGCTCAATAGGCAATACGTAATTTCCCGCCAAAGTCCTGCTGGGTATAACCCGTTGTTTTGAATCCTTTATCCGTGATGATGCTATCGATTTCTTTTAACGTGGCGATACACATCACCCCATCCTGACCAAATTTGGTATGGTCGGCGAGAATTACCGCTTTTTTGCTCATGGCAATCATGGACTTCGCCACGTACGCCTCATCAAAACTTTTTACTAGCACTCCATGCTGAGGCGAAATTCCACCTGCGCCAATGAAGCAGATATCGGCGTGAATGGCGTTAATTTGCTGACAAACCGAGACACCGAGATTGGCGCGAAAATGGTAGTCATATTCACCGCCTAAGACGTAAACGCGGGCCTGAAGATTATGCTCTTTAATTTTATCCGCAATTAACGCTGAGTTGGTAATAACAGAATAAGCGAGTGGGGGTAATAGTTCAGCAAGAATTAAGTTAGTCGTACAGGAGTCAATAAACAGCGTATCGCGTTCGCTAACCATCGTGGCGGCAATTTTACCAATTGCCATTTTTTCATCACGGTGTATATCAATCCGCGCGCCGAACTCATCTTCCTGAACGACCTGTTTTTTGACAGCCCCGCCATGGATTTTGGTAATTTGTCCTTCGGACTCCAGTATCGAGAGGTCACGGCGAATGGTCTCTGATGTAACTTTTAGCGTTTCCGATAATTTGATGACTGTGACTTCACCGAACTTATTTAATTCATCAAGAATATGTTTTCTTCTTTTAATCGGGTTCATTATTTTCCGCCAATGTCGTGCTTTGGCGCATGGTAACTGGATGCGCAAAGCAACGCAACCACTCCAGCGCACAGACAATACCTTCATCATCATTAGAGGCCGTCACATAGCTGGCGTGTTGTTTTACTGCATCAGGCGCATTGCCCATGGCGATACCGATGTTCGCAGCGGTAAACATACTGATATCGTTCTGCTGATCGCCAATCGCCGTAACCTGTTCGGTCGCTATATTTAGCTGTTGCCTTAACATGTTTATAGCATAGCCTTTGTTTATTTCAGTTCGTTGGATGTCAATATAATTCCCCCCGGTGATTGTCGCCATATAACCACAGGGCAATTCATTGATCATTGCCGTACATAATGCATTTATTTTTGATTGTTCTGCCACTAATGTGATCTTATAAATGTCATGCTGATTAAAAATATATTCAGGCGTTGCCGAAATAAAGGGTAGCTCAAATAAGTTGGCCTCATAAGTCGTCCATGGTGCTACGAGTCGGTCATCACGATGATAAATAGCATCGGCGCTAAAAAAATGATGGGGGTAGCAGGAAAGAGAAATAGATCGGTCAATCTCCCGGAGATCCATGCAAGAGAGTGTCGCAGTATGAATAATATGCTGCGACGTCATCTCCAGAATTTGCCCGCCATTAAAACCGGCGCACCAGGCAAACAATTTATCTACCTGTTGCTGTTGTAACAGGCGCAGCATAGAGGAGACCGGCCTGGCGGAACAGGCTGCCAGCAGACCGCCACGCTGGCGGAACTCAATCAGCGCCTGACGCGTGCGCGGGCTGATTGTTTTCTGCGATGTCAGTAACGTTCCATCCAGATCGGTCACCAGCAACATTTCTCTTTCCTCTGCGTTTACTGAGCAATAAACGGTGTGACGGCCTCTTTGGCGGCGTTGCAGACCATATTGTCGATTGCCGTACCGACGACCAGAATATTGACCCCGGTATCTTTAAACGCTTTGGCGTTGGCGAGGTTAATACCGCCTTCTGCCAGCGTTGGTACATCAACCGCGCCAACCAGCGCTCGCAGCCTTTCTTTAATGGCCTGTGGAATGTCGCCTGCTGCTACGCCTTCATAGCTCATACCGGTCATCAGGCCGATCATATCGACGCCAATTTCCTGCATCCGCTTCGCCACGCTGGAAACCTCTTCCGGCGTACGCGCAGGAATACCGAAAGTATGCAGATCGTCCGGGTGACCAATATAGGCGTCAACGGTCAGACCATATTGATGGGCGAGATTAACGATATCCTGCAGATCGTCCCAGTCGGATTTATGCGTGTGCAAACCATCGGCTCCGGCACGGGCAATCTCCAGAATCTCAGTGTCACTGAGCGGCACGGGCAAGGTTTCGGTAAAACCTCCCGCAATACCCACGGTAATGAAAATATCGTCAGGAACCACGTTACGCACGCCGTGTACCGCTTCAGCCATTTGCCCGTTGGTGATTTCATGGCGGATCTGCTCTGCTGCATGCATATTGCTCACGCCTTTGTGTCCACGCGCCAGCGCCAGTGCCGGGTGGTTTGGCTCCAGCAGCTTAACGCCAGCCTCACACACTGCTTTCGCCAGACGCGCATCGTCGCCAGTGATCCCCGTACTGAGGATGGTTTGTCCGCCGTGGAGCGCAATGGCATCTTTCACTTTCTGTAACGCTTTGGCGCGTTTTTTATTCATATCGCCTTTAAACATGGTGTACCTCTGGTGTTGGTGCATTAATTAACGGGCTGACGCTGCAGGTTCGCTCTGTACGACAGCCTTAAAACGGTTAGCAATAACGGTGGTAATACAGGTCATCGCCATTGTTGTGATCATCACGATAGCCATCTGAAGCGCATTGCTGGACAAGAATGGCGAGGCAAAAGCGGGAACATAAGCCACGCCTTTAACGTTAAAGAAGCCCAGCATCATGCCGCCCATTCCGGCCCAGAAAATGGCGGAGCCAAAGACAATTTTGTTGGCGAACATGAAGGGATAGGCAGATTCCACGAAGGTTCCGAAACCCAGGTTAATAAGCAGCCCCGGTGTGGCGACGGCGGCTTCACTTTTTTCGCGAGGGGCGATAACGTTGGCAAGGTTAATCCCTGCGGCAACCATCACCAGACCCACCATATCGACTGCGCCGAGGAAGCTTACGCCGGATTTTTCCATCTCCAGCAGAACCAGCGGCAGAATGACCGCGTGGTAGACTCCGCCCAGGATGGCTGGCCAGATAACCAACCCCGCCAGCAGTCCGGCAAGAACAGGACTGAAAGCCAGAGTGCTTTCGATAGCCAGTTTGATGTAATTACCTGCCGACAGCGCCAGCGGACTCAGCAGATAGTGCATGATCAACCCGGCGGCAAGACCTGAAATCCCACCGGCGACGATGTTGACGGTGGTCATCGGAAAGCGCCAGTTCAGGCACAGTTCAAACAGCCAACGAACGAAAATCCCGGCCATCAATCCGCCGATAATCCCGCCGATCAGCCCCCCTTCAACGGACAGCACCCCGGCGACGACCCCGGCAACGATTGAGACTTCATCCAGCTCAGAAATCTGTTTTGCCGCCAGCACGGCAACCAATACCGGCAGGCCTTTCAGCAGGATTTCAAAAATATCGTTAAGTTTTTCCAGACCCGGGATGTGGCTCAGGGCGAGAACAATTGCCATCGCGATAAAGCCAGGCAGCGCAGGGATCATAATGCTGCGAATGTTAAAGCGTTTGAGCAGGCTCTTTCCGGAGCCACCCTGGGAGGGTGAAGCGCTACCCAACTGCGGCTTGTACTTAATGCCCCAGTGTTTACACAGAGACGCCACGAAGGAGACTGCGCGGGTGCGGCTGGTGGTACCCGTCGTGCCCGAGGTTGCGACGACATTTGCCCCTTTTGCGGCCACCAGCGCCATTGACGTTCCGCCGGTGCCAACGATCGGCGTTTTCATTTCAACGGCAGCGGTGAAGACTTCGTGGTTCGCTTTTCCCGGATCGGCGCTCATCACGACGATCCCGTCGATCGCGCCGCTACGGATCATCTCAGCAATCTGGCGATCGCTTTCGACCACCGAAGCGTTTACCTCTGAAAGTTTTCCCTGAAATATCCGTTGTGGTTTTTGTTGGTTTTCTTTGGTTAATGCAAACACGGATGCCGCTGTGTGGGGTTTGGCAACATCCATCGAGGCTTCCGCCGCGATAAACTGCACGGCGGCAACTTCCACACCTGCGGCTTCGCACTGCTGATAAATTTCCAGGAGTAGCTTCTCTGGCTCTGCGCCACCCAGGTTGTAGAGGTTGCCTCCACTGCTTCCAATAATCGCAATTTTTTTCATAGCGGCCTCAAAGATAGGGTAAAGGGGTTATTTGTGTTGTAGTGGAATCATAATCCCAACTAAAACAAAACAAATCAACATTAAATTAGCGAGGTAAATTGCCATTTGTATGGGGTTTGTTTATTAATTGCTTGAAATAAAAAGAATAAATTAAGATTTTGTTTTGTGTGGATGTTTGTTGTTTTGTGATGGAGTTCAAATGCAGGTAGGGAGAAATGGAGGATGCCTCCTCCATTTATGAAGATTAGTGTTGTTTTACTGCGTGTGGTTTCTCTTCAATCGCCTTACCGGACCAGTACCCCGCAAGCAGCGAACCAGAAAGGTTATGCCAGACGGAGAACAGCGCGCCGGGCAGGGCGGCGAGCGGACCGAAGTAGATTTTGCCCAGCGCAGCGGCGAGGCCGGAGTTCTGCATGCCGACTTCAATCGCCAGTGTGCGGCAGGTGGATTCATCAAAGCCGAACAGTTTCCCGCCCCAGTAGCCGCCAAGCAGGCCAATGGTGTTATGCAGAATAACGGCGATAATCACCACAAAGCCGACCGACGCAATGTGCGATGCAGAACCTGCCACAACAGCGCTGATAATCGCCAGAATGCACACCATAGAAAACGCAGGCAGATACGGTTCTACGGTTTTTACGACGCGTGGGAACAGATGATGAATGACCAGGCCCAAAGCAATCGGAATGACTACGATCTGCAGAATACTTAGCAGCATCCCCATCACATCTACCTGGATATGCGCGTCGACGTAAAGACGGGTGAGCAGCGGCGTGGCGACAACACCGACCAGCGTTGAAACCGATGAAATCGTCACGGAGAGCGCCACATCGCCTTTCGCCAGGTAGATCATTACGTTAGATGCCGTTCCGCTGGCCACGCTACCGACCAGTACCATACCTGCGGACAATTCCGGCGGCATATTAAAAGCCAGCGCCAAAATCCATGCGGCGAGCGGCATCACCAGATAGTGCAGGAAAATACCCGCCGCGACCGGGGCTGGGCGTGAGAGTACGCGTTTAAAATCATCCACCTTCAGGTGCACGCCCATGCCGAACATAATCAGCATCAGTAACGACGGCACTAATGGCCCGACAGGCGTAAAGGTGGAGGGCGTGTAATACGCAATAACAGAGAGCAGCAGCGCCCATAACGGGAACAGCCGCGTGAGAGTAGCGAGCATATTGTATTCCTTGCGATTTAAAGATGTTGTGTTGTTATAAAAAAGCCGGGTTCGAGCCCGGCTATAGTTATTGTTTATCGCGTGATGGAATATTATTCAAACAAATTATGGTGCAGCTTCTGTACCACCTGCTCGGCTTCGCTACCAGGTACCAGGAAGCACAGGTTGTGGCTGGACGCGCCGTAGCAAATCATCCGAATATTGAACGGCTCCAGTACGCCGAACACCTCTTTACCCACGCCGCAGGCTTTGGACAGGTCGTTGCCAATCAATGCCACCAGCGCCAGGCCTTCTTCCACTTCAACCCGACACAGGGCAGACAGTTCCATCAGCAGAGACTGTGTTAACAGTGTATCGCCGGTGGACGTTGAACCGGTGGTATCCAGCGTCAGCGCCACGCTGACTTCGGATGTGGTAATTAAATCGACCGAGATATTGTGGCGTGCCAGGATACCGAACACTTCCGCCAAAAAGCCGCGAGAGTGCAGCATATTCAGGCTATGCAGCGTCAGCAGCGTCTGCTTACGGCGTAGCGCCAGGGCCCGGAACAGCGGTGGATTCGCGGTTTTATTACACACCAGCGTACCGCCTGCTTTTGGATCCTTACTGGAGCCCACAAACACCGGAATATCGCTACGTACGGCTGGCAACAGGGTTGCCGGGTGCAGAACTTTCGCGCCAAAGGTCGCCATTTCCGCGGCCTCTTCAAAGGCAATTTCATCAATACGCTGCGCAGCCGGAACCACGCGCGGATCGGTAGTGTAGATGCCGGGAACGTCGGTCCAGATATCAACGCGCGTTGCGTGCAGGGCTTCTGCAAGTAAGGCGGCGGTATAATCGCTGCCGCCGCGTCCCAGCGTGGTGGTGCGGCCCTTGCCTTCACTGCCGATAAAGCCCTGAGTAATCACCAGACCTTCGCTCAGACGCGGGGCCAACTGGAGCGTCGCCAGTTCAGCCAGCGCCGTGACGTCGGGTTCTGCACGACCAAAACGATCGTTAGTGCGCATCACTTTACGCACGTCAAACCACTGCGCTTGCACGTTGCGTTCACGCAGGATCTCGACGAACAGCAGGGTAGACATCAGTTCACCGTGGCTGACCAGTTCGTCGGTCAGCGCGGTTGAGGTCGCCAGTGACGCCGCTTCTGCCAGTGTGGTGATGTTTTCCAGCAGACGTTCGATCTCTTCACGGATCACGTTTGGATAACGCAGGCGTTCCAGAATATTGAACTGAATTTGACGAATGGCATCGAGTTTTTCGAAGCGCGCGGTTGGCTCCAGCCCTTCAGCCAGTGCGACCAGCAGGTTGGTGATTCCCGCAGAAGCGGAAAGTACCACCACACGGACGTTAGCATCAGAAAGCACGACATCAGCGCTGCGATTCATGGCATCAAAATCCGCCACGCTGGTACCACCAAACTTGGAGACAACTACATCAGTCATAACTACCTCGTGTCAGGGAATGAATAGAGCGACCATGGCACAAAGGAAACTGGTGCAGGCGCAAATGCAAATACCGTATTTATAAATAAAATGTGTAGCTTGCACTGTCAACGCTGGGATTATGCGGATTTTTCATGCTGCAACTGCGTTGAGTAACGGTACTAATAACAACGCTGATAACCGCTATACTTTTTAGCCACGTTTGGCGGATGCCCTGGCAATGGCATTAAAACAATCACACTTTTCTGTGACTGGCGTTACAATCGATCTCAGTCACAATTCTCAAAATCAGAAGAGTATTGCTAATGAAAAACATCAATCCAACGCAGACCTCAGCCTGGCAGGCACTACAAAAACACTTTGAAGAAATGAAAGACGTTACTATCGCGGATCTTTTCGCGAAAGATAGCGATCGTTTCACGAAGTTTTCCGCGACGTTTGACGATCTGATGCTGGTGGATTTCTCCAAAAACCGCATCACTGAAGAGACGCTGGCTAAACTGCAGGATCTGGCGAAAGAAACCGATTTGGCCGGCGCCATCAAGTCCATGTTCTCCGGTGAGAAAATCAACCGTACTGAAGACCGTGCCGTGCTGCACGTGGCGCTGCGTAACCGTAGCAATACGCCGATCATCGTTGACGGCAAAGATGTGATGCCGGAAGTGAATGCGGTACTGGAGAAGATGAAATCTTTCTCTGAAGCGATCATCTCCGGAAGCTGGAAAGGCTATACCGGCAAAGCCATCACCGATGTAGTAAACATCGGTATCGGCGGCTCTGACCTCGGCCCGTTCATGGTGACCGAAGCGCTGCGTCCGTACAAAAATCACCTGAACATGCACTTTGTGTCTAACGTCGATGGTACGCACATCGCCGAAGTGCTGAAAAAAGTGAATCCGGAAACCACGCTGTTCCTGGTCGCTTCCAAAACTTTCACCACCCAGGAAACCATGACCAACGCCCACAGCGCGCGCGACTGGTTCCTGGCGACCGCTGGCGACAACAAGCACGTAGCCAAACACTTCGCAGCGCTCTCCACTAACAGTAAAGCGGTTGGCGAGTTCGGTATTGATACTGCCAATATGTTCGAGTTCTGGGACTGGGTTGGCGGTCGTTACTCCCTGTGGTCTGCCATTGGTCTGTCCATCATCCTGTCCGTAGGCTTCGACAACTTTGTTGAGCTGCTCTCCGGCGCGCATGCGATGGACAAACACTTCTCCACCACCCCGGCTGAGAAAAACCTGCCGGTGCTGCTGGCGCTGATCGGTATCTGGTACAACAACTTCTTCGGTGCCGAAACCGAAGCGATTCTGCCGTATGACCAGTATATGCACCGTTTCGCGGCCTACTTCCAGCAGGGCAACATGGAATCCAACGGTAAATACGTTGACCGTAACGGCAATGCGGTGGATTACCAGACTGGCCCAATCATCTGGGGTGAGCCGGGCACTAACGGCCAGCATGCGTTCTACCAGCTGATTCACCAGGGCACCAAAATGGTTCCGTGCGATTTCATCGCGCCGGCAATCACCCACAACCCGCTGTCGGATCACCATCCGAAACTGCTGTCTAACTTCTTCGCGCAAACCGAAGCGCTGGCTTTTGGTAAATCTCGTGAAGTGGTTGAGCAGGAATATCGCGACCAGGGTAAAGATCCGGCTACGCTTGAGCACGTTGTGCCGTTCAAAGTGTTCGAAGGTAATCGTCCAACGAACTCCATCCTGCTGCGCGAAATTACGCCATTCAGCCTGGGTGCGTTGATTGCGCTGTACGAGCACAAAATCTTCACTCAGGGCGCGATCCTGAACATCTTCACCTTTGACCAGTGGGGCGTTGAGCTGGGCAAACAGCTGGCGAACCGCATTCTGCCAGAGCTGAACGATGATAAAACTGTTTCTTCCCATGATGTTTCTACTAATGGGTTGATTAACCGTTATAAGTCCTGGCGCTAATCTGCTTCTTCCTTCGAACCGCAGCGGTGTTGGCTGCGTTCGTTAACCCCGGTCACATAGCTATCTATGCTCCCGGGGATTAACGATCTTGCCGCCTTGCTGCAATTCGAATGAATTTGCAGATTACCTGTGATAGAAGCTGATATTATTATCAGCTTTTTTTATAAGATAATTCCACTTCTCCACCTTATTACCTAAAAATTTAATTGAGCTTAATCCTAAAATAATATGTTCAACGTTATCCTGTTTCTGATGTTTTAAGATTTACCGGATATTGTGTTTTTACTATTATATTTTAACTATTTGAATTTAATTGTTTTTATTATTTATTGTTAATCGTTTTCTCTCTCGCTATCTAATTATCCTAAATTCCCCTGTGGCGTAATTTGATCACTTTGGCTTGTGTATACTCGATCTCGCCCGAAATTCTTTTGGGTAAATCTCCATTCATGCAATGAAGGGAATTTGTGATGAAAAAAGTTGTGTATGGCCTTTGGGCTATATCTGCGCTTGCGGCGATGTCTGTCTATGCCGCCCCCGTTCAGGTGGGTGAGGCTGCAGGGTCGGCTGCCGCGTCGGTTTCGGCGGGAAGTTCCTCCGCGACCAGCGTGAGCACCGTAAGTTCTGCGGTGGGGGTTGCCCTGGCGGCAACCGGTGGCGGCGATGGTTCTAATACCGGAACCACTACCACGACAACCACCAGTACCCAGTAATACCGGTACGTTTAATTCTAACCACACTTCGGTGTGGTTATTTTGCCTCTCTGGAGAAACGTCGTGAAGCGACCCGCGCTCATAATGGTTTGTCTGTTACTACAGGCGTGCTCAGCCACCACCGAAGGTTTGGGGCATTCGCTGTGGGATAGCGTATTTGGGACTCCCGGCGTACAGATGACGGATGATGAAATCCAAAATATGCCTTACGCCAGCCAGTATATGCAGCTCAACGGTGGTCCCCAGCTGTTTGTGGTACTCGCGTTTGCGGAAAACGGACAGCAGAAATGGGTGACTCAGGATCGGGCCATTCTCGTGACGCAACATGGGCGACTGGTGAAAACACAGCTCGACGGAGACAACCTCATCGAGGTGAATAATCTGGCTGCCGACCCGCTCAGTAAGCCCAATCAGATAGTCGATGGCGCAACGTGGTCCCGTACGATGGGCTGGACCGAGCATCAGCAGGCGCGCTATGCCACCGCCCGCTCGGTTTTCACATGGGATGACGCTGACACCATCAAGGTCGGCAGCGATGAAACGCCGGTACGCATCCTCGATGAAGACGTCACCACCGAACAAACGCGTTGGCATAACCGTTACTGGGTAGACAGTGACGGCATGATTCGCCAGTCAGAACAGTATCTTGGCGCAAGTTTATTCCCGGTGAAAACTACGCTGATTAAGGCGGCAAAATCATGATGAAACGAATGATTACCGCGCTTTCCTTCAGCCTGTGCGCGGCATCTGTTTTTGCTGCGGGCAGTGTAAAAGTGATCACGACAGGCAGCACCGAAGCAAAAACGCTGACCGGCGCGGAGCATTTGGTCGATCTGGTGGGTCAACCGAAGCTGGCGAATAGCTGGTGGCCAGGTGCGGTGATTGGCGAAGAGCGGGCAAAGGCTGAGGCACAACGTCAGCAGCAGGCATTACTGGATCGTCTGGCGACGTTGAGTGCTGGAGAAAGCGGTGATGATGCCGCGGCTATCAACGCGTTACGCCAGCAAATTCAGGCGCTGAAGGTGACCGGCAGACAGACGATTAATCTCGACCCGGATGTTGTACGCGTCAGCGAGCGAGGCAACCCGCCGCTGCAGGGCAATTACACGCTGTGGGTTGGGCCGCAGCCCACGGATATCACGCTGTTGGGTTTGCTAAGCCACCCGGGTAAACAGCCGTTTATACCCGGACGTGATGTTGCCAGCTATCTCGATGGGCAGCATCGGCTCAGCGGCGCGGATCGTAGCTACGCCTGGGTTGTCTATCCCAACGGACGCACACAAAAAGTGCCGGTCGCCTACTGGAACAAACGTCACATTGAGCCGATGCCCGGCAGCATCATTTTTGTCGGGCTGTCGGACTCTGTCTGGAGCAGCACCCCGGATGAAATCAATGCCGACATTCTTCGCACCCTGACCCAGCGGATACCCGAATAATGAGAAAAACTTATCTGCTCAGCCTGTTGGCGCTGGGGATCAGTGCGGCCTGTCACGGTGAAACGTATCCTGCGCCGATTGGTCCTTCCCAGTCTGATTTTGGCGGCGTGGGGCTGCTGCAAACCCCAACCGCACGCATGGCGCGTGAGGGCGAAATGAGCCTTAACTACCGCGATAACGATCAGTACCGCTACTACTCCGCGTCGGTGCAACTGTTCCCGTGGCTGGAAACGACCCTGCGCTATACCGATGTGCGCACCAAAAAATACAGCAGCGTGGAGTCGTTTTCAGGCGATCAGACATACAAGGATAAGGCGTTCGACCTGAAGTTGCGGTTGTGGGAAGAGAGCTACTGGATGCCGCAGGTGGCAGTTGGCGCGCGCGATATAGGCGGAACGGGCCTGTTTGATGCGGAGTATATTGTGGCGAACAAAGCCTGGGGACCGTTTGATTTCTCGCTCGGTCTCGGCTGGGGATACCTCGGGACCAGCGGCAACGTCAGCAATCCATTTTGTTCATACAGCGATAAATTCTGTCATCGCGATAACAGCTACAAGCAGGCGGGTTCCATTGACGGCAGCCAGATGTTCCACGGCCCGGCATCGCTGTTTGGCGGCGTAGAGTATCAGACTCCCTGGCAGCCGCTGCGCCTGAAGCTGGAGTACGAGGGAAATAATTATCAGCAGGATTTTGCGGGCAAGCTGGATCAGAAGAGCAAGTTTAACGTCGGCGCTATTTATCGCGTCACCGATTGGGCCGACGTTAACCTCAGCTATGAGCGCGGCAATACCTTTATGTTTGGGGTCACGCTGCGGACTAACTTTAACGATCTGCGACCACACTATAACGACAACGCCCGCCCGAAATATCAGCCGCAGCCGCAGGATGCCATCCTGCAACATTCGGTGGTGGCGAATCAGCTAACGCTGCTGAAATATAATGCCGGGCTGGCGGATCCTAAAATCCAGGTGCAGGGCGATACGCTGTATGTAACAGGCGAACAGGTGAAATACCGTGACTCGCGCGAGGGGATCGAGCGTGCCAACCGGATCGTGATGAACGATCTTCCCGACGGGATCCGCACGATCCGTATTACGGAAAATCGCCTTAACTTGCCGCAGGTGACGACCGAAACGGATGTTTCCAGCCTGAAGCGCCATCTGGAAGGCGAGCCGTTGGGCCATGAGACTCAACTGGCGCAAAAACGCGTTGAGCCCGTAGTGCCGAAAACGACCGAGCAGGGCTGGTATATCGATAAGTCGCGCTTCGATTTCCACATCGATCCGGTGCTTAACCAGTCGGTAGGCGGCCCGGAAAATTTCTATATGTATCAGTTGGGCGTGATGGGCACGGCAGATTGGTGGGTGACCGATCATCTGCTGACCACCGGGAGTTTGTTCGCCAACCTCGCCAATAACTATGACAAGTTTAACTACACCAACCCGCCGCAGGATTCGCATTTACCGCGGGTGCGTACCCATGTGCGTGAGTATGTACAGAACGACGTCTACGTGAATAACCTGCAGGCCAATTACTTCCAGTCACTCGGGAACGGGTTTTACGGACAGGTTTACGGCGGCTATCTGGAGACCATGTATGGCGGGGCGGGCGCGGAAGTATTGTACCGTCCATTGGACAGCAACTGGGCGTTTGGCATTGACGCCAACTACGTGAAACAGCGTGACTGGCGTAGCGCACAGGACATGATGAAATTCACCGACTACAGCGTGAAGACCGGGCATTTGACGGCTTACTGGAATCCTTCGTTTGCTCAGGATGTTCTGGTGAAAGCCAGCGTGGGGCAATATCTGGCGGGGGATAAGGGCGGCACGCTGGAAATTGCGAAACGCTTCGATAGCGGCGTGGTTGTTGGCGGTTATGCGACTATCACTAATGCCTCGCCGGATGAGTACGGCGAGGGTGATTTTACTAAAGGGGTGTACGTTTCCGTGCCGCTGGATCTGTTCTCGTCAGGCCCAACCCGCAGTCGCGCGGCGATAGGCTGGACACCGTTAACGCGTGATGGCGGTCAGCAGCTAGGGCGTAAGTTCGGTCTGTACGATATGACCAGTGACAGGAGTGAGAATTTTCGGTGATGTGAATGTTGATCGCCCGGTGGCGCTACGCTTACCGGGCATCCGGCAAGAACCGTCATGCGAACAAAATATAAACAAAAAATGTAGATCTCTGTCACATTTTTGCGTTATACAGGAACCTCGCCACTGAGTAAGAGGTGCTGTTATGACGTCGCTATCTCGTCCCCGCGTGGAGTTTATCTCCACCATCTTGCAGACCGTGCTGAATCTGGGGCTGCTGAGTCTGGGCCTGATCCTGGTCGTATTCCTCGGGAAAGAAACGCTGCATCTGGCAGATGTGCTGTTCGCGCCGGAACAAACCAGCAAATATGAGCTGGTGGAAGGACTGGTGGTTTACTTTCTGTATTTTGAATTTATCGCGTTGATTGTGAAGTACTTTCAGTCAGGGTTTCACTTTCCTTTGCGCTACTTTGTCTATATCGGGATCACTGCGATTGTGCGGTTGATCATTGTCGATCATAAAGCGCCGATGGATGTGCTGATCTATTCTGCTGCGATCCTGCTGCTGGTGATCACCCTGTGGCTGTGTAATTCCAAACGGCTGAAGCGAGAGTAAAAAAAACAACACGCCGTTGGGGCGGCGTGTTGCAGGTCAGGATTACTGCGCAGAGGCAGGCTGGGTTTTCTCTGCGGCGGGTTCCCACAGTTCTTCAAGTTCTTCCAGTGTTTTGCCTTTGGTTTCCGGCACGAACTTCCACATGAACAGCGCCGCCAGGATGCCCATACAACCGTAGATCCAGTAGGAGAAACCGTTGTGGAAATGGGAAACCAGCCAGGAGTTTTTGTCCATCATTGGGAAGGTCCAGGAGACGAAGTAGTTCGCCAGCCACTGGGCCGCAACTGCAATGGCGAGCGCTTTACCGCGAATCGCATTCGGGAAGATTTCTGCCAGCAACACCCAACAAACCGGTCCCCAGGACATGGCGAATGCCGCGACATAAAATAGCATCGACAGCAGCGCCACCAGGCCGGAAGCCTGCGTATAAAATGCAGTACCGAGACTGAACATACCGATGGCCATGCCCAGAGCGCCAATGATCTGCAGCGGTTTGCGACCAAATTTGTCCACCGTCATGATAGCCAGCACGGTGAAGCTCAGGTTGATCACGCCGACAATAATGGTCTGCAATAACGCCACATCGGTGCTGGCCCCAAGCGTTTTGAAGACTTCCGGTGCGTAGTACAGCACGACGTTAATACCGACAAACTGCTGGAAGATGGATAACATCACGCCGATAACGATCACGCCTGCACCAAACATCAACAGGCGACCACCGGTTTTGCGCCCATGCTCGAGTGACTGATTAATCTCCTGCATGGCCTGAGTGGCGAGAGTGCTACCCATAATCTTGCGCAGAATACCTTCTGCTTGTTCGTGTCTGCCACGCGCCATCAGCCAACGTGGGCTTTCTGGTACGGTATACAGCAGCAGTAAAAACAGCAGGGCGGGGATACTTTCGGAGGCAAACATATATCGCCAGCCATCGGTATTCAGCCAGTTGGCGTCGCCTGAACGGGCAATAAAATAGTTAACGCAATACACCAGTAACTGGCCAAAAATAATCGCGAATTGGTTAAAGGAAACCAATTTCCCACGAATATGTGCCGGAGCCAGCTCAGCAATATACATAGGTGAGAGCATTGAGGCTAAACCTACGCCAATACCACCGATGATGCGATAAATAACGAATTCGGGGACGTATCCTGCTAAATAAACAGGCACAGCATTATCGGGGTTAATGGTGGTGAAACCTAATTCTGGCCATGCGGATCCGATGCCGGAAATAAAAAATAACAGCGCAGCGATTTTCAGCGAATCCCGGCGACCAAAGCGGTTACTACAATACCCGCCCAGCGCACCGCCGATGATGCAGCCAATCAACGCACTGGCGACGCAAAAACCCAACAATGAGTTGGCGGCGGATTCACTTAAGTGTTGTGGAGCGACAAATACGGTATTTAAGGATTCTACCGTTCCGGATATGACCGCAGTGTCGTAACCGAATAATAGTCCTCCTAAAGTTGCGACTAATGTAATCGAAAAAATATAACTGGAATTATATTGAGTGTTCATTCAGACCTGCCTTAGAGGGTACAGCTCTTTTGATCAGTGCTGTGATGGTGAATTTAACAGGCAGGGAAGACAATTATCATTTTTTACATTGCAATTACGTTTTGTCTTTTCTGTGATCTTAATTCCGTTTAATTAGTTTATTTCCAGACGAAAAATAGAATTGCAGTGATGGAGAGCACGAAAGGAAATAATCATAACGGTAATGCAAAATAACATAAAAAAAGGGCGCTCCGTAGAGCGCCGAATAACAGTCACAGGTTGGGATAACATAAGTTGAGGGTTGCAGTGGCATTGCCCGTTGCCGGGCGGGGTAACACAACTACTTTGATGAAACTTAACCTTTCACACCACCCGCGGTCAGGCCGTTGACCAGCCAGCGCTGCGCCAGCAGGAATACCAGCGTGATCGGAATGGCGGAAAGTACAGCTGCGGCGGCAAAGTCGCCCCACAAATAGTTCTGTGGATTGAGGTACTGCTGCATACCTACCGCGAGGGTATAGCTGTTCACATCACGCAGCAGCAGTGACGCGACCGGGACTTCGGTAATAGCGGCAATGAACGACAGAATAAATACCACCGCCAGAATCGGAACGGAAAGCGGTAGCAGCACCAGGCGGAATGCCTGCCACGGCGTTGCGCCATCCAGCGCGGCCGCTTCTTCCAGCGAACCGTCGATGGTTTCGAAATAACCCTTAATCGTCCATACATGCAGTGCAATACCGCCAAGATAGGCGAAGATCACGCCGCCGTGCGTGTTCAGGCCGATAAACGGAATGTACTGGCCCAGGCGGTCAAACAACGCGTACAGGGCGACCAGAGACAGTACTGCCGGGAACATCTGGAAAATCAGCATCCCTTTCAGCAGGGTTGCTTTACCCGGGAAACGCATACGGGCAAAGGCGTAAGCACAGGTGGTGGAAAGCGTCACGATACCAATCGCGGTAATGGTGGCCACCTTCACTGAGTTCCACAGCCACAGCAGTACCGGGAACGGCGGCGGCGTCACACGGCCATCTGCGTGCTCAACGCTAAAGCCCAGCGCCAGTTTCCAGTGTTCCCAGGAGATGTTTTCCGGGATCAGGCTACCGGTGGCGAAGTTACCTTCGCGCAGCGAAATAGCAATGACCATCAGCAGCGGGAACATGATCGCCGCGATGAAAATCAGTAGCAGAAGGTGCGTGGTCAATAAACGTAGCTTCTGAGATTTGGGTTGGACCATAGCCATATTCCGTGCCCTCCTTAGTCGAATTTCATTCGTGTGGCTTTCAGGTTAACAATCGCCAGCGCACCCACCAGCAGGAAGATCAGCGTGGCAATCGCCGCTGCCAGACCGAAGTCCTGTCCGCCGCCGCCTTCGAAGGCGATACGGTAGGTGTAGCTCACGAGCAGGTCGGTATAGCCGGCTGGCGTGGTGGTGCCAAGTCGGTCCGGGCCACCGTTGGTCAACAGCTGAATCAGCACGAAGTTGTTAAAGTTAAAAGCAAAGCTGGCAATCATCAGCGGCGTTAGCGGCTTAATCAGCAGCGGTAGCGTTATCTTAAAGAAGTTCTGGAACGGGCCTGCGCCATCCATCGCCGAGGCTTCATACAGATCGTCAGGAATTGCTTTCAGCAGACCCATGCACAGGATCATCATGTACGGATAACCGAGCCAGGTGTTGACGATAATAATCATCGAACGTGCGGTGGTTGGGTCGCTGAACCAGGCCGGTTTGATACCAAACAGTGCGCTCAGCATCATGTTGATTTCACCAAAGCTCTGGTTGAATAAGCCCTTGAAAATCAGAATCGAGATAAACGACGGTACGGCATACGGAAGAATCAGCAGGACACGGTAAATCGCTTTGCCTTTGAGAGACTCCCACTGTACGAGACAGGCCAGCACCATCCCCACAGCAACGGTGAGGATCACTGTCAGAACGGAGAAGACCACCGTCCAGACAAAGATGGCGAAAAACGGTTTCTGGATGCCTTCGTCGGTAAACACGCGGGTGAAGTTATCCCAGCCGATGGCAACGGTATAGCCTGGACTGAGTTTTTCGCTACCCCAGCTACCGTCAGCGTTAATCGCCTGATAGTAACCAATATCGTTATTGGCGCGGTATTTTACGCCGCTCTGGTTATTGGTGAGCGTGCCGTCGTCAGCGAGGGTATAGAGCGGTTGCGTGCCGGAAAACTGGCGCAGTGAACTCATGATCACTTTGCTTTCATCCGGCAGGATAGCGGTCAATTGGTTTAGCGCCTGGCGATTCTGGGTGATGATGCGCAGCGTCCCACGTTCGCCCGCTGGTAAGGCATCCGTTTCTTTTAGTTGCAGTTTCTGTTCGCCGCCAAATTTGAAGGCATCGGAAACATAATTTTTGCCGGTTTCACCGTCGGTGAGCGCCAGTTGCCACTCCGTACCCGCCGGATACAGACCGAAGTTGTAGGTTTTACCAGCCTGATACGAACGATCCATCAGGACTTCCTGAGCACGTTCAAAGGTCAGCTGGTTGGTGCTGCTGTAGTTGGTAAAGGCAATTGCGATGGTGCAAACCAATGGAAACAGAACAAACAGCCCCATACCAGCGACGCCAGGATAAACATAACGCCAGGCATAGGTTTTACGGTTAGCGAAAATATACAGGCCAGCAGAGCTTAAAATCAGCGTCATGATGGCAAACAGGTACTCCCCCTGAGCATACATCAAAACAACAAGGTAACCGACCAGCAGCCCAAGCAGACCTATCACTGACCATTTAAGCCGGTCGCTTTGCCACCAGTGTTTCTTTTTAATGACATCCATGGGGATCTTCCTCTTTACGCTTTATCCTTCGCACTACCTCTTTGTTGGCTGCGGAAGCGCACCCCAGTCACTTACTTATGTAAGCTCCTGGGGATTTGCCTCCTTGCCGCCTCGATGTAGCGCGAATGATTTCGCGTAACAACGTATTCAATAAACCTGATTCCCTAAGAAATAAGGGAAACCGTATTACTTGGTGATACGACCTTGTGCATCTTTCAGCGCGGCATCGACGGTCTGACGGCCGCTGGCTGCGTTGATCACTGCGGTACGAACGGCATACCAGAATGCGGACATCTGCGGGATGTTCGGCATGATTTCGCCTTTCTGGGCGTTATCCATGGTGGCGGCGATGCGTGGATCTTTTGCTAATTGATCCTGGAAGGATTTCAGCGCCACGGCACCCAGCGGTTTGTCCTTGTTCACTTCATCCAGACCCTGGTCGGTCAGCAGGTAGTTTTCGAGGAACTCTTTCGCCAGTTCTTTGTTCGGGCTGGCGGCGTTAATACCGGCGCTCAGTACCCCAACAAACGGTTTAGACGCTTTGCCTTTGAAGGTTGGCAGCAGCGTTACGCCGTAGTTAATTTTGCTCTTGTCGATGTTCGACCACGCCCACGGACCGTTGATGGTCATCGCCGTTTCGCCCTTGTTGAAGGCCGCTTCTGCGATGGAGTAGTCGGTATCCGCGTTCATGTGTTTGTTCTTGATAAGGTCAACCAGGAAGGTCAGACCCGCTTTCGCGCCAGCGTTGTCCACGCCCACGTCTTTCACGTCATATTTGCCGTTTTCAAACTTGAACGCGTAACCGCCGTCGGCAGCAATCAGCGGCCAGGTGAAGTACGGTTCTTGCAGGTTGAACATCAGCGCAGATTTACCCTTCGCCTTCAGTGTCTTATCCAGCGCTGGGATCTCTTCCCAGGTTTTTGGTGGATTTGGCACGAGGTCTTTGTTGTAAATCAGCGACAGCGCTTCAACCGCGATTGGGTAAGCAATCAGTTTGCCGTTGTAGCGTACGGCATCCCAGGTGAACGGGTAGAGTTTGTCCTGGAACGCTTTATCCGGGGTGATTTCAGCCAGCAGGCCAGACTGCGCGTAGCCGCCAAAGCGGTCATGTGCCCAGAAGATGATGTCCGGGCCATCACCGGTCGCGGCAACCTGCGGGAATTTTTCTTCTAGTTTGTCCGGGTGCTCAATGGTGACTTTGATCCCGGTGTCTTTCTCGAATTTTTTGCCCACTTCAGCGAGGCCGTTGTAGCCTTTATCGCCGTTAATCCAGATAACCAGCTTACCTTCTTCAATCTTGGCGAGAGCCGAGGCGGAGAACATCATCGTCGTCAATGCGGACAATGCGAGGATGCGTGCGCCAGTTTTGATTTTCATAGTTCCCATCCTGTTTGGTGATTTTGCAGAGGTGGCTTAACGGTGACTAGTTTCTTTATACGACAACCTCTTTCCATCCTCCTTACCCCTACGCCCCACCCATTCTTTATGTGATCTGTGTTACATAAATGTGAGTAATGCGTACTGGCGCACATAAAAACCCACTGATTTTTGCAAGCGACATCACGAAATTCCTCCACGGCGTACAGCCAGGGTCTCAGACGCTGCTCTCTCATCCTCCCGCCTCCTCCCCCATAAAAAAGCCGGGGGGTGGAGGATTCACGCCGTTAAGGGATAACGCATAGTCAATCCATCAATGAATGTTGCTGTCGATGACAGGTTGTAACGAAGGGAGAAGGGCATGGCGAGCGTACAGCTGCGAAATGTAACGAAAGCCTGGGGTGACGTGGTGGTATCGAAAGATATCAATCTCGACATTCACGAAGGGGAATTCGTGGTGTTTGTCGGACCGTCAGGCTGTGGTAAGTCAACCTTGCTGCGTATGATCGCCGGACTTGAAACCATCACCAGTGGTGATTTGTTTATCGGGGAGACCCGGATGAATGACATTCCGCCCGCCGAACGTGGCGTGGGGATGGTCTTCCAGTCCTATGCGCTGTATCCCCATTTGTCCGTCGCCGAAAACATGTCGTTCGGCCTCAAGCTGGCAGGTGCCAAAAAAGAGGTGATGAACCAGCGTGTTAATCAGGTCGCAGAAGTGCTGCAACTGGCCCATCTGCTGGAGCGCAAACCCAAAGCGCTCTCTGGTGGACAACGTCAGCGTGTGGCGATTGGCCGAACGTTGGTTGCAGAGCCGCGAGTCTTTCTGTTGGACGAACCGCTGTCAAACCTCGATGCCGCACTGCGCGTCCAGATGCGCATTGAAATCTCCCGCCTGCATAAGCGTCTTGGCCGCACGATGATTTACGTCACCCACGATCAAGTCGAAGCGATGACCCTGGCCGACAAAATTGTGGTGCTGGATGCCGGCCGCGTCGCGCAGGTAGGTAAACCCCTGGAGCTGTACCACTACCCGGCTGACCGCTTTGTTGCCGGGTTTATTGGTTCGCCAAAGATGAATTTCCTGCCGGTGAAAGTGACGGCAACGGCGATCGATCAGGTTCAGGTTGAGCTGCCTAACCGCCAGCAAATATGGCTACCAGTGGAAAGCCGTGCGGTGCAGGTCGGCGCCAATATGTCTTTAGGTATCCGCCCGGAACATCTGCTGCCCAGCGATATTGCTGATGTCACCCTCGAAGGTGAAGTACAGGTAGTCGAGCAGCTTGGTCACGAAACACAAATCCATATCCAGATCCCCGCCATCCGTCAGAACCTGGTTTACCGCCAGAACGACGTGGTGTTGGTAGAAGAGGGTGCCACATTCGCTATCGGCCTGCCGCCAGAGCGTTGCCATCTGTTCCGTGAGGATGGCACTGCATGTCGTCGGTTGCATCAAGAGCCGGGCGTTTAAGGTATCCCATTAAAAAAAAGCGCAAAACCGTCAAGGTGAAGCGTTTAAAGAAAAGCAATGATCTCAGGAGATAGAACGATGATTACTCTGCGCAAACTTCCTCTGGCGGTTGCTGTGGCAGCAGGCATTATGTCTGTTCAGGCAATGGCTGTCGATTTCCATGGTTATGCTCGTTCCGGTATCGGCTGGACGGGTAGTGGCGGCGAACAACAATGTTTCCAGGCAACCGGTGCCCAAAGTAAATACCGTCTCGGTAACGAATGTGAAACCTATGCCGAAATTAAGCTGGGCCAGGAAGTGTGGAAAGAAGGCGATAAGAGCTTCTACTTCGACACTAACGTTGCCTACTCTGTTGCACAGCAGAATGACTGGGAAGCGACCGATCCTGCTTTCCGCGAAGCCAACGTGCAGGGTAAAAACCTGATTGAATGGCTGCCGGGTTCCACCATCTGGGCCGGTAAACGTTTCTATCAGCGTCATGACGTCCATATGATCGACTTCTACTACTGGGATATTTCAGGTCCTGGTGCCGGTATTGAAAACATCGATCTGGGCTTTGGTAAGCTGTCTCTGGCCGCAACCCGTTCTCAGGAAGCGGGTGGTTCTTACACCTTCAGTAGCCAGAATATCTACGACACATCCAAAGATACCGCGAACGACGTATTCGACATGCGTTTAGCGCAGATGGCCATTAACCCGGACGGCATGCTGGAGCTGGGTGTTGACTACGGTCGTGCGAATAAAACTGACGGTTATAGCTACGCGGATAGCGCTTCTAAAGATGGCTGGATGTTCACTGCAGAACATACTCAGAGCATGCTGAAGGGCTATAACAAGTTTGTGGTTCAGTATGCAACTGACGCGATGACCACGCAGGGTAAAGGTGGCTCGCAGGGTACTTACGGTTCAACCTTCGATACCCAGGCAACACCAAATGATCCCGTTATCCATCATGTAAACAACAACATCAATAACAACGGTAGCCTGGTGCGCGTACTTGACCACGGTGCTATCTCTCTGGGCGACAAGTGGGACCTGATGTACGTCGGTATGTATCAGAATATCGACATGGATAACGACCTGGGTACTGAATGGTACACCGTGGGTATTCGTCCGATGTACAAATGGACGCCAATCATGAGCACCCTGATGGAAGTCGGCTACGACAACGTCAAATCTCAACAGACTGGCGATCGCAACAGCCAATACAAAATCACCCTGGCGCAACAGTGGCAGGCAGGCGACAGCATCTGGTCTCGTCCGGCAATCCGCGTCTTTGCAACCTATGCCAAATGGGATGAAGAATGGGGCTACGTGAAAAACGGAGATAAGGTCTCTAAATATGCTGCTGCAACCAACTCCGGTATCAGCACAACCAGCCGTGGCGATAGCGACGAGTGGTCCTTCGGTGCCCAGATGGAAATCTGGTGGTAATCCAGCATTAACCTGACGTAATGACCTAAAGAGGGGCGTAAGCCCCTCTTACTTACGGTTTAGCGCGCTATTGCCTGGCCACCGCTGAACCCATGCTATCTGAGGTGATAACAATGAAAATGAAGAAAAGTCTCGTTGCCCTTTGTTTATCGGCAGGGTTATTTGCCAGCGTTCCCGGAATCAGCCTGGCCGATGTGAATATCGTTCCGCAGGACACCGCAGCTGCACCGTCGATTCCGACGGCTGCGTTGCAACAACTGGCCTGGACGCCCGTCGACCAATCGAAAACCCAGTCAACCCCGTTGGCGACAGCGGGACAGCGTCTGGACATTGCCGGTATTAGCGGCCCGGTTGCCGCCTATAGCGTACCGGCCAATATTGGTGAACTGACCCTGACGCTGAGCAGTGAAGTTAACCAACAAACCAGCGTATTTGCGCCAAACGTTTTAATTCTTGATCAGAACATGACGCCATCTGCGTTCTTCCCCAGCAGCTACTTTACCTACCAGGCACCGGGTGTGATGAGTGCGGATCGCCTGGAAGGGGTGATGCGTCTGACGCCAGCGCTGGGACAGCAGAAGCTTTATGTTCTGGTCTTTACTACTGATAAAGATCTCCAACAGACCACCACGCTGCTTGACCCGGCGAAAGCGTATGCCAAGGGCGTGGGCAATGCTGTTCCGGATATTCCGGATCCGATTGCCCGCCATACTACCGATGGTCTGGTGAAACTGCAGGTGAAAACTAACAGCACCTCCAGCGTGCTGGTTGGGCCGCTGTTTGGCTCCTCTGGCCCGGGTCCGGTGACGGTGGGTAATACCGCTGCACCTGCGGTGGCCTATGCAGCCCCGGCTGCCGCGGTAGCCGCACCGGCACCGCAACCGGTGAAGAAAAGCGAGCCGATGCTGAATGACACTGAGAACTATTTTAACCAGGCGATTAAGGATGCCGTGGCGAAAGGTGATGTTGATAAAGCGCTGAAGCTGCTTGATGAAGCTGAACGTCTGGGATCCAAATCTGCCCGTTCCACCTTTATCAGCAGTGTAAAAGGCAAGGGGTAACCATCTCCCCACATTGTTGATTTTGCAACAACTGGTGCGTCTCCTGGCGCACCTTTTTTTATCCTTCGATGCTACTTGTTACACTTATGTTGCCCTACCGATCACTTAATCGTGTTTGCTCACCCCGCAAAGCCTTTTCTGCGATACAATGCCTTCAGGTTATGAATCGGAGAGTAAGGCATGCCACACCCCGCGTTAACGCAACTGCGTGCTCTGCGTTATTTTGATGCGATCCCGTCGCTTGACCCTCAATTGCTCGACTGGTTGTTACTGGAAGATTCGATGACCAAACGTTTTGAGCAGCAGGGAAAACAGGTCACCGTAACATTGATACGAGAAGGATTCGTTGGGCAAAATGAGGTCGCTGAAGAGTTGACGCTGCTGCCGGCAGAATCCCGCTATTGGTTGCGGGAAATCCTGTTATGCGCGGATGGTGAGCCATGGCTTGCCGGGCGGACCGTGGTGCCTGAATCCACCTTGTGCGGCCCCGAACTGGCTTTACAAAATCTGGGGAAAACCCCGCTCGGGCGCTATCTGTTTACATCATCGACATTGACCCGCGATTTTATTGAGATTGGCCGCGATGCAGCGCTGTGGGGGCGTCGTTCCCGCCTGCGGCTGAGCGGTAAGCCGCTGATGCTTACCGAGCTTTTTTTGCCTGCATCGCCGTTGTACTGAGAGGAAGATAAAGATGGAGTGGAGTCTGACGCAGAGTAAGCTGCTGGCGTTTCACCGCTTGATGCGTACGGATAAGCCAATTGGCGCCTTACTGCTGCTCTGGCCGACGCTGTGGGCGCTGTGGGTAGCGACCCCTGGTGTACCGCAATTATGGATACTGGCGGTGTTTGTCGCCGGTGTGTGGCTGATGCGCGCTGCCGGATGCGTGGTGAATGATTATGCCGACAGGAAATTTGACGGACACGTCAAACGGACCGCAAACCGGCCGCTGCCGAGCGGTGCAGTCACGGAGAAAGAGGCCCGAACACTGTTTGTTGTGCTGGTGTTGCTCGCCTTTCTGTTGGTTCTGACTCTTAACACGATGACGATTTTGTTGTCCGTTGCCGCGTTAGCACTGGCGTGGGTTTATCCCTTCATGAAACGCTATACGCACCTGCCGCAGGTGGTGCTGGGGGCGGCGTTTGGCTGGTCTATTCCCATGGCGTTCGCCGCCGTCAGTGAATCTGTACCGCTGAGCTGCTGGTTGATGTTCCTCGCCAACATTCTCTGGGCGGTGGCGTATGACACGCAGTATGCGATGGTTGATCGTGATGACGATCTGAAGATTGGCATTAAATCGACCGCCATTCTGTTTGGCCAAAACGATAAGCTGATTATTGGCATTCTGCAGGTCGGTGTGCTGGCGCTGATGGCGATGGTGGGGTGGTTAAACGGGTTGGGGCTGGGCTATTACTGGTCACTGCTGGTGGCGGGCGCGCTGTTTGTGTATCAGCAGAAACTGATTGTCGATCGTGAACGGGATGCCTGCTTTAAAGCGTTTATGAACAATAACTATGTGGGGCTGGTACTGTTCTTAGGGCTGGCGATGAGCTACTGGCACCTTTGAGTTTGGCTTAGCCTGCAAAATAAAAACCGGTCATTTCGACCGGTTCTTTTATGCTTACTCGCCCTGCGTTGCGCTTTCGATGGTCAGACGCACATCGGACGTGACCAGCTCGGCCAGCATCTGATAGATCTTCATCGTCTCTTCCGGTTCGGCATCACCGGTATCGCTGATGTAGCCCTCGTCACGCAGCGTCAGCACCAGGGAGCTGAACACGGCTTTATCGAAGAACTCAGGCGCGTTGATACCGTGCAGCACGGAAAGACGTTGTGCCACGGTGCGGCTCTCTTTCTCCAGGGTACTGCGGTTGATGGATGGGTTCGCACTCAGCAGCCAGAAGGTAATGGCATAGCGCTGTAGCGTTTCACGCGCGCCCGCAGCCAACAGCTGCAGCGTGCGAGAATGAACCGGGTTGATATGCAGCTCATCGTTCTGCAGGGTTATCAGACCCTGACGTTGCATTTCGTTGGCCAGCTCGTCAATTACCCCGGCAAGCTCATCACGCTCCCAACGCAGGAACAACTCGGCTTTCAGCATCGGGTACAGCGCTTCAATATGCTGCTGCAATGCGGCGCGTGAAATCCGACGGTGCTGAGTCACGATGGCTGCCATCAACGAAGGCAGAACCAGCATGTGCGCAATGTTGTTGCGGTAGTAGGTCATCAGTACCGCCTGCTCGCGCGGCAGAATGATGATGTCGCCGATGGTGTCTTTCTCAACCTCAAACTTGTTCATCTGCAAGGCGTGGTCGATCAGTTCACTGGCGCTCTGCGCGGGAACGGTTGAGTCCGTCGCGTACGGCACGTTGCGCAGCAGGCTCAGGTAGCAGTCGAGCTGCTCGGTTAACTGTTCACGGGTCAGAGAGCGCTGGCGGGAAGCCAACAGCGCGGTACAACACAGGTTCATGGCGTTGGCCGCGCCTGCGTTGTTAATGCGCACCATCAGATCGGCAGCAATGTTATTCACCGTCGGCGTCAGCCAGGCCGGACGGATAGACTCGATAGGATCGATAGATTCACGCCACTCCGGCACATGCTGGTTGAGGTAAGTCATCAGCGGCATTGGTTCGCCAAAGTTAACGTAGCCCTGACCCAGATTACGCAGCTTGCTTAAGCCACGCAGCATTTGCGGCAGACTCTCTTTTTCTTTCGTCGCGCCACGCAGCTCTTTGGCGTAGGTGCCCACCTCCATTACGTGCTCGTAGCCGATGTAGATCGGTACGAGGGTAATCGGACGCGTACCGCCGCGCAGCATCGCCTGAATGGTCATCGACAGAGTGCCGGTTTTCGGGTCGAGCAGACGGCCGGTACGCGACCGCCCACCTTCGACAAAGTACTCAACCGAATAGCCGCGGCTGAACAACTCGCCCAGGTATTCGCGGAATACGGTGGAATAGAGCTTATTGCCTTTAAACGTACGACGAATAAAGAATGCGCCCAGACGGCGGAAAATCGGACCTGCCGGCCAGAAGTTCAGGTTGATCCCTGCCGCGATATGCGGTGGAACCAGTCCCTGATGGTACAGAACGTACGACAGCAGCATGTAGTCCATATGGCTGCGGTGGCACGGCACATAGACGATTTCATGTCCGTCGTGCGCCAGTTGGCGTACGCGCTCCGCATTATGAACGTTAATCCCCTGATACAGACGGTTCCAGGTAAAGCCCAGAATACGGTCCGTCAAACGGATCATTTCGTAGGAGAAGTTGGCGGCAATCTCTTCCATCAATGCGATAGCGTTTTGCTGCGCTTTTTCATGGGAGATTTTTTTGCTGCGTGCTTCATCTTCCACCGCGCGTGCGATGGCTTTTGAGGCCAGCAGTTTATTAAACAGATCCTGGCGGGCAGGAAGGCGAGGGCCAACCGCCGCTAAGCGCTGGCGGGCAAAGTGCATACGCGCCACGCGTGCCAGTTTCTGCGCGATGGTTTTATCTGTGCCGTGTTCGTCTGCCATGCGGCGCAGGGAGACGGAAGGTGAGAAGCGGACAAAACTGTCGCGGCCCAGCCAGGACACAGCAAAGAATTTCTGTACGCCATTCAGCATGCGCAGTGGTGGATTGACTTCGCCTTTCTCGCGCCCAGGAGCACGGCCAAACATCACAGACACCGGCACCATCTGAACATCCAGATCGGGGTTGCTGCGATGTAAGTCGAGATAGTTATGGAACAACTTGATGGACTCTTCTTTTGGCGTGTAATAGGTGAATACACGCGGGCCGCCGTGTATAAACACGTAGCGCGGCAGCAAAGTCCCGTCTATCTCCAGCGGTTCCAGGGGATCAGGGAGGTCGTGCACCAGGCATTGGGCACGCAGCGTCAGCAAGTCAGCTTTTGAGTTGTACGGTAAGACGTACATAATGGGACGAGAGGTATCGAGTCCCAATTCCGGGGCGGGTTCCGCCGGGATAGACTTGCTTTTTACCAGGATGCTTAATGGTAAATTCAGTAATTTGTAGTAAATTCGTGGCCAGCCGGACATAAACGATGTAAAGCCTCTGGTTAATAATGCAAATGCGCTGCAAGGATATCAGAAAGTTTAGTGAATTTCTGTGGTATCCCGTCATACTTCGCGCAGCTTTGCTTATGCCCTGAAACAAACAGGGTAACGATGCAATAATACTCACGCTAATAATGTAAAAAGGTTCTTTTGATGGCCAATAATACCACTGGATTCACTCGGATTATCAAAGCAGCAGGCTATTCCTGGCAAGGTTTCCGCGCAGCATGGATCAATGAGGCGGCATTTCGTCAGGAAAGCGTTGCCGTACTGTTGGGGGTAGCAATTGCCTGCTGGCTGGACGTTGACGCGATTACCCGCGTACTGCTGATTGGTTCGGTGATGCTGGTGATGATCGTTGAAATTCTGAATAGCGCCATTGAGGCGGTTGTCGACCGAATTGGTTCTGAGTATCACGAGCTTTCTGGTCGGGCGAAAGATATGGGATCGGCTGCGGTATTGCTTTCTATTTTTGTCGCTGTGATCACCTGGGGCATCCTGTTGTGGTCGCATTTGCGATAAAGATTCCACAACTTCATAAATCTCCTGTTTTTTGTGCAGTTTGCGGTTCCAAATTCGCCTTTAGCTGTATATACTCACAGCATAACTGTATATACACCCAGGGGGCGGAATGAAAGCGTTAACGGCCAGGCAGCAAGAGGTGTTTGATCTCATTAGAGATCACATCAGCCAGACAGGTATGCCACCGACGCGTGCGGAGATCGCGCAGCGTTTGGGGTTCCGTTCCCCAAACGCGGCTGAAGAACACCTGAAAGCACTGGCGCGTAAAGGTGTGCTGGAAATCGTTTCTGGCGCATCGCGTGGTATTCGCCTGCTGCAGGAAGAAGAGGAAGGCTTACCGCTTGTCGGTCGTGTGGCGGCCGGTGAGCCACTTCTGGCACAGCAGCACATCGAAGGCCATTACCAGGTTGACCCATCACTGTTCAAACCGAACGCCGACTTTCTGCTGCGCGTCAGCGGTATGTCGATGAAAGATATCGGGATTATGGATGGCGATTTACTGGCTGTGCATAAAACGCAGGACGTGCGTAACGGCCAGGTTGTTGTTGCCCGTATTGATGATGAAGTCACGGTTAAGCGCCTGAAAAAGCAGGGTAACAAGGTTGAACTTCTGCCGGAAAACAGTGAATTTAAACCTATCGTTGTCGATCTGCGCGAGCAAAACTTCACCATTGAAGGGTTGGCTGTCGGCGTAATTCGTAACGGTGAATGGCTGTAATGATCTGCTGATTTCCTGTCGGCCGGAAAGGGCGTTTACGCTGCTCTCCGGCAAATTGCCCGATGATGCTACGCTTATCGGGCCTACAAAAACGCGTTAATTTCTTTTCAGGCTCTTTTCCATGCCTTTCTTTACCTCCTCTGATAAAGCACTCTGGCACCTTGCCTTACCGATGATTTTCTCCAACATCACTGTTCCACTGCTGGGGCTGGTGGATACCGCAGTGATTGGTCATCTGGATAGCCCGGTCTATCTGGGTGGCGTTGCTGTCGGCGCAACAGCGACCAGTTTTCTCTTTATGCTGCTGCTGTTTTTACGCATGAGTACCACCGGCCTGACGGCCCAGGCGTTCGGTGCGAAAAATCCTCAGGCGCTAGCGCGCGCGCTGGTACAACCGCTGATACTGGCGCTGGGAGCGGGGCTGCTTATCGCGCTGTTTCGCATGCCGATTATCGATTTAGCGCTGCATATTGTCGGGGGAAGTGAAGCGGTACTGGAACAAGCCCGGCGTTTCCTGGAAATCCGCTGGCTAAGCGCGCCCGCCTCACTGGCCAATCTGGTGCTGCTCGGCTGGTTGCTTGGCGTACAATATGCGCGTGCGCCGGTTATCCTGCTGATTGTCGGCAATATTCTCAACATTGCGCTCGATTTATGGCTGGTGATGGGCCTGCATATGAACGTGCAGGGTGCAGCACTGGCGACGGTGATTGCCGAATATGCCACGCTGCTTATCGGTCTGATGATGGTGCGCAAAGTCCTGCATTTGCGCGGAGTTTCGCTGGCAATGCTGAAGCAGGCGTGGCGTGGCAACTTCCGCCGTTTGCTGGCGCTCAACCGTGACATCATGCTGCGTTCGCTGCTGTTGCAACTCTGCTTTGGTGCTATCACGGTACTCGGGGCTCGCCTCGGTAGCGATGTCATTGCGGTCAATGCCGTTCTGATGACCCTGCTGACGTTCACTGCCTATGCGCTGGACGGGTTTGCCTATGCCGTGGAAGCGCACTCTGGCCAGGCCTATGGGGCACGCGATGGTAGCCAGTTGCTGGATGTCTGGCGGGCGGCCTGCCGGCAGTCGGGTATTGTTGCCGTCTTGTTTTCGATGGTTTATGCCCTGTTCGGCGAGCAGATTGTGGCGCTGCTGACCTCGCTGCCGCAAATCCAACACCTGGCCGATCGCTATCTTTTCTGGCAGGTGGTTTTGCCGCTGGTGGGTGTGTGGTGTTATCTGCTGGACGGCATGTTTATTGGCGCAACGCGTGCCGCAGAAATGCGCAACAGTATGGCCGTTGCCGCAGTGGGATTCGCCTTAACGCTCCTGACTTTACCGCTGCTGGGAAACCACGGCTTGTGGCTGGCGTTAACCGTTTTTCTCGCGCTGCGCGGGCTTTCACTGGCCTTCATCTGGCGACGTCACTGGCGTAATGGCACCTGGTTTGCCTGATGCCTATGGTTAAAAATTCCGAATAGTAAATAAAACCCAGAATCCCTGACTACACTTACTATCACGTCCAGCAAAAACAGCATGTATTCGGGCGCAGCACTCTCGCTATTCACAACCTAACGATGAGGACTTGATGATGAATAAAGACGAAGTCAGTGGTAACTGGAAACAGTTCAAAGGTAAAGTGAAAGAGCAATGGGGCAAACTGACCGATGATGATATGACGGTCATTGAAGGTAAACGCGACCAGCTGGTTGGTAAAGTCCAGGAACGATACGGGTACGCGAAAGATCAGGCGGAGAAAGAAGTTAAAGATTGGGAAAAACGCAACGATTACCGCTGGTAATTAACCCCTCCCTCCTGAGAGTACAAGGACGTACGCTCTTTTATTTACCGCCCGACTTTCTTTTTCACCTGAATGGTATGGTCATGCTGGCATTCGCCAGGATGGCGGCATGATTCAACTTCCACACATGCCGGACACAGGCCGTGGGCTTCAATCACATTATGGCGCAGAGCAAATCCCATTTTAGCTGCCAGCGTATGCATAATATCTTCCACGCCTTCCGCACACTCTTCTTTTACCACGCCACAGCGGTCGCAGATGAACATTGCGGAGCTGTGGGTTGGCTGATCGAACAGATGGCAAAGCACATAGCTGTTGGTTGACTCCACTTTGTGCACAAAACCTTGTTCAAGCAGAAAATCGAGCGCACGATAGACGGTAGGCGGCTTAGCCTGTGGTTCGGTTTCCCTTAACAGATCAAGCAGATCGTAAGCGCTGATTGCCCCTTCCTGCAGGCTCATCAGGCGCAGCACTTCGAGGCGCTGTGGCGTGAGCCGCACGTTACGTTGCGCACAGAGTTTTTCAGCTTGAGCCAATAACTCCTGCGTGGTGGTTTTGTCCATTTGGCGCCTCGATTTGCGTGGAAGGTTAATCCCTTACTTTATCATGTTCTGCTTAAAACGCCGAGATCCACCGCTGTGTGCTATACCTGACGCATCGCAACACTGGAAAATTAACATGAAAAGACCCGATTGTATTCGCCACTGGCGTGAAGTTGAGGGGCCTGATGACTCCACCTATCCAGGCAGCGATGAGCTTTTTTCTATTGGCGCGCCGCTGGCCCGCAGGTTGGGGTTAGGGCGATTAGGCATCCATCACGAACGTCTGCCGCCGGGTCGGCGTACTTCTTATCCACACGCTGAAAGTGATGAAGAAGAGTTCATCTACGTGCTGGAAGGGTACCCGGAAGCCTGGATAAATGGTTACTTATGGAAGCTGGAACCCGGCGACAGCGTTGGTTTTCCGGCAGGAACCGGTGTGTGCCACACTTTTATCAACAACACCAGTGACGAGGTGCGGCTGCTGGTCGTCGGTGAGGCGAACAAGAAGCATAACCGCATCTACTATCCACTCAATCCGGTCTATGCAGTCACGCGTGAAGATCGCTGGGTTGATCATCCTCCACAGTTTTTTGGTCCACACGACGGAAAACCTGGGCGGAAATGACAATCCACGCGAACGAAGGGCGCTATCCACGATGATGTGGCTCACTATCGCAACGGTCTATGCTATAGTAGCGCCCCTTTTTTAACCGGATGCTTGAATATTCGCCATGCTGCCTGAATCTCAGTCTACCGCTTTTCCCGCTCATCGTTTTTCTATCGCGCCGATGCTCGACTGGACGGACAGACACTGCCGCTACTTTTTGCGCCTGCTGTCCCGCCAGACGTTGCTCTATACGGAGATGGTAACCACCGGCGCGATCATTCATGGTAAAGGCGATTATCTGGCGTATAGCGAAGAAGAGCATCCGGTCGCATTGCAACTGGGCGGGAGCGATCCGGCGGCACTGGCGCAGTGCGCAAAGCTGGCTGAAGCACGAGGTTATGACGAGATTAACCTCAACGTCGGCTGCCCTTCCGATCGCGTACAAAACGGGATGTTTGGCGCTTGCCTGATGGGGAATGCGCAACTGGTCGCCGATTGCGTGAAGGCGATGCGCGATGTGGTGTCGATTCCGGTGACGGTGAAAACCCGTATCGGCATTGATGATCAGGACAGCTACGAATTCCTGTGTGACTTCATCAACACGGTCTCGGGTAACGGCGAATGTGAGATGTTTATCATCCACGCCCGCAAGGCCTGGCTGTCGGGGTTAAGCCCGAAAGAAAACCGCGAAATCCCACCGCTGGATTATGACCGTGTTTATCAGTTGAAGCGTGATTTCCCGCAGTTGACGATGTCGATTAACGGCGGAATTAAATCACTGGAAGAAGCAAAAACGCATCTGCAATATATGGACGGCGTAATGGTGGGCCGGGAAGCCTATCAAAACCCGGGGATTCTGGCGTCGGTCGACCGTGAAATTTTTGCTGCGACCACGCCGGATGCAGACCCTGTCGCCGTGGTGCGTGCCATGTATCCCTATATTGAGCGGGAGCTGAGTAAAGGTACGTATCTGGGGCATGTGACCCGCCACATGCTGGGGTTGTTCCAGGGAATTCCAGGCGCACGCCAATGGCGTCGTTATCTGAGTGAAAATGCGCATAAAGCCGGGGCCGATATTAACGTTCTGGAACACGCGCTGAAACTGGTGGCAGACAAGCGTTAAGTTTTCACCAAAAGTTAGTTAATTTCACCACGCCCTGCGCTTTGTCGCGGGGCATTTTCTTTATAAATCAATGCATTAATTTTGGCATGTTTCTTGTAATGCAATGGAGAGAATTTCATTTCGGGAGAGCGTCATGCTGGAACTACTTTTTGTGATTGGTTTTTTTATCATGCTGATGGTCACTGGCATATCACTGTTGGGCATCCTCGCCGCGCTGATGGTGGCGACGGCAGTAATGTTCCTCGGTGGGATGTTTGCGTTGATGATTAAACTGTTACCCTGGCTGTTACTGGCCGTTGCCGTAGTGTGGGTTATCAAGGCGATAAAAGCGCCAAAAGTCCCACAGTATCAGCGCAATAACCGCCGATTTTACTAAGGTATTGAGCGGTGCGTCACAACCTGCAACATTGCCTTTAGAACCAAATAGGAATTGATTATCAAATCTGTCACTATTGCGTGGTTAACGAATTCATCGAGCTGTACCCTACATACAGCCGAACTAAAAAAAGAAAGGGCTTCCCATGGGAAGCCCTAATTCTTTACTTCCCCGTCATAATTCAAACCGCAGGTGTGTTGGCTGCTTTCATTCACCCCAGTCACTTACTCCAGTAAGCTCCTGGGGATTCATTCAATTGCCGCCTTCCTGCAATTTGAATTATTTAGGGGAAGTCGAAGCATTATGGGATTAGCAAACTCGATCCCTGCGTGGCCCGGCTTTCCAGTGCTTCATGGGCCCGTTGTGCGTCACTTAACGCAAATTTCTGACCCGGCGCGACATCCACTTTGATCACCCCGCTGGCAATCAGCGAGAACAGCTCATTGCTGGCTTCGGTTAATTCATGATGGTTGGTGATGTAACCCTGCAGAGAAGGGCGCGTGACATACAGGGAGCCTTTCTGATTCAGAATACCTAAGTTAACGCCGGTTACCGGCCCGGAGGCGTTGCCAAAGCTGACCATCAATCCCCGGCGTTGCAGGCAATCCAGCGAGGCTTCCCAGGTATCTTTCCCCACCGAGTCATACACCACCCGTACTTTTTTTCCGCCGGTTATCTCTTTCACTCGCTCAACTATGCTTTCTTCACGATAGTTAATGACCTGCCATGCGCCGGCTTGCCGCGCAATTTGTGCCTTCTGCGCATTGCCGACAGTACCAATCAGCTTCGCGCCCAATGCTTTTGCCCACTGGCAGGCAATCATCCCGACGCCGCCCGCTGCTGCATGGAACAAGAAGGGTTCATCAGGCTGAATTTCATAGGTTTTACGTAACAGGTAAAACACGGTCAGCCCTTTCAGAAACGACGCGGCTGCCTGTTCAAACGAGATCGCATTGGGCAGGATGGCGGCTTTATCGGCCGGAACGTTATGCACTGAGCTGTAAGCGCCAAGCGCTGACTGCGCATACACCACGCGATCGCCAGCTTTAATGTGCGTCACTTTGCTCCCCACTTTGCTGACTACGCCGGCGGCTTCGGTTCCCAGACCGCTGGGCAGAGAAGGCGGTGGATAAAGACCACTGCGGATGTAAGTGTCGATATAGTTGATGCCAATCGCTTTGTTCTCGACCTGGATTTCGTTCTCTGCCGGATCTGCAGGCGTAAACTCGACGACCTGAAGCACTTCAGGACCACCATGCTTGTGAAATTCAATACGCGTTGCCATGCTTCCTCCAAAAGAAATGTGGTAATCTTTCGACCCAATCATTATCTCGGTAACTCCATTCACTATGGCAGGAAATAAACCCTTCAACAAACAACAGACTGATGCTCGTGAGCGCGATCCCCAGGTCGCCGGGCTGAAAGTACCGCCGCACTCGATTGAAGCGGAACAGTCGGTGTTGGGCGGTTTAATGCTGGATAACGAACGCTGGGACGATGTGGCCGAGCGCGTGGTGGCGGAAGATTTCTATACCCGACCGCACCGGCACATCTTCACGGAAATGCATCGACTGCAGGAGATGGGAAAACCTATCGACCTGATCACACTCGCAGAATCGCTGGAGGTTCAGGGACAACTGGACAGCGTCGGCGGCTTTGCTTACCTGGCTGAGTTATCTAAAAACACGCCAAGTGCGGCGAACATTAGTGCTTATGCGGATATCGTCCGCGAACGCGCCGTTGTTCGTGACATGATTTCGGTGGCCCATGAAATTGCGGAAGCTGGTTTCGATCCACAAGGGCGTTCCAGTGAAGACCTGCTGGATCTTGCGGAATCCCGCGTCTTTAAAATCGCTGAAAGCCGTGCCAACAAAGACGAAGGCCCGAAAAACATCACCGATGTGCTCGACGCAACCGTCGCGCGTATCGAGCAGTTGTTCCAGCAGCCGCACGACGGCGTCACCGGCGTAAACACCGGTTATGACGACCTCAACAAAAAGACCGCGGGTCTACAGCCGTCGGACTTGATTATCGTCGCTGCGCGTCCGTCGATGGGTAAAACGACATTTGCAATGAACCTTGTCGAAAATGCGGCGATGTTGCAGGATAAGCCGGTTCTTATCTTTAGTCTTGAAATGCCCTCAGAACAGATCATGATGCGTACCCTGGCCTCGCTGTCACGCGTAGACCAAACCAAAATCCGTACCGGTCAACTGGATGATGAAGACTGGGCACGAATTTCCGGAACAATGGGTATTTTGCTGGAGAAACGAAACATCTATATTGATGACTCCTCCGGCCTGACGCCAACGGAAGTGCGCTCGCGTGCTCGTCGTATCGCCCGTGAACACGGGGGTATCGGCCTTATCATGATCGACTACCTGCAGCTGATGCGTGTACCGTCGCTCTCCGATAACCGTACGCTGGAAATTGCTGAAATTTCCCGCTCGCTGAAGGCGCTAGCAAAAGAACTGCATGTGCCGGTGGTAGCGCTATCGCAGCTTAACCGTTCACTGGAACAACGCGCGGACAAGCGTCCGGTCAACTCGGATCTGCGTGAGTCCGGCTCCATCGAACAGGATGCCGACTTAATCATGTTTATCTATCGTGATGAGGTTTATCACGAAAACAGTGACTTAAAAGGCATCGCCGAAATTATTATTGGTAAGCAGCGTAACGGTCCGATCGGTACGGTGCGCCTGACGTTTAACGGACAGTGGTCCCGCTTCGACAACTATGCCGGTCCTCAATATGATGATGAGTAATTTCTAAGGAATACAAATGCAAGCGGCAACTGTAGTCATTAACCGCCGCGCTCTGCGACACAACCTGCAACGTCTGCGTGAACTGGCTCCTGCCAGCAAACTGGTTGCGGTCGTGAAAGCGAACGCTTACGGCCACGGTCTGTTAGAGACTGCGCGAACGCTCCCCGATGCGGACGCTTTTGGTGTCGCTCGTCTTGAAGAAGCCCTGCGGCTGCGAGCGGGAGGGATCACGCAGCCCATCCTGCTGCTGGAGGGATTTTTTGATGCCGCCGATCTGCCGACGATCTCCGCGCAGCGTCTGCATACTGCCGTCCACAACCTGGAGCAGCTTGAAGCCCTGGAAGCCGCAGAACTGGCTGAACCGGTCACCGTCTGGATGAAGCTCGACACGGGGATGCACCGCCTGGGCGTGCGCCCTGAGCAGGCCGAAGCGTTTTATCAGCGTTTAACGCAATGTGACAACGTGCGCCAGCCGGTTAATATCGTCAGCCACTTTGCGCGCGCGGATGAACCTGAATGCGGCGCGACGGAAAAACAGCTCGATATCTTTAATAGCTTTTGCGAGGGAAAACCTGGACAGCGTTCAATTGCTGCGTCGGGCGGTATTTTGCTGTGGCCCCAGTCCCACTTCGACTGGGCGCGTCCGGGGCTGATTCTGTACGGCGTATCGCCGCTGGAAAACCACTCTATCGGCGCCGATTTTGGCTGTCAGCCGGTGATGTCGCTGACCTCCAGCCTGATTGCGGTGCGTGAGCACAAAGCGGGCGAGCCGGTTGGCTATGGTGGAACCTGGCAAAGCGAGCGCGACACGCGTCTCGGTGTGGTGGCGATGGGCTACGGCGACGGTTATCCGCGCGCAGCGCCGTCCGGGACGCCGGTGCTGGTTAATGGCCGTGAAGTGCCGATCGTCGGCCGCGTCGCGATGGATATGATCTGCGTCGATTTAGGCCCCGAGGCGCAGGATAAAGCTGGCGATTCGGTGATCCTGTGGGGGGAAGGCCTGCCCGTTGAACGCATTGCTGAAATGACGAAAGTAAGTGCTTACGAACTTATTACGCGCCTGACGTCGCGCGTGGCGATGAAGTATATCGATTAAGCGCATGATGTGCCGGATAAGGCGGTTACGCCGCTATCCGGCAATATTCCTCTCAACATCCTCTCGATCTTCTCCTGCTTCCGGTTTATTGTGTTCATATCCTCTGCCTGTAAACCTGGAGAACCACACGTGTTTCAAAAAGTTGACGCCTACGCCGGCGACCCGATTTTATCGCTCATGGAGCGGTTCAAAGAAGATTCACGTAGCGACAAAGTGAACCTCAGCATTGGCCTGTATTACAACGAAGATGGGATTATTCCTCAGCTTAAAGCGGTAGCGGAAGCGGAAGCCAGACTCAATGCCAAACCGCATGGCGCTTCGCTGTATCTGCCGATGGAAGGTCTGAACGCTTATCGCCATACTATTGCGCCGTTGCTGTTTGGGGCGCAGCATCCGGTACTCCAGCAACAGCGCGTGGCAACCATTCAGACGCTGGGCGGCTCCGGCGCGCTAAAGGTTGGCGCAGACTTCCTGAAGCGCTATTTCCCTGATTCTGGCGTGTGGGTCAGCGATCCGACCTGGGAAAACCACATCGCGATTTTTGAAGGGGCGGGATTCGAAGTAAGTACTTACCCATGGTATGACAACGCGACTAATGGCGTGCGTTTCAACGATCTGCTGGCAGCGCTGAATACCTTACCGGCGCGTAGCATTGTGCTGCTGCATCCGTGCTGCCATAACCCCACGGGTGCGGATTTAACACCAGCACAGTGGGATGCGGTGATTGAGATCCTGAAAGCGCGCGACCTGATCCCGTTCCTCGACATTGCCTACCAGGGTTTTGGTGGCGGAATGGAAGATGATGCGTACGCCATCCGTGCGATTGCGAGTGCTGGTTTACCAACTCTGGTTAGCAACTCATTCTCCAAAATTTTCTCATTGTATGGCGAACGTGTTGGCGGGCTTTCTGTGGTGTGTGAAGACGCCGATGCTGCCAGCCGCGTTCTGGGGCAGCTAAAAGCGACGGTGCGCCGGAACTACTCCAGTCCGCCAAACTTTGGTGCGCAGGTGGTTGCCGCGGTACTGGGGGATGAAGAGCTGAAAGCGAGCTGGCTGGCGGAAGTTGAGGCAATGCGTACCCGCATTCTGGCGATGCGTCAGGAACTGGTTAACGTATTGAATGCGGAGATCCCGGGCCGTAACTTTGATTACCTGCTGCAACAGCGCGGTATGTTCAGCTATACCGGGCTCAGCGCAGCCCAGGTTGATCGCCTGCGCGATGAGTTCGGTGTGTACCTGATTGCCAGCGGTCGCATGTGCGTAGCTGGGTTGAATCACGGTAATGTGCAGCGCGTGGCGAAGGCATTTTCCGCCGTCATGTAATCGGCTTTGTGTGATGCCGGATGGCGCGTAAACGCCTTATCTGTCCTACAAGGATACATGGATTTTAGTTTGTAGGCCTGATAAGCGGAGCGCCATCAGGCGTACTTTCCTGTGTGATCATGCTCCTTTTCCTGGACAAAACCAGAGAAAATCCTTCCTTTCCCTTCCCCCAGGGGGTAAGGTCAGATAGTTTTTTGACCAGTTGTTAAATAAAAAATCATAACTAACTGACTACTTAGGGAAAAATATGCGCAAGTTTACCCTGGCACTGAGTGCCGTTTGTTTATTGTTCACGTTAAATCAGCCCGCTCAGGCGTTAGTTTCCTCTCCTTCTCAGCTTAATCCTGGCACCAACGTTGCAAAACTCGCTGAGCAGGCCCCCATTCACTGGGTCTCCGTGGCACAAATCGAAAACAGCCTGACCGGACGCCCGCCGATGGCCGTTGGCTTTGATATCGATGATACGGTTCTCTTTTCCAGCCCGGGCTTCTGGCGCGGTAAAAAAACGTATTCCCCGGACAGTGAGGATTACCTGAAGAATCCGGCCTTCTGGGAAAAAATGAACAATGGCTGGGATGAATTCAGTATTCCGAAAGAAGTGGCGCGCCAGTTGATTGATATGCATGTGCGTCGTGGCGACAGCATCTTTTTCGTGACCGGGCGTAGTCAGACGAAGACCGAAACGGTATCGAAAACGCTGGCCGATAACTTTCACATCCCGGCCGGCAATATGAATCCGGTCATTTTTGCCGGTGATAAACCCGGTCAGAACACCAAAACGCAGTGGTTGCAGGATAAAAGCATCCGCATGTTCTACGGTGACTCCGACAATGACATCACCGCCGCTCGCGACGTAGGAATTCGCGGTATCCGTATTTTACGCGCCTCTAACTCTACCTATAAACCCCTGCCGCAGGCTGGCGCGTTTGGTGAAGAGGTGATCGTCAACTCGGAGTATTGAGAATACGAATGCTGCTTTTTTAAACAAATTTACGCTGCTGGCTTTTACCTTTTGCGGACTTGCTGCACACTGAATAAAAGATGTTCTCATTAGGCAATATGCTGGTAAGGGGAATAAAGATGACGAATTCGGAGTTGCTGCAATACTGCATGGCAAAAACGGGTGCGGAGCAGAGCGTGCATAGTGACTGGAAAGCCACGCAAATCAAAGTTGAAGATGTACTTTTTGCGATGGTCAAAGAGGTCGAAGGCCGCCCGGCGGTCTCTCTGAAAACCAGCCCTGAACTGGCAGAATTGCTGCGTCAGCAACATAAAGACGTGCGACCCAGCCGCCATCTCAATAAAGCGCACTGGAGCACGGTGTATCTTGACGGCTCGCTGCCAGGTTCACAGATTTATTATCTGGTGGACGCGTCTTACCAGCAGGCCATAAACACCTTGCCGGAAGATAAACGCAGGTTGCTGGTGCAGCCTTGATCCGTTTTGCCGGATGGCGTCGCCAGCGACTTATCCGGCCTACAGGATATGTGCCCGTAGGCCTGATAAGGGCAGGATTACAACAGCGGCTTGAGGAAACGCGCCGTGTGTGAGGCTTCACATTCAGCGACCGTCTCCGGTGTGCCGGAGACTAAAATTTCCCCGCCGCCGCTGCCGCCTTCCGGACCGAGATCGACAATCCAGTCTGCGGTTTTAATCACGTCCAGATTGTGCTCAATCACCACGATGGTGTTGCCCTGATCCCGGAGCTGATGCAGCACGTCCAGCAGTTGCTGAATATCCGCAAAATGCAGACCAGTGGTCGGCTCATCGAGAATATACAGCGTTTGCCCGGTACCGCGTTTTGACAGTTCGCGCGCCAGCTTCACGCGCTGCGCCTCACCGCCTGAGAGGGTCGTTGCGGACTGCCCCAGACGGATGTACGTCAGACCAACGTCCATCAGCGTTTGCAGCTTACGCGCCAGCGCCGGAACGGCATCGAAGAACTCACGGGCTTCTTCAATCGTCATATCCAGCACTTCGTGGATAGTCTTGCCCTTGTACTTAATCTCCAGCGTTTCGCGGTTATAGCGCTTACCTTTGCACTGATCGCACGGCACGTAGATATCCGGCAGGAAGTGCATTTCGACTTTGATCACGCCGTCGCCCTGACAGGCTTCACAGCGTCCACCACGGACGTTAAAGCTGAAACGGCCTGGCGTGTAACCGCGCGCACGTGACTCCGGCACGCCGGCAAACAGTTCGCGCACTGGCGTAAACACGCCGGTGTAGGTTGCCGGGTTAGAGCGCGGCGTACGGCCAATCGGGCTTTGGTCAATATCGATGACTTTGTCGAAATGTTCCAGACCCTGAACATCGCGATACGGCGCAGGTTCCGCCAGCGTCGCACCGTTCAGCGCCGTCTGCGCAATTGGGAACAGCGTATCGTTGATCAGCGTCGATTTACCTGAGCCGGAAACCCCGGTAATGCAGGTAAATAAACCAACCGGCAGCGTCAGAGTGACATCTTTCAGGTTGTTACCGCGTGCGCCGGTGAGCTTCAGCACTTTTTCCGGGTCAGCCGCCACGCGCTGTTTCGGTACTTCAATTTTGCGCTTACCGCTCATGTACTGGCCGGTCAGCGACTCAGGCACCGCCATGATATCTTTTAGCGTTCCTTCAGCAACCACCTGGCCGCCGTGAACGCCCGCGCCGGGGCCGATGTCGATAACGTGGTCAGCGGCGCGAATCGCATCTTCATCGTGCTCGACCACAATCACGGTATTACCCAGGTTACGCAGGTGGATAAGCGTACCCAGCAGACGTTCGTTATCGCGCTGATGCAGACCGATAGACGGTTCATCCAGCACGTACATTACACCGACCAGACCCGCGCCGATCTGGCTTGCCAGGCGAATACGCTGAGCTTCGCCGCCGGAGAGCGTTTCCGCTGAACGCGACAGCGTCAGATAGTTGAGGCCGACGTTGACCAGGAACTTCAGACGATCGCCAATCTCTTTAAGGATTTTCTCCGCAATCTTCGCCCGCTGACCTGCAAGCTTCAGGTTGTTGAAGAAATCCATCGCATGACCGATGCTCATGTCGGAAATCGCGGGCAGTGGCGTATTTTCGACAAATACGTGGCGGGCTTCCCGGCGTAAACGCGTCCCTTCACAGCTGGCGCACGGTCGGTTACTGATGAATTTGGCTAATTCTTCGCGTACCGCACTGGATTCCGTCTCTTTATAACGGCGCTCCATATTGTGCAGCACACCTTCAAACGGGTGACGACGTACGGACGTATCGCCGCGATCGTTCATGTATTTGAATTCGATATTTTCTTTACCCGAACCGTACAGCACCACTTTATGCACGGTAGGGTTCAGGCTGGCCCATGGGGCTTCGACATCGAACTTATAGTGTTCCGCCAGCGACTTAAGCATCTGGAAATAATAGAAGTTACGGCGATCCCAACCGCGGATGGCGCCACCGGCCAGCGACAGTTCCGGGTTTTGAATCACCCGGTCAGGATCGAAATACTGCTGCACGCCGAGACCGTCACAGGTTGGACACGCGCCCGCTGGGTTGTTAAACGAGAACAACCGTGGTTCCAGTTCGCGCATGCTATAGCCGCAGATAGGGCAGGCGAAGTTGGCGGAGAACAGCAGCTCTTCCGCTTTCGGGTCGTCCATATCGGCGACCACCGCCGTACCACCGGACAGTTCCAGCGCGGTTTCAAAGGATTCAGCCAGTCGTTGGGTGAGATCGTCACGGACTTTAAAGCGGTCAATCACCACTTCGATGGTGTGTTTCTTTTGCAGCTCAAGCTTGGGCGGATCGGAAAGGTCACACACTTCGCCATCGATACGGGCGCGGATATAGCCCTGGCCCGCCAGGTTTTCCAGCGTTTTGGTGTGCTCGCCTTTACGCTCCTTAATTACCGGCGCCAGCAGCATCAGACGCTTGCCTTCCGGCTGCGACAGCACGTTGTCCACCATCTGGCTAACGGTCTGCGCCGCCAGTGGAACGTCGTGATCCGGGCAGCGCGGCTCGCCAACGCGGGCAAACAGCAGACGCAGATAGTCGTGAATTTCGGTAATCGTACCTACCGTGGATCGCGGGTTATGCGACGTCGATTTTTGTTCAATTGAGATGGCAGGAGAGAGCCCCTCAATGTGGTCGACGTCCGGTTTTTCCATCAGCGACAGAAATTGACGCGCGTACGCGGAAAGGGATTCAACGTAACGACGCTGCCCTTCGGCATACAAGGTGTCGAAAGCGAGCGAAGATTTGCCTGAGCCCGAAAGCCCGGTGACGACAATCAGCTTGTCGCGCGGGATGACGAGGTTGATGTTTTTGAGATTATGGGTGCGGGCGCCCCGAACTTCGATCTTATCCATTCATCTTTCCCGGATTAAACGCTTTTTTGCCTGGCTGCATGGTGCTACCGGCGATCACAAACGGTTAATTATGACACAACCTGACCTGAATGGATATACAGTATTGGAATGCAAAACGCATGTTCCTGTGCAACAATGTCTGGCGGAGGTTGTTTACTGGAATCAACTTCGCAACGTAGTAAAAGCGCTATTGGAAATGCTACAATCCCGCGCTTACACTTATTCAGTAACGTTTTTCAGGAGACACGATCATGGCCAGCAGAGGCGTAAACAAGGTGATTCTCGTCGGTAATCTGGGCCAGGACCCGGAAGTACGCTATATGCCGAATGGTGGCGCAGTTGCCAACATTACGCTGGCTACTTCCGAATCCTGGCGTGATAAAGCGACCGGTGAAATGAAAGAGCAGACTGAATGGCACCGCGTTGTGCTGTTTGGCAAACTGGCGGAAGTGGCCAGTGAATATCTGCGTAAAGGTTCCCAGGTCTATATCGAAGGTCAGCTGCGTACCCGCAAATGGACCGATCAATCCGGCGTAGAAAAATACACCACTGAAGTCGTTGTTAACGTTGGCGGCACCATGCAAATGCTGGGTGGTCGTCAGGGCGGCGGCGCGCCGGCAGGTGGTGGTCAGCAGCAAGGTGGTTGGGGTCAGCCTCAGCAGCCGCAGGGCGGCAACCAGTTCAGCGGCGGCGCACAGTCTCGTCCGCAGCAGTCCGCTCCGGCAGCGCCGTCTAACGAACCGCCGATGGACTTCGACGACGATATTCCGTTTTAAGATAGCCGAACGTATTAACGTTCGTACTGATGAAAACCCCGTTGTGACGGGGTTTTTTTACATCTCTTATTCAGAATTAATTATTCGGTATTTTCTGGTTTATCATTGCAGCTTGATGATTCATTTAATGCGAGCTGATTAGCGCTAATATTCGATAATATTTATTTATAACCATGAGAAATGAAAATAAATGTAGGTATTATCGAATAATAAAAGAAAATATGAAGGTAATAATTGGTGAAAATGTGTCGTACATTCAATTTCTTCTTTTTGAGATAGTTTCCTGGAGAGTAATATTCAATTAAATTAATGGAAAAAGTGTATTTTACTGCATGGTAAATATTGACAAGTTAATGTCTGGCTTTAAATAATACTTTTAGCTTATCAATTCTTCGTTAATGAAAATACATTTATTATTTGCTGCTTTTTATTGGTGGGGTGTTAATAAGTGATTTGATAAACTATTTGTTATGGAGCTTACTATGTATCAAAGGAAGATAAACCCTAAAGCAATAATACCCTTTGCACTATCATTTACCGCAGCGCAGTTGGTTTGCGCTGGATTGGCGAGTGCAAAAAACTATGAACTGAATTATATAGATGTTAATGGTGGTCAGGAAGGGATCATCATTCGGGATACGATTGCTGATGATAAAAACTATGATATCACGGTAAATATTGATAACCCTGTGCGAGGTGAAGGTAATGGCCTTGAGGTGAAGATTGGCAGTATCACCAAAGACCAGGCGGGAGAGTATCAAATTGGTAATTACAACGTTAATATCAGCGGAACTACGCAACAGGAACACCGCGCCGGGCTGGCCTTTTTTGGCTTATCCGCCGAAGGTCAGGGCACCAACGTCAAAGTTGATAACTTTAGCCTGAAAAATACTTTCTTAATTGGCTCTAAGTATACCCATAATAATACTGCGTTGTATGCGGGAAGCGGTGCGGATATCACTGTAAACGGCAATGTGTATGTTCGTTCAGAGGTTGAACACACCAACGATGGAGAAAATGCTACGCTGGCAAATAATGGAATCTATGCACGTGGAGTAGGTTCAACTATTACGGCAAACGGTGGTAACATTTACATTAATACTTACGCCAGTAATTTCAGAGAACTGCTGGAAAACAACAGCGGTTATCCTGATGGTTCATCAAAAAGTGATGCGGTTAGTGCTAAAGATGGTGGCGTCGTTAATATTAATCAGTCAGGTGAGTATAAGGTCAATTTGTTGGGGAATATCGACTTTGGCGATAAAATATATGCTCATACCAGCCAGATGAATATTGCGCTAAATGGTGCAGAATCATTTTGGCATGGGCACGAAGCGAATGTTCTGGACATCGACAGTAATAAATGGGCGGGAGATTTGAATCTGACGTTGATGAATAATGCCCACTGGATCCCAGATGGTAAAGACGCTCAGATCAGTGCTATCACCTTGCAAGACGGCGGGACGATAAACCTGCATGGTTTTAACCTGCATACCAATCAGAGCATCAACGAAACGGTGAAAATTCACGATCTGAAAGGCAATAACGGTATTTTCCTGATTGATGTAAATACAAATAAAACAGATGAGCAGCGGCGTAATGGTAGCGACTTTATCGAAGTCGTTAAGAGTAGCACGGGGGGAACTCATGCCATTGAGGCGTTAAATATTAATAAGCTCAGCAATCTACAAGAAGATATCTGGGTTGCCGATGCCGCCAGCAATGTGATGTTTGAAGCGTACGATAAAATCGATATCACTAACGAGTATGTATATGACTATAAACCGCTACTGCGCTCTGATATTCGGGAAGGCGATCCGGCAAGCCAGTATGGCACAAACTGGTATATTACGGGGATTTCAACGAAAGCCAGTGCGGGTAGCAACACTGCGATTGCCAATGCCGGGTTAAACTACGCGGCGGCCACCGCCCGTCTCGAAATCGACAGCCTGAATAAGCGTTTAGGGGAATTACGCCAGAACCAACAGCAAAATGGTCTGTGGATACGCTATAAAGGTGGTGAAATGGAAAGCGATAATGGCAGCTACTTCAAAAACCTGTATAGCTTCTGGCAACTTGGTTATGACAATAAGGTAGAGGGTGAACAATCAGTCTGGACGCGAGGCATTGCGGCGCATTACATGAGAGGTAACGCTGACTTTACTTATGGCACGGGCGATAACAAGAGCTACGGTGGTTCACTTTATGCTGCATGGAACCGTCCGGAGAAACAGGACTACCTGGATCTGGTTCTGAAATATAGCCGCCATGAGAGTGATTTTAACTACCGAAATGTGTACGGCAATATGGGGGGGGCGGATAGCAGCACGTGGTCAATTAGCGCCAGCGCAGAATACGGCCGTGAGTTTAGTCTGGGAGAATCCTCTTTCATCGAACCGCAAGCGCAACTCGTGTATACCCGATTGGATGAAGCGCGTTATACCACCAGCAGTGGGCTACGGGTACGTCAGAATGATATCGACAGCGTGATTGGTCGTGTCGGATTGCGGGGAGGTTATCGCTTTGAGGAACGCCCGGATAGCGACATTTATGTGAAGCTGGATCTGCTGCATGAGTTTGCCGGCGATCGTGATGTCACTGTGTGGGGTAAAGACGCGTCCATGACGGTCCGTGAGGGAGGTAGCGACTCGTGGATTAACTACGGTATTGGAACCAATATTCATCTTACTCAGAACAATAATTCCCGACTGTACGTTGACCTGGAAAGATCGGCTGGAGGCGACATTGATATGAACTGGCAGGTGAGCGCAGGGTTCCGGATGGAGTGGTAAGCGGTTACCGGAACGTCAGTAAAATCGTTATCGCTTAAAACCGTGTCCGACCGGGCATAATCTGGTCGGACACACTGCTGTTATCAATTCAACACCATCGGCCAGTCTGGCGGAGTATGGCTCATCACGTCGAGCATCACAGATTCGATGTTATTCCAGATAGTGGATACATCTACCAGGGTGATACCGAGTAATCCGGTTGCAAACCAGCAGGCAAAAACAAGCCCTAAACCGCTACTGATAACGGCCAGTCCAACATAATCTGATTTACGAAAACGAATATTGAGCGTACTGGCTAAAAACATCAGTACTGCGCTGAGCAGTTGCCACCGCAGAAGAACTACGCCAGTTGTTATTGTTGCCATGAAAAACGTCCTCAGAAAGTCTTGATGCCCAGGACAGCGCGGGGTTATTCACAGAGGGTGTGGTACTCTGGCTATCGACGGGCAATAACATGAATGAAACAATGTTTCTGTTACATTATTTCTGTGAACTATATCACATTTGCTCGTTTGTTCACCAGTATCTGACGTTATTTTTGCCGGTTTTTATCCATGTTAATTGTATGGTTATCTTGATTCATAAACGAATAATAAATTATGCGTTATGTAAGATGCATTCATGTTACTTGTTTTCTTTATCCGAAATTAATCGTTAAAAAAGTTAATGTGTTTTATACGTGCCGCCAGTATAACGCGTGTAAAACATTACTCTTTCTTGATAATGATGTTGCAAAATAAGCGTAACTTTAAGTTTGCCTTACGGGAAAATAATATCATCATCCACTATTATCAGACTTTTACATAGAGACGTCTGTTGATAATGTTGATAGATTCATGCAACTTAACCAGTTGGTGTTTATAGCATCCTGCCTTGATGGGTACTGGCATATACGAAACAGGGAAATAGGGCTGACATGAATCTCAGTGCGCAAAGCAAGATGCTGAAGCTCCTCGGCACGCTCACGGTGGTATTGCTCCCCGTGGTGCTGGCGCTATGGTTTGCTCATATCCGGGCGATGTCCGAAACCCGCACTCAACTCCACTCATTTGCTCAACTGGTGTTAAATAAAACGGAACTGGTGATCCAGCAAGCTGATTTAGCGCGTGATATGGCTCAGCTGTATCAGGGTAAGATGTGTACCCCTGCCCATCAGAAAAGTATGCTGAATATTATTCGCGGACGTTTATATATCAGCGAGCTAATTTATGCACAAGATGATCATTTTTTGTGCTCTACGTCGATGGCACCGTCAGTTCCCTATATTATGCCAACCGCTGACTATAAACGTACGCCGGACGTTTCGATCTATTACTATCGCGATACGCCTTTTTTCTCTGGCTACAACATGACGTATATGCAAAGAGGAAACTACGTCGTTGTCATTAACCCATTATCTTACAGCGAAGTCATGTCAGATGACCCTGGCCTATTGTGGGGCGTCTATGACACGATAACGGATACTTTCTTCTCCGCCAGCAATCAGGCGCATGTTAAGCAATTTCTGCCGCTGGTGCGCGGTAAAGCCTCTACCTTCCAACTGGACGATCGGTTCTATACCATCGTTCGTTCTGAGAAGCGCCCGATCGCGATTATTGTTTCGACGACCCGCGATCGCGTCCATCAAAATTTCTATCACGAAGCCGCACTCACGATCCCCTTTGGGGTGATCTGCAGCATTCTGATGTTGTTGATGTGGTGGCGTACACGCCAGCAGTACTATTCCCCTCGTCGTTTGTTAAGGCGTGCGCTGGAAAAACGCCAGCTACGCCTGCATTACCAGCCGATCATCGATATCAAGAATGGTCAATGTGTGGGGGCCGAGGCGCTGATGCGTTGGCCAGGTTGCAAAGGCGAGGTCATGAGCCCGACGGAATTTATTCCGCTGGCTGAAAAAGAAGGCATGATTGAAAGTATCACGGATTACGTGGTCGAAGAAGTGTTCAATGATTTAGGGTATTTTCTTTCAGCGCATCCCCAGATTTATATCTCAATTAACCTCTCAGCTTCTGATTTCCATTCATCCCGACTGATTGCCCTGATCGCTGAGAAAGCGCGTGATTACTCAGTCGCTGCCCAGCAAATTAAGGTCGAAGTGACGGAGCGTGGATTTATTGATGTGCATAAAATGACTCCGGTAATCCAGGCATTCCGTCAGGCCGGTTATGAAGTGGCATTTGATGATTTTGGGACGGGATATTCCAATCTGCACAATCTGGCGGCACTGAACGTGGATATCCTGAAGATTGATAAATCTTTTATTAGTACGCTGGCGACCAACAGTACCAGCCACCTGATTGCCGAACATATCATCGAAATGGCGCAAAGCTTACATCTGAAGACAATTGCTGAAGGGGTGGAAACGGCAGATCAAATGGAATGGCTGCTTGAACGTGGCGTTCAGTATTGTCAGGGGTGGTATTTTGCGAAAGCGTTACCGCCGCAGGAGTTTATGCTCTGGCTACAGCGCTCGCCCGCCATACTGACGCAGAGCGGGCAATAATCCTACAGGCGATGACGGTAGTCGCTGGGTGTACGATCAAACTCGCGGCGGAACACGCGTGAGAACGTTTGTTGCGACACATAGCCGAGATCCATCGCAATATCGAAAATAGGTCGTTCGGTCGTCCGTAGTTCCACGGCGGCTAACAAAAGTCGGCGCTGGCGGATATAGTCACCCAACGTCTGACGCATCACCGTGCGGAACATCCTCTGTAAATACCACTTCGAGTAACCTGATTTTTTCGCCACCGCCTCAATGTTCAGCGGTTGATCGATATGTTCATCAATCCATTCAATAAGGGTCTGAATTATCTGCTGATGGGACATAGGGCTGCCTCTTTCTCAGTATTCGATTCGTCGTTTTGTCTGTGGGCGAGTATAATTCCTCAAGTTAACTTGAGGTAAAGCGATTTATGGAAAAGAAATTACCCCGGATAAAAGCGCTGCTCACGCCAGGTGAAGTCGCAAAACGTAGCGGTGTCGCGGTATCAACTCTGCACTTCTATGAAAGCAAAGGGTTAATCAGCAGCATGCGCAACAGCGGCAATCAGCGTCGATACAAACGTGATGTGTTGCGTTATGTCGCGATTATCAAGATTGCCCAGCGTATCGGTATACCACTGGCAACGATTGGCGACGCGCTAGGGGTATTACCCGAAGGACATTCGCTCAGCGCCAAAGAGTGGAAACAGCTCTCGTCGCAATGGCGTGAAGAACTGGACCGGCGTATTCATACCCTGGTGGCGTTGCGTGATGAACTGGATGGATGCATTGGTTGCGGTTGTTTGTCGCGTAGTGATTGCCCGTTGCGTAACCCAGGCGACCAGCTTGGTGAGCAGGGGACCGGAGCGCGCCTGCTGGAAGATGATTGATGGGTTTAAATATATGACGGATATATACCCTAAATAATTCGCGTTGTGGGAAGGCGGCAAGAGCACGAATCCCGATGAGCTTAGTAAACTAAGTGATTCGGGTGAGTAAACGCAGCCAACACACCTGCAACGTGAAGTATGACGGGTATAAAACTAAAGCGCCACAGAGGGCGCTTTAGTTTGGTTCCGGTCTTCGTCTTTCACTCTATCCCGCTGGTTCACGGGAGGGTTTCCCCCGACATCAACACCCCTCAGTCGAGCACATTAGGGGAGGTTCCGGCTTGTGTTGATAAGGTAAGTGTATGCCACCCCCGTCTATTTGCCAGTCGATTGATGGTTTTTTAGCCGAAAAATTTTCCGCATCTTCATTCGTTTTTTTGCGCGAATTAACGTGAAAGATTACCGCTGGGGTTGTAATAACTGCGCGAAATTTGTTGCCAGATTGCGCATTGACGATAACGTTTGCGCATCGACTGGCTATTTCTTGTGCGTTATAAGAAGAAATGAGTAAAAAGCGGCAAAGTTCAGTTGAAAACCAGTACATGATCGCTAGATAATCGTTTGCTTTTTTTTACCACCCGTTTTTATGCGCGGAGCTAAACGTTTGCTTTTTTGCGACACCCCTACTGACGCAAACCTGGCACAGGGAGAAAACGTTAAGCAGGCAGTGGATTGTCCAGCACGCATAATGACGAAAAATAAACTCTCAGGGGATGTTTTCTATGTCTACGCCTTCAGCGCGTACCGGCGGTTCACTCGACGCCTGGTTTAAAATTTCGCACCGTGGCAGTACCGTTCGACAGGAAGTCGTTGCCGGATTAACGACGTTTCTGGCGATGGTCTACTCTGTTATCGTAGTTCCAGGAATGCTGGGTAAAGCCGGTTTCCCGCCAGCCGCTGTATTTGTGGCAACCTGCCTGGTAGCCGGTGTCGGCTCTATTGTGATGGGCCTGTGGGCAAACCTGCCGCTGGCGATTGGTTGCGCCATTTCTTTGACGGCGTTTACCGCATTCAGCCTGGTGCTGGGGCAGCATATTAGCGTGCCTGTTGCGTTGGGCGCGGTGTTTCTGATGGGTGTTCTGTTTACCATCATTTCCGCGACAGGTATTCGTAGCTGGATCCTGCGCAATCTGCCACAGGGCGTTGCGCACGGTACGGGTATTGGTATCGGCCTGTTCCTGCTGCTGATTGCGGCAAACGGCGTTGGTCTGGTCATTAAGAACCCGCTGGATGGCCTGCCGGTTGCGCTGGGTGACTTCGACACCTTCCCGGTCATTATGTCGCTGATTGGTCTGGCGGTGATTATCGGCCTCGAAAAACTGAAAGTACCGGGTGGCATCCTGCTGACTATTATCGGTATTTCCGTTGTTGGCCTGATTTTCGATCCGGCCGTGCATTTCTCCGGTATTTTTGCCATGCCGTCTCTGAGCGACGAAAACGGCAACTCGCTGATCGGCAGCCTGGACATTATGGGCGCACTGAATCCTGTCGTTCTGCCGAGCGTGCTGGCGCTGGTCATGACCGCCGTCTTCGATGCGACCGGAACCATCCGCGCTGTTGCGGGCCAGGCGAATCTGCTGGATAAAGACGGTCAGATTATCGATGGCGGCAAAGCGTTAACGACTGACTCCCTGAGCAGCGTGTTCTCTGGTCTGGTGGGCGCTGCTCCGGCGGCGGTTTACATTGAATCTGCAGCGGGTACCGCGGCAGGGGGTAAAACCGGTCTGACGGCGATCACCGTAGGTGTTCTGTTCCTGCTGATCCTGTTCCTTTCTCCGCTCTCTTACCTTGTTCCTGCTTACGCAACGGCACCGGCGCTGATGTATGTTGGTTTGCTGATGCTGAGCAACGTGGCGAAAATCGACTTTACCGACTTCGTCGACGCGATGGCGGGACTGATTACCGCTGTCTTTATCGTGCTGACCTGTAATATCGTGACCGGCATTATGATCGGTTTTGCCACTCTGGTTATTGGCCGTATTGTTTCCGGCGAATGGCGAAAACTGAATATCGGAACGGTGGTGATTGCCGTGGCGCTGGTTGCATTCTATGCAGGCGGTTGGGCTATTTAATTCCGATACGCTCTTGATCCTGAAAACGGGTGGCTTTTGCCGCCCGTTTTTATTTTCAGAACACACTCGTTGTCTTTTGCGTTACTCTCGAGTAGATAGAATTGAGGCACGACGCCTCTCACCACTAATCATAAGAAACATCGCAAACAGGGAACGCATGGAAATCTTTTTCACCATACTCATCATGACCCTTGTGGTCTCGCTGTCGGGGGTATTTACTCGCGTATTGCCCTTCCAACTCCCTTTACCCCTTATGCAGATCGCCATCGGCGCCTTGCTGGCGTGGCCGACGTTTGGTTTGCATGTGGAATTCGATCCTGAGCTGTTTTTGGTGCTGTTCATCCCGCCGCTGCTGTTTGCCGATGGCTGGAAGACGCCAACGCGTGAGTTTCTGGAGCACGGACGAGAGATCTTCGGTCTGGCACTGGCGCTCGTACTGGTTACGGTGGTCGGCATTGGTTTTATGATTTATTGGCTGGTTCCGGGGATTCCGCTGATCCCCGCTTTTGCGCTGGCCGCAGTGTTATCGCCAACCGATGCCGTTGCCCTTTCTGGCATTGTAGGTGAGGGGCGTATACCGAAGAAAATCATGGGCATCCTGCAGGGCGAAGCGTTGATGAACGATGCGTCTGGCCTGGTATCGCTGAAATTTGCTGTGGCCGTGGCAATGGGAACGATGGTGTTTACCGTTGGTGGTGCGACGGTTGAGTTCTTTAAGGTAGCGATTGGCGGCATCCTGGCGGGTTTTGTCGTCAGCTGGTTGTATGGACGCTCTCTGCGCTTTCTTAGCCGCTGGGGCGGCGATGAGCCGGCAACGCAAATTGTTCTGCTGTTCCTGCTGCCGTTTGCTTCTTACCTGATTGCCGAACACATTGGTGTTTCCGGGATCCTCGCGGCGGTCGCAGCCGGGATGACGATAACCCGTTCAGGCGTAATGCGTCGTGCGCCATTGGCGATGCGCTTACGTGCTAACAGCACCTGGGCAATGCTGGAGTTCGTCTTTAACGGCATGGTCTTCCTGCTGTTAGGGCTGCAATTACCGGGGATTCTGGAGTCTTCTCTGGTGGCGGCAGAAGCCGATCCGAACGTTGAAACCTGGATGCTGTTTACCGATATCGTGCTGATTTACGTAGCGCTGATGCTGGTGCGTTTTGGCTGGCTGTGGACGATGAAAAAATTCAGTCTGCGCTTCCTGAAGAAAAAGCCGATGGAGTTTGGCTCATGGACAACGCGTGAAATCCTGATCGCCTCCTTTGCGGGGGTTCGCGGGGCGATTACGCTTGCCGGTGTGCTCTCCATCCCGCTGCTGTTGCCGGATGGTAGCGGCTTCCCGGCGCGCTACGAGCTAGTATTCCTTGCCGCGGGCGTGATCCTGTTCTCGCTGTTTGTCGGTGTAGTGATGCTACCGATTCTGCTGCAACACCTGGAAGTGGCAGATCACTCGCAGCAACTGAAAGAAGAGCGGATAGCCCGCGCTGCGACGGCGGAAGTCGCGATTGTTGCTATCCAGAAAATGGAAGAGCGTCTGGCGGCGGACAGCGAAGAGAATATTGATAATCAACTGCTGACCGAAGTGAGCTCTCGTGTAATCGGTAACCTGCGCCGTCGCGTCGATGGACGTAACGATGTGGAAAGCTCATTACAGGAAGAGAACCTCGAGCGACGTTTCCGCCTGGCGGCATTGCGTTCAGAACGTGCAGAGCTTTATCACCTGCGCGCCACGCGCGAAATCAGCAATGAAACGCTGCAGAAACTGTTGCACGATCTGGACTTGCTGGAAGCGTTGCTGATCGAGAACCAATAAACGGTTGTGCCGGATGCGCTACGCTTATCAGGCCTACGGAATCGAATTGTAGGCCGGGTAAGGCGTTTACGCCGCATCCGGCACTTACGATTCTTGTGTTAACCAAAACCCTTCGCAGCATGTCAGCCACGCCTGAGCGCTGTGCGACAGATACACGCCTTCACGCCAAATCATGCCCAGTTGCCAGCGTAAATCGCTCTCCAGCGGGATCCAGCGCAGCGTCTGTTTATCCAGTCGTTGGCAAATTGGCTCCGGTAAAATGGCAATCCCGACTCCGGCTTGTACCATCGCAGCCAGAAAATCCCACTGCCCGCTGCGTACCGCGATGCGCGGCTTGACGTTGTGCTGGCTAAACAGTTCAAGCAGCTGGCGACTCAAGGCGAAATCTTCGTTATAGATCAGCAGCGGGTGCTCCGCTAACGCTTCGGGGGAAATGGACTCACACGTTGTCCACTGACCGGAGCGGGGGACCAGCACGCAGAGCGGATGACTGAAAAGCGGTAAGGTTGCCAGTCCACTCTCTTCCTCGACCGGAAGGGCCGTCATGGCGACATCCAAATCACCGCTCATGACTGCCTGTTGGACGGTTAAGCCACCAAACTCCGATATTTTAAGCTCAACGCCGGGATAACGCTGGCGAAACAGGCTGATGGGACCTGCCATCAACATACCGACCATTGGCGGGATACCAAGGCGCAATAGCCCTTTGTTCAGATGGTTAATGTCGCTAAGTTCGGCTTCAAGCTGGCGAAACTCGGCCAAAATCGCCAGACCGCGCTCAAAAACAACCTGTCCGGTATCGGTCAATAAAAGCCGCCGACCGTCGCGGATTAACAGCGTGCAGTTCAGCTCGTCTTCAAGGTTCTTCAACATTTTGCTGATGGTGGGTTGGGTGACAAAAAGCTTCTCCGCTGCGCGGGTAAAGCTCTGCTGACGCACCACCTCAACAAAATATCGCAGCGTTCTGATATCCATGATTATTCCTTAAGACTATGCCTGCAATGAGTTTAATTCATTTCAGTCCTGGACGGGGGCTCTCTATACTGGCGCTCTCTATTTTTTAAGGACATACCCTCATGGCTGTGGCGATAAGCCGCGTGACGCCTGCTGTCATTCAACGACTCCAGATCCCCGTTCAGGTTCTGTTGTACGCAGGTCTCTTTGTATTTGCTCAATATCTTGTCTCCTGGCTGCATCTACCGCTTCCCGCCAACCTGGTCGGGATGGTGCTGATGTTGGCATTAATTATCTGCCGGGTTATCCCGCTGAGCTGGATACGCGCCGGTGCCCGCTGGTTACTGGCTGAAATGCTGCTGTTTTTTGTTCCGGCAGTGGTGGCCGTCGTCAACTATACGCAGCTGTTGTTAGTCGATGGCTGGCGTATTTTTGCTGTCATTGCGATAAGCACGCTGATGGTGCTCGGTGCCACGGCGTGGGTGGTCGATAAAGTGTATCGCTATGAAATGAGCAGGTTAAACCGTGAGTAATTTCCAGCTAAGCGTGTTGTGTCTGGTGATTACGCTGGGTATCTACTTTGCTAATAAGCGTTTGTATCGCCGTTTTCGTAAATTACCCCTGATGCCGCTGGTCCTCACGCCAGCACTGTTGGTGCTGATGCTGGTGTTCGGGCATATTTCCTGGCAAAACTATATTGGTGAATCGCACTGGTTGCTGTGGCTGTTAGGCCCGGCGACCATCGCCTTTGCCGTTCCGGTGTATGACAACCTTGCCGTGATTAAGCGTCACTGGATGTCGCTGACGGCGGGCGTGGTAACGGCAACGCTGGTGGCCGTTACCAGTTCCGTGTGGCTGGCGCGCCTGTTTATGTTGCCTGATGAGATCCAACGTAGCCTGGCGGTACGTTCCGTCACCACGCCGTTTGCGCTGGCAGCGGCAGAACCCTTGGGCGGGCAGCCGGACCTGGTGGCCTTGTTCGTGGTGGTGACCGGTGTATTCGGTATGGCCGTCGGTGATGTGCTGTTTTTACGGCTTTCCATCCGCGAAGGTATGGCCAAAGGCGCAGGGTTTGGCGCTGCATCGCATGGCGCAGGCACGGCGCGCTCTTATGAGCTTGGCCAGCAGGAGGGCGTGGTTGCCAGCCTGGTAATGATGCTTTCCGGTGTGGTGATGGTATTGGTGGCGCCGTTGGTCGCGAGGCTGATGTTCTAAGAAAGGATGTAATCCTCCGGCCCGAAAGCCGGAGGAGAGGGGAGGTTAGTGCGCGCGACCTTGTTCTACGCCGTACCCGGTCTGGGAGCGGATGAACTGAGCACGGAACTGCTCGCGTTCGCGGTTGCCTTCTTCTGAGTTGTCGGTAGCAGAGAAGAACCAGATCCCGAGGAACGCTATGCTGATGGAGAACAGCGCTGGATATTCATACGGGAAAATGGCTTTTTCGTGACCGAGGATCTGGACCCAAATGGTTGGGCCGAGAATCATCAATACTACCGCTGTTAACAGACCTAACCAGCCACCCAGCATTGCGCCACGGGTGGTCAGTCTTGACCAGTACATGGAAAGCAGAATGATGGGGAAGTTACAGCTGGCCGCGATGGCGAACGCCAGACCCACCATGAAGGCGATGTTCTGATTTTCGAACAGCACGCCGAGCACGATGGCAATCACACCCAATATCAGTACGGTAATTTTCGAGACGCGCAGTTCTTCACGCTCGGTAGCGCCTTTGCGGAACACGTTAGCGTACAGATCGTGAGAAACTGCCGAAGCGCCCGCCAGCGTCAGCCCGGCAACCACCGCCAGGATGGTGGCAAACGCCACTGCAGAGATGAAGCCGAGGAACAGGTTACCGCCCACCGCATTCGCCAGGTGAACCGCCGCCATGTTGTTACCACCGATCAGTGCGCCTGCAGCATCTTTGTACTCTGGATTAGCGCCTACCAGCATGATCGCGCCAAAGCCGATGATAAAGGTCAGGATGTAGAAATAACCCATAAAACCGGTGGCATAGAATACGCTCTTACGCGCTTCGCGGGCATCGCTGACCGTGAAGAAACGCATCAGAATATGCGGCAAACCTGCTGTACCGAACATCAATCCAAGACCTAACGACAGGGCGGATATCGGATCTTTTACCAGACCGCCCGGGCTCATAATCGCGGAGCCTTTCGGGTGTACCGCCATCGCTTCGGTGAACAGGTTGTTGAAGCTGAAGCCGACGTGCTTCATTACCATGAAGGCCATAAAGCTGGCGCCGAACAGCAGCAGAACGGCTTTAATGATCTGTACCCAGGTGGTTGCCAGCATGCCGCCAAACAGCACGTACATCATCATCAGCACGCCAACCAGCACCACGGCGATGTGATAGTTCAGACCAAACAGCAGCTCAATCAGCTTACCTGCGCCGACCATCTGGGCGATCAGATACAGCGCGACCACCACCAGGGAACCGCAGGCCGACAGAATACGGATAGGACCCTGCTTCAGACGATAAGACGCAACGTCTGCAAAGGTGTAACGACCGAGGTTACGCAAACGCTCCGCAATCAGGAACAGGATAATCGGCCAGCCGACCAGGAAGCCGAGCGAGTAGATCAGCCCGTCATAACCCGAGGTGAACACCAGCGCGGAAATCCCGAGGAACGATGCCGCCGACATATAGTCGCCCGCAATCGCCAGCCCGTTCTGGAAACCGGTGATGTTACCGCCAGCGGTGTAGTAGTCATTACGCGAACGTACGCGCTTAGACGCCCAGTAAGTAATACCGAGCGTAAAGATGACGAAAATCAGGAACATAATAATCGCCTGCCAGTTGGTTGGCTGGCGTTGAACTGCACCGCTAATAGCATCCGCCGCGTTTGCGGCGAAGGGCAGCGTGGCGGCAAGCGCCGTCAGGACTCTCTTCATGATGCTTTAACCTCGTGCAGAACTGCATTGTTCAGGCGATCAAATTCACCGTTGGCCCGCCAGATGTAGATCCCGGTCAGGATGAAGGAGATAAGGATCACGCCGACCCCAATCGGAATACCCCGGGTGACGCTGGTTCCCGCGTGTAGCGGCGTACCCAGCCAGCCAGGCGCAAAGGCAATCAGTAAAATAAAGCTGATATAAACTGCCAGCATGATGATGGACAGAATGGTGGCAAACCGTTGCCGTTTTTCTACTAACTCCCTGAAACGCGCACTGTCTTCTATCCGCTGATAAATATTGTCATTCATCACAGAGTCTCCAGAGGTCCCCCTGCGTCTTTCGTGCTACAGGTTCGTTGGCCGCACTCGCCTACCCCAGTCACATAGTGAACTATGTGACTGGGGATATGCTTGCTTGCCGCCTTCCTGTAACACGAAATCCTTTGGGGAGGTTTTTATATTTCCTTCCCGGTCAGGGGAGGGGTAGGGATAGGATTTGTAGGCCCGATAAGCAGCGCGCCATCGGGCATTTCACGGTTATGGTTATGATGGCATCGCTATGGCCTGCTTCTCTTCGAGCAGTTTCTCTACCACGCCAGGATCGGCAAGGGTTGAGGTATCGCCCAGATTGCTGGTATCGCCCGCCGCGATTTTTCGCAGAATACGGCGCATGATTTTGCCGGAGCGGGTTTTCGGCAGTGAGTCGGTCCAGTGCAGCACGTCTGGCGTTGCTAACGGGCCAATTTCTTTTCGTACCCAGTTGCGCACCTCGGCGTACAACTCAGGTGACGGCTCTTCGCCGTGATTCAGCGTGACGTAGGCGTAAATGGCCTGGCCTTTAATACTATGTGGAATGCCGACCACGGCGGCTTCGGCAATCTTTGGATGCGACACCAGCGCCGACTCGATTTCTGCTGTACCCAGGCGGTGGCCCGAGACGTTCAGCACGTCATCCACACGTCCGGTTATCCAGTAATAGCCGTCTTCGTCACGACGCGCGCCGTCGCCGCTGAAGTACATATTCTTGAAGGTAGAGAAGTAGGTTTGCTCAAAGCGTTCGTGATCGCCAAACAACGTTCTCGCCTGACCCGGCCAGGAGTCGGTGATCACCAGGTTGCCTTCGGTCGCCCCTTCCTGCGGATTACCTTCGTTATCAACGATGGCTGGTTGTACGCCAAAGAATGGACGGGTGGCGGAACCGGCTTTCAGCTCGGTGGCGCCCGGCAGTGGGGTGATCATGAATCCCCCGGTTTCGGTCTGCCACCAGGTATCAACGACCGGACATTTTTCGTTGCCAATTTTCTTCCAGTACCACTCCCATGCTTCCGGGTTAATCGGCTCGCCAACGGAACCCAAAATGCGTAGCGATGAACGGTTAGTGCCTTCAATCGCCTTATCACCTTCTGCCATCAGGGCGCGGATAGCCGTTGGCGCAGTATAGAGGATTGTGACCTGGTGCTTGTCCACGACCTGTGACATACGCGCCGGGGTCGGCCAGTTAGGTACACCTTCAAACATCAGCGTGGTGGCACCGCAGGCCAGCGGACCGTACAGCAAATAGCTGTGGCCGGTAACCCAACCCACATCAGCAGTACACCAGTAGATATCGTCCTGATGGTAATCAAACACATACTTAAAGGTCGTTGCCGCGTAAACCAGATATCCCCCCGTGGTGTGCAGCACGCCTTTTGGCTTACCGGTTGAACCAGAGGTATACAGGATAAACAGCGGATCTTCCGCGTTCATTTCTTCCGGCTGATGTTCAGGGCTGGCTTTTTCTATAAGATCGGACCACCACAGGTCACGGCCTTCCTGCCATTCCGTTTTTCCACCGGTTCGTTTGAGGACGACCACATGCTCCACGGTCTTCACGTTCGGGTTTTTCAGCGCATCATCGACGTTCTTTTTCAGCGGGATGCTGCGTCCGGCGCGCACGCCTTCATCAGCGGTGATCACCAGGCGTGAATTGGAGTCGATAATACGTCCGGCGACGGCCTCCGGTGAGAACCCACCGAAGATGACCGAATGCACCGCGCCAATGCGGGCGCAGGCCAGCATGGCCACCGCAGCTTCCGGCACCATCGGCATATAGATCGCTACCACATCGCCTTTTTTAATGCCTAAATCCAGCAATGTATTGGCGAAACGACAAACATCGCGATGCAGTTCGCGATAGGTAATGTTTTTACTTTGGCTGGCGTCATCGCCTTCCCAGATGATGGCGGTACGATTGCCGTTTTCCTGCAGATGGCGGTCAAGGCAGTTTGCCGCCAGGTTCAGCGTGCCGTCTTCGTACCATTTAATCGACACGTTGCCGGGTGCAAAAGAGGTGTTCTTTACCTGGCTGTATGGCGTGATCCAATCAAGAATTTTTCCCTGCTCGCCCCAAAATGTGTCGGGATCGGTAATGGACTGTTGGTATTTCGCTTCGTACTGCTCCGGGTTTATCAGGCAACGGTCCGCAATGTTTGCGGGAATAGCGTGTTTGTGTATTTGGCTCATGGCTTTTGTTCTCCTTGTAGGATGTTAATAATATGTCGCACAAACGTTAAATGTAGGGGCTTTGCGAGTTTTGTTTAGTATTTGGGCGACAGATCACGCAATAACCGAATTGTGCAAATTAGCGGCAAACTGAATTTTGAAGAGAACTAGCAAAAATTGATTAAACCTCGCGATAACATGCGGTTATATAGAGAGTTTTGAAAAGGTGATCTGTGTCGGGTATAGACAAAAGAGTGAGGGATTAGAAGGGGTAAATAACTCTAAAGTGGTATTTTACATACACTTACAATTGATTAAAAACAACATTTCTTGTGGGGTTTCTTGTTACAAATAGGGTGGAGCAATGTCATGACAGTATTCGTGTGGTTGCTGTTATGGAAAACAATAAAAGAACCGCCATTGCAGATAATGGCGTCATCTGGATGAGACCCCTATGGCAAGGATAAAATCACGCGTACGCCGTTTCTTCAGCCTGTTAGTACCTTTATTATTTATCTCTGCAGTTCACGCTGAACAAACCCCCGTACCCGCAAAAACCGTCACCGTTGAAGCGAAGAATGAAGTCTTCGCCCCTCAGCATCCCGATCAATATCTCTCCTGGAAAGCCACCTCTGAGCAATCAGCCCGTGAAGATGCGCTGGCAGAAGACCCTCGTCTGGTGATCCTGTGGGCGGGATATCCCTTCTCGCGCGATTACAACAAACCGCGTGGACACGCATATGCCGTGACCGATGTCCGTGAAACCTTACGTACCGGTGCACCCAAAACGGCAGAAGATGGTCCGTTGCCGATGGCCTGCTGGAGCTGTAAAAGCCCGGACGTGGCGCGTCTGATCCAGAAAGACGGTGAAGATGGCTACTTCCACGGTAAATGGGCGCGCGGCGGTCCTGAAATTGTTAACAATCTTGGCTGCGGAGATTGCCATAACACCGCGTCACCAGACTTTGCCAAAGGCAAGCCAGAACTGACGCTGTCGCGCCCTTATGCTGAACGCGCGATGGAAACCATCGGCAAACCGTTTGAGAAAGCCGGTCGCTTCGATCAGCAATCCATGGTCTGCGGCCAGTGCCACGTGGAGTACTACTTCGACGGTAAAAACAAAGCCGTTAAGTTCCCGTGGGACGACGGCATGAAAGTCGAGAACATGGAGAAATACTACGACACCATCGCCTTCTCTGACTGGACCAACTCCCTGTCTAAAACCCCAATGCTGAAAGCGCAGCACCCGGAGTATGAAACCTGGAGCGCAGGCATTCACGGCAAGAACAACGTGACCTGTATCGACTGCCACATGCCGAAAGTGCAGAACGCGGAAGGCAAGATCTACACCGACCATAAGATTGGGAATCCGTTCGATAACTTCGCTCAGACCTGTGCGAACTGCCACACCCAGGACAAAGCGTCCCTGCAAAAAGTGGTCGCCGAGCGTAAACAGGCCATTCATGACCTGAAAATCAAGGTTGAAGATCAACTGGTACATGCCCATTTCGAAGCGAAAGCAGCATGGGATGCGGGCGCAACGGAAGCGGAAATGAAGCCGATTCTGGAAGACATTCGCCACGCGCAATGGCGTTGGGACCTGTCTATCGCCTCACACGGTATTCACATGCACGCGCCGGAAGAAGGCCTGCGGATGCTGGGTAGCGCCATGGATAAAGCTGCCGATGCGCGTACCAAACTGGTCCGTCTGCTGGCGACCAAAGGCATCACGCATGAAATCCCGTTACCGGATATCTCTACCAAAGAGAAAGCCCAGGCGGCGATTGGTCTGAACATGCAGCAAATCAATGCTGAGAAACAGGACTTCATCAAAACGGTGATTCCGCAGTGGGAAGATCAGGCGCGTAAAAACGGTCTGTTAAGCCAATAACCCCATTTCGCCCCGCAAGGGGCGGATAACTCAACGGAGTGAATATGAGCGTATTACGTTCGTTATTAACTGCTGGGGTGCTGGCGTCAGGCTTGTTATGGAGCCTGAGTGGAATCACTGCCACGCCAACGCCGCAGGAGTCGGATCAACGCTGGACGGTTACCCAACAGCGTAATCCGGATGCCGCCTGTCTGGACTGTCATAAGCCCGATACCGAAGGCATGCATGGTAAGCATGCGGAAGTCATCAACCCGAATAACAAACTGCCGGTCACCTGCACCAACTGTCACGGCCAGCCGTCACCGAACCACCGTGAAGGGGTGAAGGATGTGATGCGCTTTAACGAGCCGATGTACAACGTGGAGCAGCAGAACAGCGTCTGTATGTCCTGTCACCTGCCTGAGCAGTTGCAAAAAGCGTTCTGGCCGCACGATGTCCACGTAACCAAAGTGGCGTGTGCCAGTTGTCACTCATTGCATCCGAAGCAAGACACGATGCAGACGCTAAGCGATAAAGGACGGATCAAGATTTGCGTCGATTGCCACAGCGATCAGCGTAACAATCCGAACTTTAACCCGGCGTCGGTTCCGTTGCTTAAGGAGCATCCATGAGTTGCTCTCGTCGCCAGTTTATCACCGGCGTCGGCGCGCTGGTGGCAGTGAGCGGGACGGCGGGACGCGTTGTGGCGAAGACGCTGAACATCAACGGCGTGCGTTACGGTATGGTTCATGATGAGTCTTTATGCATCGGCTGTACGGCTTGCATGGATGCTTGTCGGGAAGTTAACAACGTGCCGGAAGGTGTATCGCGTCTGACGATTATTCGCAGCGAGCCGCAAGGGACATTTCCTGATGTGAAGTATCGCTTCTTCCGTCACTCGTGCCAGCATTGTGACCATGCTCCCTGCGTTGACGTCTGCCCGACGGGGGCATCGTATCGCGATGCCGCCAACGGCATTGTGGATGTGAACCCCGACCTTTGCGTTGGCTGCCAGTACTGTATCGCCGCGTGTCCTTATCGTGTGCGCTTTATCCATCCGGTAAGCAAAACGGCGGATAAATGCGATTTCTGCCGGAAAACCAACCTGAAAGCGGGCAAACAGCCTGCCTGCGTTGAGTCATGTCCGACGAAGGCGCTGACGTTTGGTAATCTGGACGATCCCAACAGCGATATCTCCCGCTTGTTGCAGCAGAAAACCACCTACCGTTACAAGCTGGCGCTGGGTACAAAACCGAAGGTCTACCGCGTTCCCTTTAAATTTGGGGAGGTGAGCCAATGACATCCGCTTCTGCATTTCATTTTGAATCACTGGTGTGGGACTGGCCCATTGCCATCTATCTGTTCCTGATAGGCATTTCCGCCGGACTGGTTACGCTGGCAATTTTGCTACGTCGTTTCCATCCGCAGGCGGGTGGTTCTGACAGCACGCTGCTGCGCACCACGCTGGTGTTAGGGCCGGGGGCGATTATCTTCGGTTTGCTGATTCTGGTGTTCCACCTGACGCGTCCATGGACCTTCTGGAAACTGATGTTCCACTACAGCTTCACTTCGGTGATGTCGATGGGGGTCATGCTGTTCCAGTTGTACATGGTGGTGTTAGTGCTGTGGCTGGCAAAAATCTTTGAAAAAGAGGTGATTGCCCTGCAACAGCGGTTCGTGCCGCGACTGACGATGGTGTCAAAACTCCTGACGCTAATCACGCCGTTCCATCGCGCGCTTGAGACGCTGATGCTGGTGCTGGCGGTCCTGCTCGGGGCGTATACCGGGTTCCTGCTGTCGGCGCTGAAATCCTACCCGTTCCTGAATAACCCGATCCTGCCGGTGCTGTTCCTGTTCTCCGGGATCTCCTCCGGTGCGGCGGTGGCGCTGATCGCCATGGCATTACGCCATCGTAGCAACCCGCACAGCACCGAAGCGCACTTTGTGCATCGCATGGAAGTCCCGGTAGTATGGCTGGAGATCTTCCTGCTGGCGGCGTTCTTTGTTGGTCTGGCGCTGGGCGATGACGGCAAAATGCGTGCGCTGGCGGCGGCACTGGGCGGCGGATTCTGGACCTGGTGGTTCTGGCTGGGCGTGGCCGGGCTTGGGCTGATACTGCCGATGCTGCTAAAACCCTGGGCCAATCGCAGTTCGACGTTTCATGGCGTGCTGGCAGTGTGCGGCGCCAGCCTGACCGGCGTACTGCTGCTGCGCTTTTTTATTCTCTATGCGGGTCAGCTAACCGTTGCGTAAGGTGATATCTGGACGTTCTCCTTCCTGAAGCCGGTTTTCTGGCGCTGTTATTAAGCCTCGGGGTCAACGTATTGACCCCGCTTGCCGTGTTGGTGGGTGTCCGCCAGCGCTGGCAAGGGGTGATGCGCCTGGCATGCGTGGGCGTGTGGACGCAATTTGCCCTGCTGCTACTGGCCTTTGCCATTCTGGTATTCTGCTTTCTGACCAGTGACTTTTCGGTGGTCTACGTTGCCCAGCACAGCTACAGCCTGCTGCCGTGGGGATTAAAACTGGCGGCGGTGTGGGGCGGTCATGAAGGATCGCTGCTACTGTGGGTGCTGTTTCTTTCCGCCTGGAGCGCGCTGTTCGCTTTTCGCTATCGGCGTGATGCCGACGCGCTGTTTCCGCTGACGCTCAGCGTCCTTTCAATGATAACGGCCCTGCTGTTGCTGTTTGTGGTGGTATGGTCCGATCCGTTCGTGCGTATCTTTCCGCCAGCCATTGAAGGGCGCGACCTTAATCCGATGCTGCAACATCTCGGATTAATTCTCCACCCGCCGCTGCTGTACCTGGGTTACGGGGGGTTAATGGTGGCGGCAGGCGTGGCGCTGGCCTCGCTGCTGTGCGGTGACTTTAACGCACAAAGCGCCTGGGTGTGCTGGCGCTGGGCGCTGCCCGGCTGGTGCGCGCTGACGCTGGGGATTATCCTCGGTTCCTGGTGGGCCTACTGCGAGCTGGGCTGGGGCGGTTGGTGGTTCTGGGACCCGGTAGAAAACGCTTCCTTATTACCCTGGCTTTCCGCCAGCGCGCTGCTGCATAGCCTGTATATCACGCGCCAGCGCGGGATCTTCCGCCACTGGTCGCTGCTGCTGGCTATCGTCACGCTGATTTTATCGCTGCTGGGGACGCTGATTGTGCGTTCCGGCATTCTCGTTTCGGTGCATGCTTTCGCGCTGGATAACGTCCGTGCCGCGCCGCTGTTTGCGCTGTTTACCGTGTTGAGTCTGGCGTCGCTCGGGCTGTACGCCTGGCGGGGCCAGCAAGTCCGGCAGAATGCGCGTTTTGGCGGTTGGTCACGCGAGATGCTGATTCTGGTTGCGTTGCTGCTCTTTAGTGCGGTGCTGCTGATTGTGCTGATTGGCACGCTCTACCCGATGATTTACGGGCTGTTCGGCTGGGGGCGGCTTTCCGTGGGCGCACCGTACTTTAATCGCGCTACGCTGCCCTTTGGGCTGCTGATGCTACTGGTTATTGTGCTGGCTATGGTCAGAAGCCGCAAAGTGTCTTTCCGCATCCAACTTCCGGCACTGCTGGCGCATGCCGGGGTGCTGGTGTTTGCGGCCGGGATTGTCTTTTCCAGCGGGAGCCGTCAGGAGATAAGCCTGAACCTGAGCCCTGGGCAGCAGGTGGAACTGGCGGGTTACATTTTCCGTTTTGAGCGTCTCGACCTGGAAGCCAAAGGTAACTACACCAGTGAAAAAGCGCAGATCACGCTGTGGCACAATGAGAAACGCATTGGCAGCCTGCAACCTGAAAGGCGCTTCTATGCCGCGCGTCGTCAACAGATGATGGAGCCGGGGATCCGCTGGAGTCTGTTACATGACTGGTACGCGGTGATGGGTGAAAAAACCGGACCAGACCGTTATGCCATGCGCTTGTACGTGCAGACCGGCGTGCGTTGGATTTGGGGCGGCGGACTGTTAATGGTCTTTGGCGCGCTGCTGAGCGGATGGCGAGGAAGGAAGCGTGATGCGTAATATTTGCGGTTTTATCGTCCTGTTTTTTATCACTTTCGCCACGCATGCCCAGGTTGTGGACACATGGACGTTTGCCAACCCGCAACAGCAGGAGAAAGCGCTATCTATTGCCAGCCAACTGCGCTGCCCGCAGTGCCAAAACCAAAACTTGCTGGAATCTAATGCGCCGGTAGCTGTCAGTATGCGCCATCAGGTTTACAGCATGGTGGCGGAAGGGAAAAGTGAAGCCGAGATAACCACGTGGATGACCGATCGTTACGGTGACTTCGTTCGTTATAATCCGCCGCTGAATGAGCAAACGCTGCTGCTGTGGGCGTTGCCGTGCCTGTTGTTGTTACTGGTCGGCGTGGTGGTCTGGCGAGTGAGAAAGCGTCAGCGCGCAGAGGAGGAGGTGCAATGAGTCAGTCCGAACATCCCACTGCGCCGTTACGACCAATGCCCGTGAAGCGGCTGACTGCTGCGGTGGTGCTGATGGTTGTGGCCTGCATCGGCGGTTATCTGTTGACGCCAAAATGGCAGGCGGTGCGGCAGGAACAGGCGCGACTGGCGGACCCTTTACATGCGTTCTCCGATGATAACATTCAGGAAAAACAGCTACTTTCTTTGCAGTCGCAGATTCGTGCTGCTCCACAGGACGGTGTGTTATGGGCGCAACTGGGGGAATATTATCTTTGGCAAAATGCGTATCACAATGCACTGCTGGCCTATGAGCAGGCGCTGCGTTTTCGGGGTGACAACGCCGAAATCTATTCGGCGCTGGCGACGGTGTTGTACTATCAGGCCGGGCAACATATGACACCGCAAACGCGCGAAATGATAGATAAATCCCTGGCGCTGGACGGTAACGAAGTTACCGCGCTGATGTTGTTAGCCTCAGATGCGTTTATGCAGGCTGATTACGCACAGGCGATTTCAGTGTGGCAAAAAGTAATGGATTTAAACTCGCCGAGGGTGAATCGTGCGCAGTTGATCGACTCGATTAATATGGCGAAATTATTGCAGAATCGGCAAAAATAAATTTGTTTTTTTTGTGATTTGCATCATTTTGCCTGTTTAAAAAACAGGCAATTGAACAAGTGGGCAAAAAAAACTCATGGAAGAACTTCTTCATTTTTTATCAAATAAAAATTCTTTTATAACAAAAAGTTATTCATGATTACCGATATAAACTCGCGTTTTTATGCATAATTTCAGCTAAACCCCCTGTTCTGAAAGGCTTGCGCGAGATAGCGTGCAAATGATAATGATAATAAGCGTTAAAAAACTCTATAAACGAACGCAACACAAATCATACCCTTTCAGTATGTACTGTTCTCGCATTTTTATATGCGGAATAGCGCTCCATCGAGGAAGTCCGTTGTTATGAAAAATTTGAAAGTCAGCCTGGCATGGCAGATCCTCATCGCCATGGTGCTGGGCATTTTGCTGGGGAGTTACCTGCATTACCATAGTGACAGTCGCGAATGGCTGGTGTTAAACCTGTTGCAACCGGCGGGTGATATCTTTATCCACCTGATTAAAATGATTGTCGTGCCGATTGTTATCTCCACGCTGGTTGTGGGTATTGCCGGGGTGGGTGATGCCAAACAGCTGGGCCGTATTGGCGCCAAAACCATTCTCTATTTCGAAGTGATCACCACCATCGCCATTATTCTCGGCATTACGCTGGCGAACGTGTTTCAACCGGGTTCCGGGATTGATATGTCGCAGCTGGCGACTGTGGATATTTCGAAATATCAAAATACAACCGCAGAAGTGCAAAGCCACGCGCATGGCCTGATGGGCACGATTTTGTCACTGGTGCCGACCAACATCGTCGCATCGATGGCGAAAGGCGACATGCTGCCGATTATCTTCTTTTCGGTGTTATTCGGTTTAGGCTTGTCTTCGCTGCCAGCTACTCACCGCGAGCCGCTGGTGACCGTGTTCCGCTCTATTTCCGAAACCATGTTTAAAGTGACGCACATGGTGATGCGCTACGCGCCGGTTGGCGTTTTCGCGCTGATTGCTGTGACCGTCGCGAACTTCGGTTTTGCCTCACTGTGGCCGCTGGCGAAGCTGGTACTGTTGGTGCATTTTGCCATCCTGTTCTTTGCGCTGGTGGTGCTGGGTATCGTGGCGCGTGTCTGTGGTCTGAGTATCTGGATCTTAATCCGTATCCTGAAAGATGAGCTGATTCTGGCGTATTCAACCGCCAGTTCTGAGAGCGTACTGCCGCGTATTATTGAGAAAATGGAAGCCTATGGCGCGCCAGCCTCAATTACCAGCTTTGTGGTGCCGACCGGTTACTCATTTAACCTTGATGGCTCAACGTTGTACCAGAGTATTGCCGCTATTTTCATTGCGCAGCTGTACGGTATCGACCTGTCACTATGGCAGGAAATCGTATTGGTGCTGACGTTGATGGTCACCTCGAAAGGGATTGCAGGCGTGCCGGGCGTCTCCTTCGTCGTACTGCTGGCTACGCTTGGCAGCGTCGGGATCCCGCTGGAAGGCCTGGCGTTTATCGCCGGCGTTGACCGTATCCTCGACATGGCGCGTACCGCGCTGAACGTGGTGGGGAATGCACTGGCGGTGCTGGTAATCGCCAAGTGGGAACACAAGTTTGACCGCAAGAAAGCGCTGGCTTACGAGCGCGAGATGCTGGGTAAATTTGATAAGACCGCGCAGTAATTAGTGATGGGTGCCTGATGGCGACGCTCACGCGTCTTATCAGGCCTACACATCTTTTGTAGGCCGGATAAGCGTAGCGCCATCCGGCAACCAGCATCAACCATTGGTTAGCTTTTCAAACTCTTCACAGCCGGTATCAAATCCTTCCATACAGCTCAGATTCAGCCAGTGCAGCGCCTTCTGTTTATTCTTCACGATAAACCCCTGCTCGCCGTTTAAGAACATCATTCCGGCCCAGTACTCGGAATAACCGGTGCGGGAGATGGCCGAGCTGCGCTTGAAATACCATGTGGCCTTTTCATCGTCAGCAGGAATACCCACGCCATTGGCGTAGATCAGTCCGAGCAGCATTTGTGCATCGACAGTGGAGTCATTTTCCAGATCTTCAGAGGCGTTTTGCAGCAATGTAATGGCTTTGGGGTAATCTGTGCGTCCAGCCTGCGTGTTCACCAGAATTCTCGCCAGCGTAATTTCCCCCGCCTTACTGCCTGCCTCGGTCGCTTTTTCGGCCAGCGTTTTGGCTTGTGGATAATCCAGACTGACCGGGTTGGTTATCTTAATTTGCGCCAGTAAGGCCCAGGCATCCGCATCGCCGTTGTCGGCTGCTTTTTGCGCCCAGTATTCGGCTTTGCTCAAATCGCCTGAACTAAACCAGGTATCGGCGAGAAAGTATTGTGCGCGTCGGTCTCCTGCCTCAGCGGCCTGTAAGTACTGGCTTCCTGGCTCAGTATCACTGGCATGGGCAAAGAATGTCATAAAGAACATCAATGCAATGATTTGTTTCATTTTGAGTTTTATTTAGGGTACGGAATGAACAGTATAAAGAGATCGTATGGATAAAAAAACAGCCTCCGGGCGGAGGCTGTTGCAGAACAGGTACGAAAACGGATTAACCCATCGCGCTTTCGCGCAGGCTGGCTTTCAGCTTGGTGTACTCATCAATCACATACTGTTCGGCGGCGCGCTGATCGGCAATGCGTTCAACGTTAACGGCACAGTACTTGTACTCCGGCGTTTTGGTAATCGGGCTCAAGTTCTCGGTTACCAGCTCATTACAGGCCCCAATCCACCATTGGTAGGTCATGTAAATCGCGCCTTTGTTTGGACGATCGCTGACTGCCGCACGGGTAATGACCCGACCTTTACGCGAGTTCACCCACACCAGCTCTTCATCCTGGATGCCCAGGCGTTCTGCGTCGGCGGTGTTGATCTGGGCATAGCCCGGTTCATCCGCCAGCGCGGCCAACGCCGCACAGTTACCGGTCATCGAACGGCAAGAGTAGTGGCCGACTTCACGCACCGTTGATAGTACCATTGGGTACTCTGGGGTGAGTTTGTCGATTGGCGCTACCCAGTCACAAGTGAAGAACTGCGCTAGGCCGTTCGGGGTGTCGAACTTCTCTTTGAAGAGGTAAGACGTCCCCTGGTCGGCATCGGAGGTGTCGCGGCAAGGCCACTGGATATAACCCAGTTCGCCCATCTTCTCGTAAGTGGCACCGTAGAAATCCGGGCACAGATGACGCAACTCGTCCCAGATTTCCTGGGTGTTGTTGTAGTGCATCGGATAGCCCATACGGGTGGCGATTTCACTGATAATCTGCCAGTCCGTTTTCAGATCCCACTTCGGCTCAACGGCTTTAAAGAAGCGCTGGAAGCCACGGTCAGCCGCGGAGAATACGCCTTCATGCTCACCCCATGACGTAGACGGTAAAATAACGTCTGCGGCAGCGGCGGTTTTGGTCATGAAGATATCCTGTACGATGACCAGTTCCAGATCCTCAAAGCCTTTACGTACCGCGGAAAGCTCAGCGTCGGTCTGTAATGGATCTTCACCCATAATGTAGGCCGCATGAACTTCGCCATGGGCCGCACGGTGCGGCAGCTCGCTGATGCGATAGCCGGTATGTGCAGGCAGGCTTTCCACGCCCCAGGCTTTGGCGAATTTCTCGCGGTTCGCCGGATCTTTCACGTACTGATAGCCCGGATAGGTATCCGGCAGCGCGCCCATATCGCATGCGCCCTGAACGTTGTTCTGGCCACGAACCGGGTTAACACCGACGCTTGGCTTACCGAGATTACCAGTCAGCATTGCGAGGCTGGTCAGTGAACGCACGGTTTCCACGCCCTGATAGAACTGGGTAACACCCATGCCCCACAGGATGGCCGCACTTTTCGCCGTGGCATACATACGTGCAGCCTGACGGATATCGTGCGCGCTCACGCCCGTGATATCTTCGACGGACTCCGGCGTGTAGCCTTCGACAATCTTGCTGTACTCTTCGAATCCTTCCGTACGCGAGGCGACGAACGCCTGGTCGTACAGTTTTTCTTCGATGATGACATGACCCATAGCGTTAAGCAGCGCGATATTCGAGCCGTTTCTCAACGCGATGTGCATGTCAGCAATACGCGCAGTTTCAATTTTGCGCGGATCGCAGACGATAATTTTCGCCCCGTTACGTTTAGCGTTAATCACGTGATTCGCCACGATCGGGTGGGAATCCGCCGGGTTATACCCGAAGATGAACACTAAATCGGTGTTATCAATTTCATTGATAGCATTACTCATTGCGCCGTTACCGACCGATTGGTGCAGACCTGCAACCGAAGGGCCGTGTCAGACGCGAGCGCAGCAGTCAACGTTATTGGTACCAATAACGGCGCGCGCGAATTTTTGCATTACATAGTTGGTTTCGTTACCCGTACCGCGAGATGAACCGGTCGTCTGAATAGCGTCCGGGCCATACTTCGCTTTGATGGCGCTCAGGCGATCGGCGACGTAATTAAGCGCTTCATCCCAGGAAACGGATTCCAGTTTGCCGCCACGCTGGCGACGGATCATTGGGGTTTTCAGACGAGGGGTCAGGATCTGGGTATCGTTGATAAAATCCCAGCCATAGTAGCCCTTCAGACACAGGGTACCCTGGTTGGTTTTCCCCTGCGCCGCTTCAGCCCGGACGATTTTGCCGTTATCGACCACCAGGTTGATTTTGCAACCTGATGCGCAATATGGGCAAACCGTGACGACTTTTTTCATCGGTCTCGCTCCAGTTAATCAAATCGCGCATACGCGCTTGTCGCTTTAGTTATGCATCTTTTATGCCATGTTTTTATCAGGGGCATTCATCGATATTACGGGCGAATTTTGCGCAAAACCCTGACGAAAAACAGGCTGTCGTCATATTTGACGTGACGAATCTCCAATACGTGACGCCCCGGCAGTGTGACCGAGGTTATGTTTCCCACACATCCTTGTGCCTTATCGCTGTCACTCTGGGCAGAATCAATCACACTCATTTAAGTTGGCCAGAAATGGGGAAAAACAATGAAGCCAGCCATACTGGTTGTGGATGATGACGTGGCGGTCTGCTCGCTTTTACAGGATGTGCTGAGCGAACACGTCTTTGCAGTGACCGCTTGTCATACCGGGCAAGAGGCGCTGCGTTGCATTGATATTCAGCCGGAGATCGCGCTGGTGTTATTGGACATGATGTTGCCCGATATCAACGGTCTGATGGTGTTGCAGCAGGTGCAAAAGATGAGGCCCGGACTGCCGGTGGTGATGCTGACCGGGCTTGGCAGCGAGTCGGATGTGGTGGTCGGGCTGGAAATGGGCGCTGACGATTACATCGGTAAACCGTTCAATGCGCGGGTGCTGGTGGCGCGGGTGAAGGCGGTGCTCAGACGCGTCGGTGTGTTAACACCCGAAAGCAGCGGCCCACAAACTACGGGGTTATCCTTTAATGGCTGGCATCTGGACACTGCAGGTTGTCAGTTACGTAATCCTCAGCAATTGAAGGTGGACCTGACACAGGGTGAATACAGTTTGCTGCTAGCGTTGGCACAGAACGCCCGCCGGGTGCTCAGTCGGGAACAATTGCTGGAACTGACGCGCAGCGATAGCGTTGAGGTGTTTGACCGCACTATTGACGTGTTAATCATGCGATTGCGGCGAAAAATAGAGATTAACCCGCATCAACCGATGTTGATCAAAACCCTGCGCGGGCTGGGCTATGTATTCGCCGCCGACGTGCAGCATCACGACAAGGCGGCGTAAACGCCTTATCCGGCCTACAAAAGCGATAACGACCTCGTAGGCCTGATAAGCGTAGCGCATCAGGCAACAGCCATTCCGGCTTTTAACTCTGCCAGCGTCTTCGCGCCGTCTATCGCATTGGCGCACAGCAAGCTTGCCCGCGCACAGGCGTGTGCCAACCTGACGCTGTCCGTCAGCGACCAGCGCTCATGACAGCCATACAAAAATCCGGCGCAAAACGCATCACCCGCCCCGACGCTGCCAACGATCTCCTCCTGCGCCAGGTACTGCGATGGGATCCAGACGCCCGGCAGATCCGGCGCTTCACCCCAGGCACCTTCCGGACAGTGAATAACCACCCGCTGGCGTACGCCTGCACCCAATAATTCGCGCGCGGCGGTAGCGATATGCGGGATATGCAGCTCGCCGTTGGGCTGGCGGATCTCCAGCCCGCTGAACTCTCCGGCTTCCAGCTCGTTAATCACCAGATAATCGAGATGGCGCAGGGCGGGCATCACCAGCGGCTGGTAGCGCGGGTCGCCCTTGCGTGAGACCAGATCCAGCGATGTTTCAAAGCCGTTGTCGCGCATTTGCGCCAGCAGCCGAGCGCTACGCGTGCCGTACTCTTCATCTGGCATGTCCAGGCTGTCGAGCAGCAGCAGATATCCCAGATGGAAGATTTTCATCGAGGTATCCAGTTGCTCAAAAGCGGGCAGATCCAGCAGTCTGTTGGCACCCGGCGAGTGAAAAAAGGTGCGCTGACCGCTCGGGTCGGTCATCACCTGCGACATTGACGTAGGGGCTGATGTTGTGCGCTGAACATGCTGGCGATTAACGTGATACTGTTCCAGCATCGCCATGATGTAATCGCCATCGCTGTCCTTGCCAATTAAGCCCACCGCCTGCAGCGGCAATCCGGTGTGCATTTTTGCCAGTGTCAGCAGCACGTTCAGCGGCGCACCGCCCGTGGCGCGTTCGCTACGGGTGATTTCCGCCAACCAGCCGCGCTCCGGCCACTGCACAATCTGATGTACATGATCGACCAGCATGTTGCCTGCGGCGATAATGCCTTTACGTTCCATCAGATTTGCCCCGCGCTGCCAAAAATACGCATCTGTTCTGAAACGGTATCAGTAATGGCCTCTTCAATGCCGAGCAGCAGTTCGGCGAATTCGTCGTACAAGGGCTGACGATTCGCCATCCGCGTCTCCACTGCCGATAGCGCCGCCTGCGACATGCCCGTATAAAAGTTGATTTTGTGAATGCCAAGCTCGATTGCCCGACGGAAATCGTCGTCGCTGATGCCGGAACCGCCGTGCAGTACCAGCGGGATCGCCGCTTGCTGGCGAATGGCGTCCAGACGCGGGAAGTCGAGCACCGGTTCGCCTTTATATTTGCCGTGGGCATTGCCAATGGCGACCGCCAGCGCATCAATACCGGTTCTGTCGACGAAATCACGCGCCATCATCGGGTCGGTGAATAGCGACTCGTCGGCATGACCGTACAGCGCGCCGCCCTCATCACCGCCCACTGCGCCCAGTTCAGCTTCCACAGACACGCCGACAGCGTGGCACATCTTCACCACTTCGCGGGTTTGACGGATATTTTCTTCATATTCCAGCGTGGATCCATCGAACATCACTGAGCTGAAACCTAAGCGTAACGCTCGCACCACCGACTCAAAGTGCAGGCCGTGGTCAAGATTCAGCACTACCGGAATGTCATGTCTGGCGGCTTCGAACTTGACCGCTTCGACCAGAGAATCCAGCGAGATATATTTAAAATGCACTTCGGCGATATTGATGATAAACGGCGAACGTTCCTGCTTTGCCGCGGCAAACAGCGCACGCAGGAAGTGTGAGTCCAGAACGTTAAATGCCCCTAAGGCATAGCGGTGCTCGCGGGCATGGGCAAGCCCATCGGCGAGAGATATCAACGGCATAATGCGCTCCTTGGTTAGCGGAACAGGCGATATTCGTTACACAGCACCAGCAGCGCCGGTTCGTCTTCTTCAATGTCGTTGTAGCGGGAAATCGGTTGCAGAAAATGGTTGTCGTGGTCGTCGTCATTAACAGAAGAGACCTCGCCAACCAGCACGTCGCCAAAACCTTTTTCCGCCCAGAAGCTGTGATACAGGCCCGGCGGCAGGCAGATGCTCTCACCCGGCGTCAGGCGTAGTTGGCTGCCCGCGGCATGGGTTTGTCGACAGCCGTCAATCACCACATTGACGTCGCTGTCCTCCGTTTGTTCTCTGATACCGGCATTCCACAGTTCGACAATCAGATTGCCGCCGCCGCGATTGATAATGTCTTCGCGTTTGCGCCAGTGAAAATGCATCGGCGTGACCTGCGCATCGCGAACATGCATGATTTTCTCGGCGTAGCATTTCTCGTAAGGCATGCCTTTCGGCGAACCATTACGCAGGGTGAACAGCGTTAATCCTTGCGCGGAAAAATTGTTGCCGCCGAACGCGGTGACATCCCAACCGAGCTTAAGGTCGAACACTTCGCTCCAGGCAGCGGCATCAAGCTTGCGCCATTGGGTCGGTGGGAAACTGGCAAAAGGGGGAAGATGCACGTCGTGCTGAGAGAAAAACTGGCGCGTGTGGCCAAGGATCTCGTTTATTGCGGAGCGTTTCATTGATTCTCCTGTGGCTGATAAGATGACCTTTATGCGGCCCTCTCGCAAAGGGAGAGGGAGAAAATCAAAAGCTTTCCCATGGATCAAATGGGATACCATCCGGTTACCTCTCCCTCACAGCAGAACAGGGAATCGTTATATTTTATTGTGTTTTTTTATGGGGTGGTGTGATTCATTCAATAAAATGATAAATGAAAAGAATATTTTTATAAATGTTATTGTAAATCATTGAGTTAATTTGTTCATTTTTTTAGTCACATCTCAGTTTTCTGGAACCATTTGGATGTGAATGCTGGATTGTTACCTCGCGATGAAAAAACGAATGCGGCGTTTTATAAATCTTTTTGTTAAAAAATTAATTTCATTGAATCTAAAATCGCGCCAGTTAATCGTTTATTTATATGCCAGGATTATATTACGTGTTTGACTAATAATAATTAATTCACTTTTCATATTTTTTTTCAGTAAAAAATAACCTTTTTTAGTTATTATTGATATGCTGGCTGGACTTTATTTCTTATGTATTACTTTCTTTTGGTAAGGGATGCGATAATGAAAAAAGGTTCAGGGTTCTATAATCTGGAAGGTATAGTTTCAGAGGAGAGTATAAATAAGTATTTATTCTCCGTAAGGGGCGAGGGTAAGTTAGGGGTGCTTGATGTTGAAACAATTGAAGGTTATGAAAACTTAAGTAAACCATACAGTTATAAAATTACATTCACATCAAAACTAAAAAGCATCCCTCCTGATTCACTTCTAAATATTGAAGGCTCGCTGAAAATCAGAGCACCTAATCATAACTGGAATAAATATATTCAGGGTTCTGAGATGTGGCTATATGAACGACAAATTGAAGGCGTCATTACGTCATTTTCGCTTATTAGCACATCAGCGGATGAATCACTGTACGAAATCAGGCTGGAGCATAAGCTTGCATTACTCTCTCAACGCAAGCGATCGGCTATTTACCTGAACATAAATGTGCCGAATTTGGTCACGCAGCTCCTCAAAGAACATGCTTTTGCCGATTATGAAATCGACTTTGATAATCTTGTTTGTATGTATCCTAACCGGGAAATGATCGTCCAGTGGGAGGAATCAGATTTAGCGTTTATCAGCCGCATCCTGTCAGAAGTTGGGATCTGGTTCAGAATTGAAAATCATCATGCCGTTCCGCACATTATGGTGCTTATCTTCAGTGATTCACAAAGCCGGTACATCTTCGATCAAAAGATTATGCATGCATCTCATGCGGGTCTGACAGCAAATGATTACGCGATCGATAAGCTGGTATCAAAGCACAACGTTGTTTCCGCAGCCGTTAAAGCAAAGAACTTTGACTACCGGCTTGCCAATTCGCTAGTACTCAATGCTGATGCCGAGGAAGCTGAACAGACGTCGACGACGTATGGAATGGATTATCGTTATGCGGATATTCATCACCAGCCGGGATCGAAATTTGCGGAGGAACAACCGGGCGAATCAAGCTGGTTCTACGCCAAACTGCATCACGAAATTATTCTTAATAATCAGTCCGTTTTAAGCGGCGTGACCACCAGTCCGTCGATCGTGCCAGGTATGGTGCTTAACATCGACGGTACCATTCCGCAGGCGTTCACTTCGGGCTTTGTGGTAACGGCAATGCGAGTGACGGGCAGGCGTGATGCAGCCCTGCAATCCCAACTGTTCGGTATTCCTTACAATGAGCGCGTTTGCTTTCGACCGCAGCCATTACCCCGGCCACGTATCGCCGGTACTGTTCCCGCAATCGTTTCATCACCAATAGACAATGACCAATATGCCCACATCGATCTGCAGGGGCGCTATTGGGTGAAGTTTGATTTTGACCTCGACCAGCATAGGCAAGGCTATGAAAGTATGCCCGTTCGTCTGGCGCGAGTTTATGCCGGCGATACTTATGGTCATCACTTTCCACTCATTCAGGGTGCGGAGGTCGCCATTGCGTTTGAAGGTGGCGATCCGGAAAGACCTTTCATTGCTCATGCCCTGCATCATGCACCAAAGCCGGACCCCGTCACCAGCCGCAACAATACCCGCAACGTCATCCGCACTGCGGGTTTCAATAAGCTACGGATGGAAGACCGACGTGGGCAGGAACACGTCAAGCTGAGTACCGAGTACGCTAAAACCCAGCTAAACATGGGCCATCTTGTTGATGCGGGTGGTAAGCCGCGCGGTGAAGGCGCAGAACTGCGCACCGATGATCGGGCAGTTTTGAGGGCCGCAAAGGGAATATTGCTGACGACAGAGGCGCAGCCAAAAGCCCAGGGTCAGCAGCTCGACATGAACGCAGTCGTTCAACAGCTACAGGCTGCCCTTGTGCTGGCAACTTCTCTTCAGCAAAGCGCCCTGACGGCGCAAGCGTTAAACGTTGAAATGGATCAACAGCAGCAGCTTAACGCCGCGCTTCAACAGCTCACCCGCTCGGGGCTGGTGGCCTATGCCGATAAAGGTATGGCTCTGCTCACACCGGAAACCATGGCGCTGTCGGCAAACAAAGATCTGTCGCTGAACGCGGCCAATAACGGCAGTTTTAACGTTTTTAAGAAACTCTCCATGGCCGTCGGGCAGGGTTTATCGCTTTTCAGCAGAGCTATTGGGATCAAAATTATCGCCGCAAAAGATGATATTTCCGTCCAGGCGCAGCGTGGCGAAATGGGCCTGCTTTCTGATAAGCATTTTCATATTCAAAGTATGAACGGCAACGTAACCATCAGCGCCAAAAAGAATATTCAGTTGATGTGTGGAGGGGGCGGTATTCGAATAAATGAAGATGGCTCAGTAAAAATATTCTCTCCCGCCAAAGTGCAGCTCAAAGGCACCACCCTTGACTGGAGCGGGCCGGAATCCGTTAAAGATAAATCCCCCGTTTTTCAGGAAGACCAGTTTCATCGCCGCATTAAATTACATGGTTATGGAAATACGGACGATGTTCTGAAAAAGACAAAATTCAGACTGACTAAGTCCTCCGGTGAAATCATTGAAGGTGTTACCGACGATGAAGGCATGACGCCGTTACTGGATATGACGGAAATGGATGAAATGAAAATGGAGATTTTGCCAAATGAGTAACAGTCCCTTTAATCCGCGAGTCGTGGCGACAGGTGTACAAGGCGTGCCTAAATCCACCGGCGGAAAAATGGCCGTCTGCGAAGTGGCGGTTAAAAACCCTATGCCCTGCATTGTGATCCTTGTTCATGGCGTCAACGATGTTGGCGAGGCATATCAAAATCAGGAGCAGGGGATCATTGCCGGCCTGAATGAACGTATGGGCCGCACGGATATGTATCCGCATGAATGGCATCAGTACAAAATGGATATGGGGGATGGCGAGCAGCAGCAGGTGAAAATGCCCGGGCGCAGCCCGGTGATCCCATTTTACTGGGGATATAAACCTGTTGACCATACAACGTATATTGACGATCAGCGGCGTTATCGTGATGAGCTGGCTAAATCAGGAGACGCCGCAAAACTGCCTTACAACGCCTATCAGGAAGATGACAACACAAAGCTGGAAAAGCTGGGGCATATTCCCCAAACCACCATGAAATTTCAGAATGATAATTTCGGCAACGTGCTGGACGATGTGTACGCCAAAGGCGGGGGGACCTTTGCCAATGCGACAACCACTATTCCGGATATGTTAGGCCCTGGCTCCGGCGGCCTGGCGAATGGTGCGGCAGGATTTGCTTCACTGTATATGAATGGCGGGGATTTTACGCACCCTATTTATGATAACCCGCACCGTATTTATCAGTTTTTTGCCGCGCAGCGGCTGGCCGATTTAATCCTGATGATTCGAAATAATAAACCTACTGAAAACGACCCCATTAATATCATTGCGCACTCCCAGGGAACGATTATTACCATGCTCGCGAATATGCTGGTCAAAGCAGCAGGTGCCGATCCTGCCGATTGTGTGATTCTGAATCACTCCCCCTACGCACTGGAAAAAACGGCTGCTGAAGGGATGACGCCCGGACATCACCAGACGGATCGCGCCCGACAGCAGACGTTTAAAAATTTCTGTCAGTTGATGGCGACAAACGCCAGATATGGCAAGGGGGAATATCATACGCAGGCCGAGATTGATGAATTAGAAGGCGCAATTTGTCTGAGTAAAACCAATTCTCAATGGCGCAAGAATAAACTTTATACCCGTAATAACTTTGGCAAGGTATATAACTATTTTTGCCCTAATGACAGTGTGGTTTCATTACTTAACGTCCAGGGTTTGGGCTGGCGGGGAGTTCCCCATGACATTGCCAGCGACATAGACAATCTGCGCCAGCGGGTTTTCTGCGAAAATGGCCCGGAAATAGGCGGCAGTCCACTGAGCGTGCCTTTTGAAATGCCGGCGTTAAAAAAGGATTGTTTTGATCAGGATACGCTGGCAACCAGACAATATACGTTTGCGGATGTGGTTGTGAATGGTGAGCAGCTCCCCGTCACCTTCAGACATCAGTTACAGGGCGCAGGAAGTCAGTATAAATATTCGATAACACCGGGTTCACCCGATCAGGACATCTCATTTTCGGCAAAAGCCACGGTTACTGCGCGTACTGAGACAGATTTCAGAAATCTCAGCGGCGCAGGTTTCGATTATTTACAGCCGGGCCAGGAATTAACGCCCGCAGAACTCACGATGTTCGCCAAAAAATATGCTAAGCCTTATACCAAAGGCGTTGTCCTGGGCGGGGGATACAATAAGACCGTGCAGCTTATTTATGAGAAAACGCCGGATGAGCTGCAAAAAGAATGGCTGCAATCAGAACAGGTTGGTTACAGCCAGCATTCCTCTATTGTTATGTCGAAAGATGCCCCCGCGAAAACGATGGCCTTCGATCTGGCGGTGGGGATCTGCAGGGCATTTGATCAAGAAAATGGTGAGTTCTGGGTAAAACTACTTCGCCGTGGGGACTGGCGCATGAAGCTTAATGGTTTTCAGGAAGCAGTTGATTATTATAAAACAGGAGTGCTAAATAACAGGAAAACAAAGATATATATGAATAAACCAAATGATATTTTACCGACAGGTGAGTTTGGCGTGGTTAACGAATATTGTCATTCAACATTGGTTCAACCTGCCAGACATAATGAAATATACAATACTGAGACTCCCAATCTGCAATGGGGTATGCCCAAACCACTTAACGTTTAAGGATGAATTATGAAGCTGGGAAATACGGTAAGAGTTATCGTCGGAGTAATTTCACTATGTGTTATCTCTGCCTGTACAAAAAAAACACCCTCACAGGTTATTTATCGTTATGATAATAATCGTTATCTGGAATTAAAAGGCTATAATTGTGAGGGAGCGCTTTGGTATCATGATGTTAGAAAAAGTATCCATAAAGAGATATATGATGGAATATTCGCTTCCTTCAGGATATTCTCGGGAATATATATACATCCATCTGATAAATACATCTTTATTCCTGAATGGGAACCCGGCGCATACACAATATCTAAAAATTATGGACAAACATGGCAGGTAGCATCTTATTTGTCTCCCTTCCAGGGGCAGGAGATAAATTCAGATGGGAATATGGTCGACAGACCGGAAGGAAAAGAAATAAAAAGAGTGGTGGTGGTCAATAACCAGGCGTTTATTACCACCTCGAAAAATCATTTGTATATGAGTTCATACCCATTTGACGACCCGCGTTTAAAGCCGGGTGGTCCGGGTATCGATTATCAATACTTTGATGATACGTATTATCTCTACAGACCAGGCAAGCATAAGTCCAGTGGCGAGTATGTGAATGCCCACATCAGACCTGAATCTCCAGGATATGCGTGGGGTATGGTTATTTTTATGAAAAAAGGACTGGACAATCTTGTTGAGTCAGAAAAAGCAAATTATCAAAATCTGCCGGACAAAGAACCAGAAGTGGTGGGCTATAAGGGCTGGACCCGGATGCACTGCGATATCAATGCAGGGAAATAATCTGCAATGGGATATGCCCAAACCGCTTAACGTTTAAGGATGAATTATGAAAAAGGGAAGTGCGTTAAAAATAATAATCGGAGCATTCTCGCTATGCGCTATCGCTGCCTGTACAAAAAAAACGCCGTCAAAAGTTATTTATCGTTATGATAATAATCGTTATCTGGAATTAAAAGGTTATAATTGTGAGGGGGCGCTCTGGTATCATGATATTACAAAAAATATCCATAAAGAGTTGATTGATGGCAGATTTGCTTCCTTCAGGATTTTCTCCGGAACCTATATTCACCCTTCCGATAGATATATATTCATTCCAAACTGGGAGCCAACGGCTTATCTGATCTCTAAAGACTACGGGCAAACATGGCAGGTGGTAACCTATATGGCCTCTTCCCGGGCGCTGGAGAGAAACTCCGATGGGGTTATGCGTGACTATCCTGAAGGAAAAGAAATAAAAAGAGTGGTGGTGGTCAATAACCAGGCGTTTATTACCACGGCGCAGAATCATTTATATATGAGTTCATACCCATTTGACGACCCGCGTTTAAAGCCGGGTGGTCCGGGTATAGATTATCAATACTTCGATGATACCGACTATCTCTCTATATATACAGACGGAAAGAAAAAATCTAAAGGAAAATATTATTATGGTCATACCCGTCCTGAATCTCCAGGTGCTGCCTGGGGTACGGTGGTGTTTATGAAAGCATCCTTAGCCCATTTAACGGAAGGTTATAAGGCCAACTATCAAAACCTGCCGGACAAAGAACCGGAAGTGGTGGGCTATAAGGGCTGGACCCGGATGCACTGCGACCTTAATGCGGGGAAATAATCTGCAATGGGATATGCCCAAACCGCTTAACGTTTAAGGATGAATTATGAAACCAGGAAATACGGTAAGAATAATTGTTGGAGTGATTTCGCTATGTGCTATCTCTGCCTGTATAAAAAAAATACCCTCGCAGGTAATTTATCGGTTTGATGATAATCGCTACCTGGAGTTGATAGGATATGATTGTGAAGGATATGTTGTTTACCATGACATAAAAAGAAAAATCCACAAATCAATTTATGGCAATCCAATCTATAGAGTTTTCTCGGGTGAGTTTATTCATCCCTCAGAACAGTATGTTTTGGTGCCTGAGTGGGAACCTGGGGCATATAAAATATCTAAAGACTACGGACAAACGTGGCAGGTAGCAAACTATATGGCCTCTTCTCGGGCGCTGGAGAGAAACTCCGATGGGGTTATGCGTGACTATCCAGAAGGAAAAGAAATAAAAAGAGTGGTGGTGGTCAATAACCAGGCGTTTATTACCACGGCGCAGAATCATTTATATATGAGTTCATACCCATTTGACGACCCGCGTTTAAAGCCGGGTGGTCCGGGTATCGATTATAAATTCTTTGATGACACGTATTATCTCTACAGGCCAGGCAAACATAAATCCAGTGGCGAGTATGTGGACGGTCATACCAGCCCTGAGTTTCCAGGTGCCGCCTGGGGAACGGTGGTATTTATGAAAGCATCCTTAGCCCATTTAACGGAGGGTTATAAGGCTAACTATCAAAACCTGCCGGACAAAGAACCAGAAGTGGTGGGCTATAAGGGCTGGACCCGGATGCGCTGTGACATGGATGCAGGGAAATAATATGAAAGGTGTAATCAGACTAAATGACCCGCTGGAAAACGGTGGATATGTGAACAAAGCTTCTGGTAGCAAGTTTATGGGAATCCCTGTTGCTTTAATGGGGGATACTGTTTTTTGTATTGCGCATAAAGGGACCTTTCCCATACTTGATTTTGAACCAACCTGGACAATGGACGGTAGAGGCGTTGTTGTGGATGGGTGTAGGGCTGCATGCGGTTGTGCAATAAAAACCACACTGCCAACGGCGGGGATAAGCAAATGAATAAATGGAAGAGACCAAACAAGAATCCGTATCAGGATGTAGGAAAATTTCCGCTGATTACTATGCTGGTCATTAGCTTTGGTATATTTTTAGTTTTTACAACATACAGTATATTAAATTGGCAGCAGGGAGAAAAAGTTACTGGTGAATTGATATCGATTACATTATCAACCCCGTTGATACTAGTATTAGTGATCTGGTGCGCTGTAGGGATGGCTTACTGTTTTATAGCTTATCCATTTTGTTATGCGGATTTCCTTGAAAAATATGGTATGAATCGATGGCAAAATTGGGCCAGACAGGCGTTACCTCTTTTAGATTACTCATCAATTCTTCCAGTATCAGAGCTGGCGCTAAAGATGCAAAAACTAGAGGGTGAGGCACCTACAGGCGCCGCAACGCCGTTAAGAATTGCTATTGAAGTTGATTCTATGGATGACATCAGAGTTGATAAAGTACTAAGGCAGTTGATCGAGCCACTCAAAAACTCTCTTGTTAGACAATATTCTCCCTTTAAGACCTGGCTATATGTTAAGGGAGCAGATGACTCTATAGGTAATAGCTTCAAAACGGTGCTTGAAAGCTTGAGCGTCCCCAAAGATAAAATTGGGGAAATAAAAATCCTCCATGAATGCCCTGATTATTATTTAATCAACGACTGGATTGGTTTTAATATGTTTGAAAATAATCTAATCGTTACAGTTGAATTGCACAGCGAAAATGACTCTGATTTTTTTGAAAGTGCAAACGCATTTGTTTTCACCGATGACAGGTTCCTTGAAAGTAAAGATACACCATTATATTTATTACGCATGATGGACAGTACACCGTATTATCTCGATGAAATAGTGAATACATATCTCTCCGCTCAGCAAGTGGTAATTGATAAAATTAAAAGGTTATGGTTCAACTCGCTGGATAAACAGTCAAAATTCGTAATATCTGGTGCAATAGAAAATGCAAAAACGGGCATTCTCCCTGATAGCATATATGATCTGGAAACCGTCACCGGGAAAGGCTCTGAGGTTCAGCGCTGGGTCGTATTAGCGTTGGCTGCGGATGCTGCAAAATACGGGCAAGGACACCAATTATTCGCCAGTAAATCTGCAGATACTATTCAATCCGGGATAATCGCGGCTAAATATCCAGGGCGTAAACCTGCTCCTGACATAGCAGACTTCTCGAATTATTGGAAAATTATATCCGCATGCTCAATTATTTTATGGTGTACTGGGTATCTCTGTTTAGTGTCAGAGGAAACCTTCAACATTCATCCCTGGTATTCTATTGTTCCTTTTGTGGTTGGTATATTGGTTATTTTTATAGCGGTATTGTTTTTTTCTATATTCGTGAGTGATAAAATTGAGCAGGAAATGGGTATTTACTATGTTCCATTTTTATGAGGAAAGCGCCCTGACGGGCGCTTATTCTTCAATTTCTTATACTGTCTTTACCGTGGGGAGAGGTATCAGGCGGCCCAGCACTTATTTCACCGTCCAACCCTTATAACTGCCGACGTTGTTTTTATCGATCATCGTCACTGGGATCAGCACGGGTTCTTTCGGGGCGGGTTTCCCCTGCAATATGTCATAACCGATTTCGACCGCTTTGGCAGCCATCACCTGCGGATCTTGTGCCGGAGTCGCCACAAATAGTGAGTTTTCACGCTTCAGTGCTTCTTCACCATCTGGACTGCCATCTACGCCGACAATAAAGAATTCGCTACGCTGCGCCTGTTTTGCCGCCAGATCGGCACCGATCGCCGTGGGATCGTTAATCGCAAACACGCCATCGATCTTCGGATTGGCCGCCAATAGGGCGGTCATGATCTCCAGCCCGCCTTCGCGACTGCCTTTGGCGTTTTGGTTATGCGACAGTACCTTGATGTCCGGGTGGCGTTTAAATTCGGTCTGGCAGCCTTCCACGCGGTTCTGGACGGCGGAAACCGGCGGCCCGTTGATGATGACGACGTTGCCTTTGCCTTTCAGACGGTCGGTAATGTATTTACAGGCCATTTCACCTGCCTGAGTGTTATCGGAAGTAATGGTCGCGTCTGCGCCTTCCGCCGCTACGTCAACGGCGACCACCACAATCCCGGCGTCTTTCGCGCGTTTTACCGCCGGGCCGATGCCTTTGGAGTCGGCGGCGTTAAGGATGATCATGTCGACTTTGGCGGCAATAAAGTTGTCGATTTGCGACACCTGCTGGCCCAGATCGTAGCCGCTGGAAACCAACGTCACTTTGACGTTATCACCGGCCAGTTTGCGCGCTTCCAGCTCCGCGCCTTTGGTGATTTGTACGAAGAACGGGTTGGCCAGATCGCCCACCGTGACGCCGATGGATTTCAGTTCTTTCGCCTGCACAAATGGAGCTGCAGCAAGCAGTGCGCCAGCACAGAGCGCGGTAACTAATGGCTTCAAACGCATACTCGTTTCCTCACGTAGGGTATTGTTGTTATACGCCTGATGGCGCTGCGCTTATCAGGCCTACGCATGAGTAGGCCTGTAAGCTTGTCTATGCACTTTGATGGTGTCGGGTACGGTATTTGTCGATCAGCACCGCTATGATGATCACCGCCCCTTTGATCACCAATTGCCAGAAATAGGAGACGCCCATCAGCGTCATGCCGTTATTGAGCGTGGCGATGATCAACGCCCCCACCAGCGTGCCGGTGATGGTGCCGATCCCGCCAACAAAGCTGGTGCCGCCGAGGATCACCGCTGCGATGGCGTCCAGTTCGTAACCCATGCCTAAGTTGCCGTTGGCGCTGTATAACCGCGAGGCGCTCATCACCCCGCCAAGACCCGAGAGCAAACCACTCATGCCGTAGACGAACAGCAGCACCAGCCACACTTTGATCCCGGTTAGGCGCGCGGCCTGCATATTGCCGCCAACCGCATAGATATGAACGCCGAGTGTGGTGCGCCTAAGAATGAACCAGCACACCACCACCACCGCCAGCGCAATCACTACCAGCCATGGAACCGGGCCGAGATAGTTGTTGCCGATCCACTCAAAGCTGATGTTGGAATTAATCACCGTCGTGCCATCCGCCAGCAGATAGGCCGCGCCGCGCAGCGCGGTATAGGTTCCAAGCGTGACGATAAACGGCGGCAGCCCGGCAAAAGCGACCAGCGCCCCGTTAAACAACCCCAGTACCATGCCGAGCATTAGCGCCGCCGGAATAGATAGCATGGCAAACTCAGGAATAAGAGAAACGACCATGGCCGCAACGGCAGTGGTGCCGAGAATGGAGCCAACCGAAAGATCGATACCGCCGGTTAAAATAATGAAGGTCATGCCAGCGGCCAGCACGATGTTGATCGACGCCTGGCGGGTAATATTCAGCAGGTTGCTCTCAGTAAAAAAGTTTGGCGCGATAAAGCCAAACACCGCCACTATCAGGATGAGAATCGGTAAGATACCGACCGTTTGCATCAGATCGCTCATCAGCATTTTTTTTGCGGAGGCGGATTTCGCCACCTGCTGGGGAGTGGTTGGATTATTCATGGGGCACCGCCTGATGATGGGAGTCGTTCACGCCGGTTGCCAGCGTCATAATATTTTCCTGGGTAATACTTTGTCCGTTCAGCTCGCCGGCAATACTGCCTTCGCGCATGACGTACACGCGGTCGCTCATCCCGACCACTTCCGGTAGTTCGCTGGAGATCATCAGGATCGCCACGCCTTTGCGCGCCATATCGTTCATGATCCGGTAGATCTCGCTTTTGGCGCCGACGTCCACGCCGCGCGTCGGTTCATCGAGGATCAAAATGCGTGGCCCGATCGCCACCCAGCGCGAAATCAGCAGCTTTTGCTGGTTGCCGCCGGACAAGCCGCCTGCGCGGACCTGGGCATGCGGGACGCGAATATTGAGCAATTTGATGGCGTCATCGGAAATCGCCTGCGCCTTTTTGCGATCGAGCATGCCCCAGTTCGCGTCACGTTCCAGCGTTGCCATGGTGATGTTTTCTGCCGCTGCCAGCTCTAAAAATAATCCCTGCTCTTTGCGGTTTTCCGTCAGAAAGCCAATGCCGTGGTCAATTGCTTCGCGCGGGGAGTGGATCACCACCGGTTCACCGTCCACTTCAATCATGCCGCCGATGGCTTTGCGCACGCCAAAAATCAGCTGCGCCAGTTCAGAACGCCCTGCGCCGACTAACCCGGCCAGGCCGACGATCTCCCCGGAGCGCACCAGCAAGCTGCACGGCTGGACCTTATGGCCGTCGGTAAGGTGATGGACGTTGAGGCGTGCTTTACCTAAGGGAATATCGCGCTCTTTGTTGAACAGATCGCTCAACGGACGGCCCACCATCATGCGCACCAGCTCCGAGGCGTTGAGCTTGTCGCGGGTCAGGCTGCCAACATATTGCCCGTCGCGCAGGACGCTGACGCGATCGGAGAGTTCGTAAACTTCCGCCATGCGGTGGCTGATGTAGATAATCGCCATCCCCTCATCGCGCAGGCGCATGATCAGTTCAAACAGGCGGTGGGTTTCACGTGAGGAGAGGGCGGCGGTGGGTTCATCCATCACCAGAATGCGGCTGTTACGGTGCAGGGCGCGGGCGATTTCTACCTGCTGCTGTTCGGCGATGGTCAGCGTCATTACCCGGTCGCTGGCCTTAAACTGGGCACCGAGTCGGTCGATAACCTTCTGTGACTGCATGACCATCTCTTTACGCTGGACCAGACCGCCGCGCGACAGCTCGCTGCCAAGAAAGATATTTTCTGCCACCGTCAGGTTCGGCGCGAGCTGCATCTCCTGATAAATCAGCGTGATGCCCGCGCTGAGTGCATCTTTGGGACCGCGAATGTGAAACGGCTGACCGTCAATCAGGATTTCACCGCTGGTGGCGGTATAGGCGCCCGCGAGGATCTTCATCAGGGTGCTTTTCCCCGCACCGTTCTCGCCCATCAGGGCATGAATCTCGCCCGGCCAGACCGTTAAATCGACCCCTTTCAGCGCATAAAATTTGCCAAACGCTTTGGCAATGTTGCGCATCTCCAGAACCGGTGTCCTGCTCATGGCGGATCTCCTGTGGGGTTGCCGATATCAGCAGTCCATCACAGGAATGTAAATGCAAAATGTCAGAAGCCGTTCATATTTGTCATATTGCGATTTTTCTTCACGGAGCGTGATATGCCGCAACTGGGACGTCACTTTTTCGCCAGTGCGCGTGGACGATTGCTGTTCTTCAATCTGCTGGTGGTGGCGGTCACGCTGATGGTGAGCGGCGTGGCGGTGCTGGGGTTTCAGCACGCAAGCCAGATCCAGGAGCAGGTGCAGCAGCAAACCGTTGACGACATGACCGGCAGCATGAACCTGGCACGGGATACGGCGAACGTGGCGACAGCGGCGGTGCGGCTGTCGCAGGTAGTCGGGGCGCTGGAATACAAAGGCGAAGCGGAGCGGCTGCAGGAGACGCAAAGGGCGCTGAAGCAGTCGCTGGAACAACTGGCTACCGCACCGCTGGCGCAGCAGGAGCCGGGGCTGGTCGAGCGAATTATCCAGCGCAGTAATGAACTACAAAGCAGCGTGGAAGGGATGTTGCAGCGCGGTCAGCGGCGGCACCTGGAACGTAACGCGCTGCTCAGTTCACTGTATCAGAATCAAAGCTATTTACGTCATCTGCAAAAGCTCACCGGCGCGCAGGACGATGTGCTGCTGGGGCAGATGGACCGCTTAATTGTTGCCGCCATCGACACGCCCACGCCGCGTTCAGTGGTGAAACAACTGGATGCGGTGATGCCCGCTCTTCCCTTGCTTCATGCCAATCCGCTGATTAGCGGTATCCTCAACGACTTCAACCAGGAACTGCATAAGCTGGAGCCGCTCTCTTCCGCGCTGGAGCAAAGCGATTTGGCCATCAATTGGTATATGTTCCACATCAAAGCGTTGGTGGCGATCCTCAACAGCGATATCAACCAGTATGCCTCGCAGGTGGCGCTGATCTCAGAGCAGCGGGTGGCGCAAAGCCATCAGGAACTGCAATCCGGCGCGTTGTTTATTTTAGTGTTTGCGCTGCTGGCGGTGGTGATCACCGGTTTTGCCGGGTGGTATATCTACCGTAATCTCGGCTCCAACCTAACGGCCATTTCGCGGGCGATGACCCGGCTGGCGCACGGTGAATCAGACGTCAGTGTCCCGGCCCTGCAGCGGCGCGATGAGCTGGGCGAGCTGGCGCGTGCCTTTAGCGTCTTTGCCCGCAATACGGCGTCGCTCGAACACACCACCCGGCTGCTGAAAGAAAAAACCAGCCAGATGGAAATCGATCGCACCGAGCGTCAGGGACTGGAAGAAGCGCTGTTGCACAGCCAAAAGCTGAAGGCGGTGGGGCAACTGACGGGTGGATTAGCCCATGATTTTAATAACCTACTGGCGGTGATTATTGGCAGTCTGGATCTGGTGGATCCGGATTCGCCCGACGCGCCACGGGTCAATCGGGCGCTGAAAGCCGCCGAGCGCGGGGCGCTGCTGACCCAGCGGCTGCTGGCTTTTTCGCGCAAACAGTCTTTGCATCCGCACGCGGTAGAGCTGAAAACGCTGCTGGAGAATCTGGGAGAGTTGATGCGTCATTCGCTACCCGCCACGCTGACGCTGGAAATTGAAGCCCAGTCTCCGGCCTGGCCCGCGTGGATTGACGTCAGCCAACTGGAAAACGCCATTATCAATCTGGTGATGAACGCCCGTGACGCCATGGACGGGCAGACGGGCACGATTAAAATCCGCACCTGGAATCAACGGGTTATGCGCAGCGATGGGCGTAAGCAGGACATGGTGATGCTGGAGGTAGCCGACCAGGGAAGTGGGATGTCGCAGGAAGTGAAAGCGCAGGTCTTCGAGCCATTTTTCACCACCAAACAGACCGGCAGCGGCAGCGGTCTGGGATTGTCGATGGTGTACGGCTTTGTGCGTCAATCCGGTGGTCGGGTGGAAATTGAGAGCGCGCCGGGGCAGGGAACCACGGTCCGGTTACAGCTTCCCCGCGCCGTTGTGCCGGTACAGATTCAGGCAGAACCGATAGCGGAACATGCGGCGAACAGCTGTGAAAAGCTGGTACTGGTGCTCGAAGATGAGGCCGACGTGCGCCAGACGTTGTGTGAGCAGTTGCATCTGCTGGGCTATCTGACGCTGGAGGCCGCCAACGGCGAACAGGCGCTGCATATGCTGGCGGCTTCCTCCGGGATTGATATTTTTATCAGCGACTTAATGCTGCCTGGAGGGTTAAGTGGGGTGGATGTCGTCAACCATGCGCTGAAGCACTACCCCCAGCTCACCATTCTGCTGATTAGCGGTCAGGATTTACGTCCGGCGCATAACCCGGCGCTGCCGGATGTGGCGCTATTGCGTAAACCGTTTACCCGAGGAGAACTGGCGCAGGCGCTGCGACTCGCACGTAATTGAGATTCCTCCGCTACCCGCGCAAATACGCTTTGATTACCGTGGGGTGTGTTTCTTGATGAGGCGGGTTTGATGCAACGCTCCCTGACATTCTTTCTTTTCAGTCTGCTAATGGTGACCACCGTTTCGGCGCAGGCCGATATTATCGATGAAGCCATCGGCAATATTCAGCAGGCGATTAACGACGCATACAAACCCGATAACGGGCGGGATTACGACGACGCCCGCGACAATGGCTGGGAACGCCAGATGAGTGACGATCGGCGCAGGCAGTATGATGACAGGCGACGCCAGTTTGAAGATCGACGTCGCCAACTGGATGACCGTCAGCGCCAACTTGATCAAGAACGGCGTCAGTTAGAAGACGAAGAACGCAGAATGGAAGAAGATTACGATCGTTAACTGTAACTATCTAAATGTAAGAATATTTTATCCCCTGTAAGGGATTTAGCTGTCAGCTCAACATCTCGCCATTTTATGTCAATACATGCACTTGAGCACAGTGCATGTATGCATTATAATCTCTCTATGCTTATGGAAAAGGAGCCGGCAATGGAATGTCTAAATCATTAAATATCAGGAGCTTTCGGGATACATGGCTTGAAGATTTTTTTGAGCGGGCGACATCGCACAGAAAAATACCAGCGGATATTCATACTGCATTAGCCAGAAAGCTGGATATCATTAATGCGGCTGTTTCGCATCGGGATTTGCGCTCGCCACCCGGTAACAGATATGAAGAGTTAACCGGAAAATTACAGGAATATTCTTCAATCAGAGTAAACAAGCAGTACCGATTAATATTTAAATGGGTTAACGGTAAGGCCGAAGATGTGTACTTAGATCCACACATCTACTAGAACTAGAGAAAATCTAAGGTAACGATATGAAACAGGCAACCAGAAAACCAACGACTGTGGGTGATATCCTGCAATATGAATACCTGGAGCCGCTCGAACTGAAAATTAACGATCTGGCTGAAATACTGCATGTTCATCGCAATACGGTGAGCGCACTGGTCAACAATAATCGCAAATTAACAACGGATATGGCGTTTCGTTTGGCCAAAGCGTTCGATACCTCCGTTGATTTCTGGCGTAACTTACAGGCGGCGGTTGACCTGTGGGAAGTTGAAAATGACATGCGGGCGCAAGAAGAACTGAACCGCATTGTTTCGGTTAAAGATTTTATCGCTCAGCGAAATAGCGAGTCTAAAAAAGTCGCCTGACTATCGTCTTGTCGGCCGGATAAGATGTTTTCATCGCATCCGGCAAATTTCCTTACTCCAGCATAATCTCCATTCCGTCATATCCTGCCTCAAACCCTGCGGGCAGCGGGTTATCCATCATCCACAGGTCGAACTGATGGCTGATATGCGTCAGGATCACCCGTGGACAGCGGATAACGTCGTTCAACGCGATAACGGTATTTAAATCACTGTGATTGCGCGGTGGCTCGCTACGCGGGGCGTGGCTGCAGTCGATGATAATCACCTGCGGTTGGTTATTGTGCAGAAACTTCAGCGTTTTGTCGGGCAGTCCGGCGGTATCGGAAAGCCACGCCACGCGGCTGTGCGCGGTCTCCAGCAGATAGCCAAACGTCAGCTTAGAGTGGTTGAGCGGTAAAGGGGTCACCTGCAATCCCTGTAAATCGAACACCACAAACGGCGCGACGGTCTGGCTAAAATCAAGAATGCCGGGATGCTTAAACAGATCGTCGCAGCCCTGTTCATCCGGTGGGCCGTACACCGGGATCGTTTTTCCCACCCCCCAGCGCAGCGGAAACAGTCCCTGTACATGATCCATATGGTAATGAGTGAGCAGGAACTGCTGGAAACTGCCTGCCGGCCAGTCGTCCATCAGATGGGGGATCCCCGCGTCCAGCAGCGTCACCGCGTCGTTGAATTTGACCACGCCACTGCAGGGGCGTCGACGATATTGCGCCTGTAAGCGTGCTCGTTGGCAGGCCGCACAGTCGCAGCCAAATGCGGGAACCAGCTGCGCGCCGCCCGTTCCCGTCAGCGTAATGGTCAGACTCATGGCTCCCCCTACAACGGTTTGGTGAAGCGAAAATGGCTCATGGTATAGCCTTCGCGCTGGTAAAAACGGTGCGCGTCAAGACGCTGCGTGCTGGTGGAAAGCTCGGTCATTTCCGCCCCCGCTTCGCGCGCAGTGGCTTCGGCCCAGGCCAGCAGCTGGCTGCCAACGCTTAGCCCTCGTGCCTGTGGCATCACTACCAGTTCCTGAATCTCACCAATCCAGTTAGCGTGGTGCAGATGAAACTGCAAATGTAGACCGATCAAGCCGATGACCTGTCCGTCGAGCAGCGCCAGCTGGTAGTGCATATTTGGATCCTGCAGATTGGCGGCGTAGCCAGCGCTAAAAGCCTGCAGGTCGAATTGACCCTGCTTTAACTCACAGATGAGCGCGTAAACCGCATCGGTATCGTAGAGCGTGGCGCGGCGTAATTCACAGACAGACATGTTTCTTCTCCTTGCGTCCCATCAGTGTGAGTAGTGTAGCGACAGACTGTTGCAAACTTCCATCGTTGTTCAGGACGTGGCAGTCATACGGCGCATAGCGCGCTGCGCGTTCAAGGCGGGCGGCGATTTCCGTTTCGCTCTCCCGTCCACGTGCCAGCAGGCGCTGGCGTAAAATCTCCGGGGAAACCTGTAAGCAAATGGGGAGTAGAGAAGTGCCATAACGACTCTGCGCCTGCGGCAGATGGGCGCGTGAACCGTTGACCACCACATCAAACCCGGCGTGCAGCCAGAGGTCAATCTCCACGCCGACGCCATAGTACAAACCGTTGGCATGCCAGCTCAGCGCCAGCAGGTTCTGCCCGGCGCGGGTAAAAAACTCTGGTTCGCTCAGCGCAATATGATTTTCATTCCCGGCGTTGGCGGCGCGGGTGATGTAACGATGTGCCACCAGTAGTTGCGCCGGTTCCTGCTGGCGCAATTCTGCCAGCAGACTGTCCTTACCGGAGCCGGATGGTCCCATCAGCCAGATCAGTTTACCCATAGTCAGAATACCCTTTTGCCCTGACGCCAGACGTGGTCGATATGGATGTTGCCGCCTTTGCGGTGTGCCAGCACCAGATCCGCGCGTTTCCCTTCGGCAATAACGCCGCGATCGTCGAGATTTAAGGCCCGCGCTGGGTTGCGGGTCACCAGACGAATAGCCTGCGGCAGCGTAAAGCGGTTAGCGTCGTCATCCGCTACGCGAAATGCCGCATCGAGCAGGCTGGCGGGGTAGTAGTCGGAGGAGAGAATATCCAGCAGCCCCAGCTCAGCCAGCCTATGCGCCGCCACGTTGCCGGAGTGAGAACCGCCGCGCACGATGTTGGGTGCGCCCATCAGAACGTTCATGCCGTGCTGACGCGAGGCCTCAGCAGCGGCAAATGTGGTGGGAAATTCGGCGATCACGCTGCCAAGTTGATGCGACTCCAGCACATGTTCGCAGGTCGCGTCGTCATGGCTCGCCAACGCAATCTGGCGCTCGCGGCACATCTGGGCAATGGCCGAGCGGTTGGGCTGCGACCAACGCGCAGCCAGCGCCAGCTGTTCCTCTTCGTAGCGGGCCATTTGTTCGTCGGTAAGTGAATATTTGCCCTGATAATACTCACGATATTTTTCGCGGTTAGCGAACTGGCGCTGGCCAGGCGAGTGATCCATCAGCGACACCAGCGTCACCGGCTCACGACCGACCAGTTTTTCAAACAGCGGCAGGGTAGTGTGATGCGGCAGTTCGCAGCGCAGGTGCAGGCGGTGCTCAGCGCGATTGACCCCACGCTTTTGCGTCTCTTCTACCGCATTTATCATTTTCTCCAGGTTTTCCAGGCGGTCGCCGCCGTCGCGCACATCGCCAATCGCCACCGCGTCCAGCACGGTGGTAATACCGCTGGCGACCATCAGCGCGTCGTGGCTACTCATCGCCGAGTGGGCAGGCCAGTCTACCTTCGGGCGCGGGGTGAAAAACTTGTCGAGATTGTCGGTATGCAGCTCGATAAGCCCTGGCAGCAGCCAGCCGCCTTCGCCGTCCAGCGCCTCTGGTAAACGGCTCTGACTCTCAGTAAAGGCACGGATAATCCCGCCCTCGATTTCCAGCGATCCTTGCACCACGTCATCTTCCAGCACCAGCTTTACATTGTTGATAATCATGATGTTGTTCCCATCAGGTGCAGGCGATCCGCTACGCGGTCGCGCACGGTTTGATCGTGAAAAATGCCGACAATTGCCGCGCCGCGCGCTTTCGCTTCTTCAATCAATGCGACGACGGCGGCGCTGTTTTTGGCGTCCAGCGAGGCGGTGGGTTCATCGAGCAGCAAAATTGGGTAATCGACGATAAACCCGCGGGCGATGTTGACGCGCTGTTGTTCGCCACCGGAAAAGGTCGACGGCGCGAGATGCCACAGTCGTTCTGGTACGTTCAGGCGGGTAAGAAGATTGGCCGCTTTGGCGGCGCACGCCTCACGGGGGACGCCCAGATCCAGCAGCGGTTGCATCACCACATCCAGCGCGGAAATCCTTGGGATCACGCGCAGAAACTGGCTTACCCAACCGATGGTTGAACGGCGAACTTCCAGCACTTTGCGCGCCGGAGCCTGCACCAGATCCACCCATTCATCGCTGTGACGAATGTGGATGTGTCCTTCATCCGGCAGGTAGTTGGCGTACAGCGAGCGCAGCAGCGTCGATTTACCGCTGCCGGAATGGCCGTGCAGCACGACGCATTCGCCGCTTTTCACTTCCAGCGTGGCGTTTTGCAGCACCGGCAGACGCACGCCGTTTTGCTGATGCAGGACAAAGGTTTTACTGACGTTTTCAACGCGGATCATTTGAGCCTCTTAGTTCTGCAAAACGGACGACACCAGCAACTGGGTGTACGGATGGTGCGGGTCGTCGAGCACGCGGTCGGTTAACCCACTTTCCACCACCTGACCCTGTTTCATCACCAGCAAACGGTCTGCCAGCAGACGCGCCACACCCAAATCGTGGGTGACAATCACCACCGCCAGATCCAGTTCCACCACCAGGCCGCGCAGCAGGTCCAGCAGCTTGGCTTGTACGGAAACGTCCAGCCCGCCGGTGGGTTCGTCCATAAACACCAGTTTGGGATGGGTGACGAGGTTGCGGGCGATCTGCAGGCGCTGCTGCATGCCGCCGGAAAAGGTGGTTGGCAGGTCGTCAATACGCGAGGCGGGGATCTCCACCTCCTCCAGCCAGCGCTGTGCGGTGGCGCGGATCTCGCCGTAATGACGCGCGCCGGTGGCCATCAGGCGTTCGCCGATATTGCCGCCGGCGGAGACCTGACGGCGCAGGCCATCCAGCGGATGCTGATGCACCACGCCCCATTCGGTGCGCAGCAGACGGCGACGGTCGGCCTCGTTCATGCCGTACAGCGAACGGTTCTGATATAAGATCTCACCGCTCTGCGGCGTCAGCCGTGAAGAGATCGATTTCAGCAGCGTGGTTTTGCCAGAACCGGACTCGCCGACGATACCCAGCACTTCGCCAGGCCACAGGTCAAAAGAGACATCGCTGAAGCCTTTGCCCGGCGCGTAGAGATGGGTCAGGTTATTGACTGAAAGCAGCGGTTGCGTCATTGGCTGAGGGCCTCGCTCTGTTGGCGGCAGTAGTCGGTGTCGGAGCAGACAAACATGCGTTTGCCGGTGTCATCGAGCACCACTTCATCAAGATAGCTGTGGGTTGAGCCGCAGATGGCACAAGGCTCATCCCAGCTCTGCACGGTAAACGGGTGATCGTCGAAATCGAGACTTTCCACGCGGGTGTAAGGTGGCACGGCATAGATGCGCTTTTCGCGGCCTGCGCCAAACAGTTGCAGGGCCGGCATCATGTCCATCTTCGGGTTGTCGAATTTCGGGATTGGCGACGGGTCCATGACGTAGCGGTCGTTGACCTTTACCGGGTAGGCGTAAGTGGTGGCGATATGACCGAAGCGGGCGATATCTTCATACAGTTTCACCTGCATGATGCCGTACTCTTCCAGCGCGTGCATGGTGCGGGTTTCCGTTTCGCGCGGTTCGATAAAGCGCAGCGGCTCGGGGATCGGCACCTGGAAGATGATTATCTGATCTTCTGTTAGCGGCGTTTCCGGAATGCGGTGGCGGGTCTGAATTAGCGTGGCGTCTTCCGTACGTTCGGTGGTGTTAACGCCAGTTACGCGCTTGAAAAAGTTGCGAATCGACACGGCGTTGGTGGTGTCGTCCGCGCCCTGGTCAATCACTTTCAGCACGTCCGGCTCGCCAATCACGCTGGCGGTAAGTTGAATGCCGCCGGTTCCCCATCCGTAGGGCATCGGCATTTCTCGTCCGCCAAACGGTACCTGGTAACCGGGGATCGCTACCGCTTTCAGAATTGCGCGGCGGATCATGCGTTTGGTCTGCTCATCAAGATAGGCAAAGTTGTAGCCGGAGAGGTTAGTGGTCACGGGTGGCCTCCTGTTGCAGGCGTTTGAGCAGTTCCAGTTCGGCCTGGAAATCGACGTAATGGGGAAGTTTGAGGTGCGAAACAAAACCCGCCGCCTCGACGTTATCCGCATGCGCCAGCACGAACTCTTCGTCCTGCGCCGGTCCTGTGACCGTTTCATCGTATTCGGCTGCCTGTAGGGCGCGGTCCACCAGCGCCATCGCCATCGCTTTACGTTCGCTCATACCAAACACCAGCCCGTAGCCGCGGGTAAAATGGGGGGATTCATTTTCTGGCGCGACAAAACCGTTGACCATTTCACATTCCGTCATCAGCAGTTCGCCGACGTTCACCGCAAATCCCAGCTCTTCCGGGACGGTTTCCAGTGCCACATAGCCGCTGCGGATTTCGGCGGCAAACGGATGATTGCGCCCGTAGCCGCGCTGGGTGGAGTAGGCCAGCGCCAGCAAATATCCCTCGTCACCGCGCATCAGCTGTTGCAGACGTGAAGCGCGTGAGCAGGGGTAAACCGGCGGCGTGCGGGTAATGTCGTCGGGTGTCGCGCCATCATCCTCTTCACGTTTTGCCAGGCCCTGGTTCGCCAGCAGGGAAAAGACGTGCGGGGAGGCATCCTGCGCGTCGTCTGCGCTGCGCAGAGGCGGGGTTTCGCCATTGGCCAGCAGGGTAAAATCCAGCAGGCGATGGGTGTAATCGTAGGTTGGGCCTAGTAACTGCCCGCCGGGAATATCCTTGTAGACCGCGGAGATTCTGCGCTCAAGGCGCATTTCTGCGCTGTTAACCGGTTCGCTGACAGCGACCTTTGCCAGCGTAGTGCGGTAAGCGCGGAGCAAAAAGATGGCTTCGACGTTATCGCCGCTGGATTGTTTTAGCGCCAGTGCCGCCAGTTCGCGATCAGCGATGCCGCCTTCGGTCATCACCCGGTCGACGGCCAGGTTCATCTGCTGTTCGATTTGCGCCACGCTCAGTTCAGCAATGGTCTCATCGCCCCGGCGTCGGTTTTCCTGCAGGGCGTGGGCGTTGGCTATCGCCTTTTCGCCCCCTTTGACGGCGACGTACATCAGCACACCTCCACATGGGTGGTTCGCGGAATAGCCAGCAGCCGTTCGCCGCAGGTGAGGATCAGATCGACCCCCAGCGGGAACGGGTGCGGGCGCTCGGTAAGTTCGTGAATCAGGCATTCCGGCAGCTGTGGTGCGATCATGCGCTCTTCGGCGATGCCCGCGCCGGTCAGACGCAGCATGCGTCCACCGCTTAAGCCAGAAACTTGCACAATCAGCGTGGCGCTGGTTTCAGGTGCGACGGCGGAACCGGCTGAGAGGGCATTTAGCTGTTCGCTGCTAATGCGTTCGTCGGTGACGGCAAAGGCCGCCAGCTGCGGCTGATTCACCAGCGGCGCGTTGGTGTGAAAACGCAGGTTCTGCCGGGCGATATCGTTATCCATCGACGGCGCCAGCCAGACCGGCGTGTCGCCATCGACCAGGGTCAGCAGCACGCTGGTGGTCGCCAGACCCAGCGGCTGCCAGCCGTGTTTCAGTTGATGCAGGGCGACGATTACGCCCGGTTCGCTCATGGCTTTCAGCAGGCGACGAAAGCTCTGCTGAGCATCCTGAACGGGTAAATTAAATGCGGTCTGTAAGGTCATGCGTTATCTCCGCGTACCAGCGTGAAGAAGTCGACCCGGCTGGCGTTGACTTCGGCACGGCGGGCGCTAATCAGCGCCTCGCGTTCCGCTTCCAGCGGGGCAATTAAGGTTTCCATGAGGTTCTGGAAATGCGTTTGTTCCTGCAGCAATGCGTCAATGACCGCACACTGCTCGGCGTGTTGTTTATTGCGACCCAGCAGGTAGCTGTAGCCCAGCGTGCCGCTTTTCAGGCGAATAACCGCGCGGGTGAGCGTGGTGTCGCCAGCAAAGAAGCGATTACCGGTGCCGCCCATACGGGCCTGGATCTGCATCAGTCCGCTTTCCGGGGCGCGGATAAGCTCATAGTCCGGCGTTAGTTTGAGCGCCTTGATACGCGCATTCAGGGCATCGGCATTGCTGTAAGCCAGCGCGCGCATCCAACGCTGGCGAGTGGCGGTATCGAAATGCATTCAGTGCTCCATGGTGAATTCGATCATGTCGGCGCGGGTCAGGCTGACGGAATATTCCGCCGCCTGTTCTTCGCCTTCACGGTGGTTCAGAGTGCGCACGCACAGCAGCGGCGCCATGTTGGGGATTTCCAGCACCTTGCTCTCTTTGGCCTGCGCACGGCGGGCGCTGATGCGCGTTTGCGTGCGCAGCAGCGTCAGACCGGATTGTTCGCGCAGGTAGTCGTGCAGTGAGCCGCTGTTGAAGCCTTGCAGCAGCGGCCACAGCGAGAGGTCGGAAAAATAGTGGTCGATCTGGCACAGTGCGATCCCGTTAACCCGGCGCAGGGTGCGCAGGTGAATCACGTTATCGCCCTCGTTTATGCTGAGCGCATCGGCAATGTGGCTGGAGGCCGGACGCAGCACCGCCAGCAGTTTTTCGCTGGTGGGGTGGCTGCCCTGGTCCAGCAGGTTCTGACTAAAGCGTGCCTGGGCATTAAGCGGGTAATCGAACGGGCGCATCAGCACCAGCACGCCGACTCCCTGGCGACGCTGAACCCAACCGCGTTCAACCAACTGGTCAATGGCGCGGCGCAGGGTGTGGCGGTTTACCTCGAAGCGCGCGGCAAGCTGATGCTCGGCGGGCAGATAGTCACCGCAGCGATAATGTTGACGAAGCTCCTGCTCAAGTCTCGCGGCAATTTCCTGATAACGCGTTGGATAACTGGTCGGATGTGTAGACAAGTGCATAGCAATCAATGCCTCGCTAATCAGATAAAGTGCTTACGCAAACGCTGGGAAAGGAAATCCAGCAGGCTGACGGTGACGATGATTAACACCATCAGGGCGCAGGTTTGCTGGAACTGAAAGCCGCGAATCGCCTCCCATAAGGTCACGCCGATACCACCGGCTCCCACCATGCCGACTACCGTGGCCGAGCGAACATTGGATTCAAAGCGATACAGCGAGTAGGAGATAAGCAGCGGCATGACCTGTGGCAGAACGCCGTACAGAATCTCTTCAATTTTGTTGGCTCCGGTGGCGCGAATACCTTCTACCGGACCCGGCTCAATGGCTTCTACCGCTTCGGAAAGCAGCTTGGAGAGTACCCCGGTAGTGTGGATAAACAGCGCCATCACCCCGGCGAATGGCCCTAACCCGACGGCGACTACGAACAGCATCGCGAAGACCATTTCGTTGATGGCGCGACAGGCATCCATCAGACGGCGCATCGGCTGGTAAATCCACCACGGCACCAGGTTATCGGCGCACATCAGACCGAAGGGAATCGACAACACCACGGCGAGGGCGGTACCCCAGACGGCGATTTGCAGCGTGACGGCCATTTCACCGAGATAGTCCTGCCACTGACTGAAGTCAGGTGGAAAGAAGTCGGCAGCGAAGGTTGCCATATTGCCGGAATCCTGGATCAGCGTGAGCGGGGCCATTTCGGCGCCTTTCCACGAGACCACCAGCACGGCGAGAAGAATGGCCCAGCTCAGCAGCGAGAACCAGCTACGCTTGGGCGGGGCAACGGTGATGGTTTGCATGTTTGGCTCCGTGCATCGGTTATTGCCGGATGGCGGCGCAGGCGCCTTATCCGGCCTACAAAACATCGTAGGCCCGGTAAGCGAAGCGCCACCGGGCATCAGGGTTATTGCACCGCTTTGGTGACGCTGGTCATGGCGCCCAGGGCGGCGGTCAGGCGGTCGAGATCATCAAGCTGTGCTTTCAGCGCCGAGGTTTTGCTGGTTTTCTCTTCCTCGTTCAGCCCTTTGTTGTCCTTTACGCCCTGCATCTCTTTAAACAGCGCCAGTTGGCGAATCGGCACCAGTTGCAGATCGCTGGAGGCACGGAACGGCGCCCAACCCAGGCGTTCCAGGACGGTTTTCTGCTCCGGCGTTTTGCCGTAGTTCATGAAGAAGTCGTACACCTTGTCCTTGGTGGCTTCAGAGAGGTTCTTACGCCAGACGATCGGATCGCCTGGGATCAGCGGTGACTTCCAGATAACCTTCAACTCTTTCAGCTTGTCCGGTGCGGACGTTTTCAGCTTGTCGAGGTTTTCGGTGTTGTTGGTAGCCACATCCACCTGTTTGTTGGCGACGGCCAGGGCGTTAGTTTCGTGCCCGGCGTTAACGGTGCGTTTGAAGTCGCTGGCGGAGATGTTGTTTTTGGCGAAGACGTAATAACCGGGGACGAGGAAACCTGACGTAGAGTTGGGATCGCCGTTGCCGAAGGTCAGATCCTTACGTTTGGCGATCAGATCGTTCAGGTTGTTGATCGGGCTGTCTTTGTTAACGATCAACACGCTCCAGTAACCCGGGGATCCGTCGGCGGCTACGGTCTGGGCAAACACTTGTCCGTTAGCGCGATCCACCGCTTCCATTGCTGAGAGGTTGCCGTACCAGGCGATATCCACTTTGTTAAAGCGCATGCCCTGGATGATCCCGGCGTAGTCCGGAGCGAAGAAGGCGTTTACTTTCACGCCCAGCGATTTTTCCATGTCCTTCAGGAACGGTTCCCACTGTGGCTTCAGGTTTTGCTGTGATTCGGTCGAAATAATGCCAAAGTTCAGCGCTTTTTCTTGCTCCTCGGCATGGGCCGGACTTAACAAGGTACTGACGCTAAACATGCTGGTGAAAGCCAGCGCGGCAACTGTCTTATAGCTCATGTCGTTTCCTTAATTAGTCATTGTTCCAGGCTATTTCACTTGCCAGCCTGAATCCGGGCAGTGCTCAAAATCCTCACGTACTGCGTGTACGCTCCGGTTTTTCCGCGCTGGCCGTCTCCAGCCTGGCTGCGCCAATAACGCCTGGTTTTTTAGAACTATGCAGCCTGCGCGTTCTGTTCGACGCGGTTCATGCTGCGGTAGAGATGGTCAAAACGGTCGTTGTCAAAATGCTGGCTGCTGCCATCAAAGAAGACGTTGCCCTGGCGCAGCGCGACAATGCGTTCGCAGTAGCGCAGGGCGTAATCCACCTGATGTAGCGTGACGACCACGGTGATGCCGTCGGTCTGGTTTATGTCGCGTAGGGTGTCCATCACGATGCGTGCGGATTCCGGGTCCAGTGAGGCAATCGGCTCATCGGCAAGGATCACTTTGGCCTGCTGCATCAGCGCGCGGGCGATTGCGACACGCTGCTGTTGTCCGCCCGAAAGCGTGGAAACACGCTGGTATGCAAAATGCGCCATGCCCACGCGGGTCAGCGCCTGTAATGCACGCTGTTTTTGTTCCTGGCTAAACCAGCTAAAACAGGTACGCCAGAACGGCGTGCTACCGAGCGCGCCAATCAGGACGTTCTCCAGCACCGTCAGGCGGTTCACCAGATTGAACTGCTGGAAGATGTAGCCGGTGTGGGCGCGGCTTTTGCGGATATCGCGCGCCAGGCGGCCTTCATGTTGAACGGTGCGACCCAGCAGTTCGATGTGGCTACCAGGTGATTTATCACCGACGATCAAACCGCTTAAATGACGTAAAAGGGTGGATTTGCCGGAGCCGGACGGCCCAAGCAGAGCCACCATCTCACCGGCACAGATATTCAGATCAACCGCATTAAGCGCCTGATGTTGATTGAAGGATTTGGAGAGTTTCTCGACGCGAATAACCGTTTGCATGATGCGGCCTCCCTAAAAAAGTGGCCCCATCGTGGCGGATCAATGTGACGTTTTCGTTAAAGGAAGGTTACTTGGCGATGAAGAGTTGAGCGATATTTGATGACAGTACGGGAGGGCTGGCCTCCCGTTGGATTACTCTGTAGGGGGTTGCTGTTGTTTGACGACGTTGATCATCCACGGCACGCCATACTGGTCGCTCACTTTACCGAAACCGTGGGCCCAGAAGGTTTCCTGCCAGTCCATTTCGATTTTTCCGTTTACTGCCAGGTTATCAAACCAGCGTTTACCTTCGTCGACGTTTTGTGTGTCGAGCACCAGCGTAAAGCCAGAGTAGTGCGCGTTTCCGTCGGGGGCGCTATCGCTCATCATGATATCGCTGCCCGCAACGCGCAGGTTGGCGTGGGCAATAGCGGTATCGGGGAATTTCATGCCAGAAGGGCAACCTTCTTCACTGTCCTGCGCCGATTTGGGCATTTCACCGAAGTTGATTTTGTAGAGCAGCTCAGCGCCTAACGTTTTTTGGTAGAAGGCGATAGCGTCAGCGCAGTTGCCTACAAAGGAGATATAGGGACTTAACGGCATAATCTTTACCTCAGAGTAAGAGAAGCCAGTTAAGTGTAGTTATCGTCTGTATAAATAAACCAGGCGGGAAGTATGGGCTTCCCGCCTGGCAGATGAGCTGGTGTAGACCTGATGAGCGTAGCGCCGTCAGGCAATTTGCATCAGTTCTTTTTCACAAACTCAGATTTCAGCTTCATTGGGCCAAAGCCATCGATTTTGCAATCGATGTTGTGGTCGCCTTCAACCAGGCGGATATTCTTCACTTTGGTACCGATCTTCAGCATGGAAGAGCTACCTTTTACCTTCAGATCTTTTACTACGGTAACGCTGTCGCCATCGGCGAGCAGGTTGCCATTAGCATCTTTAACGATCAGTTCGTCGCTGTCCTGAGCGGGTTCAGCGTCGTTCCATTCGTGAGCGCATTCCGGGCAGATGAACATGCCGTTATCTTCGTAAGTGTATTCGGAGTTGCATTGTGGGCAGTGTGGTAATGACATGTGGATTTCCTCAAAAGTCAGCAGGGGCAAAAGCGCCCAAAATTGGCAGATTGCCGAAAAAGGCCGCAATTATACATAAAATCCCTGCTTTTGTCGGGGCTACAGGCCAATTATGCCCAACTATCTGTTGTGGCGTCAGGTTGCTTTCACGTCTATGAAAACCAGAAGGAATATTTTTTAAGGGAAATTGCTACGTTTAGCTATTTAAGATAAGGTGAGGCGAAACACCCGATATTCATAGGTAGCATGGCTTACAGACTAGCTAAGTCATTGTGAGTGAATACTTTGTGACCCCCTTAAATTTGGTAGGGGAATTAAGCTGGCATTTTTTAAAACTGAACTACTCTGTTTATCTTTCTTACTTAATATAGTAAGTGAGAGGCATCAGGCCAGCAGTCATACGATAAATTTTATTTTAATAATATCAGCTGGTTGTTTTAATTTTAATTATTTCCACACGTAATTATAAAAGCCGAAAATCTATAAATAAAACGATTTGGCTAAATAAAAGTAATGCTATTTGCGTTAAGGAAAGATTTTCCATGTACACACAGACAATTTATGAATTAAGTCAGGAAGCTGAACGCTTACTGATGCTCTCTCTTGAACATCTCAGGCAATTGCAGAAATTGCCAATGACCTCGGCGAATGATGTCATGCTGAAAAAAGGAGAGCATAGTGGACAGGTTGTTCAGCCCCTGCATTTCAGCGCGCGTGGCATGGATGTCCAGCAGGCAACGCTCAACAATGAACTGCGAAAGATTACCCGTCTGGAAATGGTTCTGGCGATCGTCGGTACGATGAAGGCGGGAAAGTCGACGACGATTAACGCGATTGTCGGAACTGAGGTTTTACCTAATCGTAATCGCCCGATGACGGCGTTACCGACCCTTATCCGCCATACACCGGGACAGAAAGAGCCGGTGCTGCATTTTTCGCATGTCGCGCCAATTGACGCCTTAATGAAAGTATTACAGCAGCGCGTGCGGGAATGCGATCGTCAGCGTCTGGCTCAGACGCTGGAAATAGATAAGGATATGAATGCCCTGCTCCAGCATATTGAAAACGGCGTGGCATTTGAACGCTATTACCTTGGCGCACAGCCTATTTTCCATTTTCTCAAGAGCCTGAACGATCTGGTGCGTTTGTCTAAAGCGCTGGAGGTGGAGTTTCCGTTTGTCGCCTATGCTGCAATTGAGCATATTCCGGTTATTGAGGTTGAGTTCGTGCATCTGGCCGGGCTGGCAAGTTATCCGGGACAATTGACGCTGCTGGATACGCCCGGGCCGAATGAAGCCGGGCAGCCACACTTACAACAAATGCTCAATGAACAGCTGGCGCGGGCTTCAGCGGTACTGGCGGTGATGGATTATACCCAACTGAAGTCGATTTCGGATGAGGAAGTCCGTCAGGCCATTATGGCGGTTGGAAAGTCAGTACCGCTGTATGCGCTGGTTAACAAATTCGATCAGAAAGACCGCAACAGTGATGATGAAGAGCAGGTGCGGGCGTTAATTTCCGGCACGTTGATGAAAGGTGGTATTACGCCTGAACGTATTTATCCGGTCTCCTCAATGTGGGGATATCTGGCCAACAGGGCACGTCATGAACTCATGAATAATGGGCGCTTGCCGGATCATCAGGAGCAGCGCTGGGTCCAGGACTTTGCCGAAGCGGCACTCGGCAGGCGCTGGCGTACCACCGATCTTGAGGATAAAGAACATATTCGCCATGCCGCAGATCTGCTGTGGGAGGATTCGTTGTTTGAGCAGCCGATCCAGAAAGTCATTCACGCCGCTCACGCCAATGCTTCGCTGTATGCGCTTCGCTCGGCATCACACAAGTTGTTGAACTATTCGCAAAGCGCACACGAATACCTGGAGTTTCGCGCCCACGGCTTAACCGTAGCCTATGAGCAGTTGCAGATGAACATCGCGCATATTGAAGATGATATGCAACAGTTGCAGAGAAGCCAGGCGCGGGTGGGCGACGAGGTCAGTCACGAGGTTGAGCTGGCGCTGGAGGCTGCTGCGGCCTATCTCAGTGAGCAACAGACCGAGATTCTGTGCGGCATCAATACGTTCTTTGTTAAAGAAAACGTGCTGATGATGTCACAACATGGCATGGGAGCTGCCATTGCAACGGCGGAAATGGCCGGTGATATGCTGGTGTTGCATGACGAGGGGCAAGCGAAAATTGTGTTAGATAAAATTCGCTCCTCCTGTGAGGTTGTCCTGCTGGCGGCGCAGGAGAGTATCAGCCGGGACCTGGCGCTGCGTTTTGAGGCGCTTGAATCGACGTTATCCCGGGCGCTGAATGACGCTATGCGGCCTATTGAGCAGCGGGTGAAAGAGGAACTAAACCACGCCGGTTTTCGTGCGCGGATCCGTTTTCCAGCCTTTCATGCGGCGATGTTTAATTTCAATACCCGCCAGTTGTTTAACGAGGCTATTGAACAGGATATCCCTGCTGATAATACCCCGTCCACCGGTGGTGTTGTGCGTGACACGTTCTCACGTTGGTTGAATCAGCCCAACTGGGGATGGAATGATTATGTCGAAACAAAAACGCGTTACCTCATTGATATGGGCGCGTTGCACAAGAATCTTGTCCATTATGTCACTCAGTTTTGCCAACAAATTCGTAAAGCTTTAGTTGCTCAGGTCGATATTTCCGTTACGGCAGGCATGGCCACGTTTTTTGCTGATTTTTCACTGTGTCTGACGCAATTGCAGGCGAGCCTGCGCGAGAGTCTGACCCTGCGCCAGCAAAATGAATCGGCGGTGAATGCAATGAATGAACAATTGCAGCATCGTATTACGACGGCGGCATGGATTTATGAAGATTCCCGCTTGCTGCGTGACGATATCCACACCCTTTTTGCAACCGAGCATACATGACTAACGTGTTACTGGAAGGCCCAGGGCGGACGCTGGAGTGCGTCTACCCGAAGTTTATGGTCGATCTGGTTCAGGGAGATGAAACCAAACGTTCCGGCGGTTTTCTGCAGCAGCAGCAGCGGTTGCGTGCGCGCCTGACGCAGGAAGTGTTATCCCAGACGCAGCTGCGGGCGTGGGTGATGGCGGGGGTATCCAGCGAACACCTGGTGATGCGCCTTAAGCTGGTGGAAAAACTGGCGGGCACTATCGATCCTGGTCACCTGGCGCTGGTACGTATTGCCGAGCGACTGGTCTTCTTACAACAAACTGAACAGCCACGCGGACAATCAACTCCCGGCGTGATGCAGCAATTAATTTCACTGGCTGACGGGTTTGCCCAACGTAGCGCATATAAAGAGAAAGCGTTGACGCAACGTGGGCTGACCGTGCAGGCAGGCGAACACAGTGAACAGATTTTTACTCGCTGGCGGGCTGGCGCGTATGACGGCTGGTCATTACCCGGACGCTGCTTTGTTGCGCTGGAGGAACTGCGCTGGGGCGCCTTTGGTGACGCCTGTCGGCTGGCGAATGCCGATGTAGTGTCGATGCTAAAAGACAATTTACGCACGATGGCTGCCCAGACGCTGGCGCATAGCGTGAATGCGGCACCAACTACGCGCCATTATTATCATCAATGGCTGAACTCACCTGCAGTTGGGGGTTCGAGCGAACATAACGATCTGCTGAGTTGGCTGGGTGACTGGTGCGATGCACAGCGCCATCCGGTGAGCTGGTCGGTGACGCAGCGTTGGCAGAATGTGGCGTTAGGGATGCCGAGACTGTGTTCGGCAAAACGACTGGTTGATGCGATGGTTGAGGAGATTTTCGCACCCCCCCAGCTTATCAGTTGAGCTGGGGGGGCGTGAGGCAAAGGCAGGCTTAGTGGTGCAGTGAGTCTGCCGGGGTCGCCACTGTCTCGTTGGCGACCTGATTTTTATTAAAACGTTTGGCATACAACGCGGTGATAATCGGCACCAGAATGGCGGTGACAATCACGCTGGCAGCGACCAGAGCAGTTGCCGAAGCGGCAACCGGTTCAAATGCCGGGTTAATCTGGGCGATGATGACTGGGTTAGCCACCGCGGCACCAGCTGCAGAAGAGGCTGCTACGCCCGCCGTACCGTTCCCGCCACCAATGACGCGGTCAGCAATAATCAGCGGGATACCGGTGATAACGATGACGGCCACACCCAGCAGGATACCCAGCAGACCGGTATCAACGATGACGCTCAGGTTAATGGTGTTACCCAGTGCGAAGCCGAAGAACGGAATCAGTACCGGTGTCGCTTTGCTAAAGAAGGCACGCAGGTCGTGATCCAGGTTGCCCAGTGTAAAGCCGATCAGGAACGGCAGGACCGCGCCGATGAAATGGTGCGGCTCGAAAGAGGCCAGACCGGCAGAGCCCAGAATGACCATGGTCATTAACGGACCGGATTCCAGAGACATTAACACAAATGCGCCAGACTCTTCTTTCGTACCGTACTGGTTCATCAGGCTGGCGTACAAACCCCCGTTGGTCATGTCCATTGCTGAGACAATTGCCAGTACGGAAAGACCTGCAAAGAACCCGGTTTGAATGCCTGTATCAGGAATAAATGAAGCGGCAATCATTGCCACTGCCCAGGCTACGGCTATTTTGGTTAATACCAATGTACCTGACTTGCGTAATACCGTACCGGTTGCTCGTAAATCAATTGATGCACCGATACAAAAAAACCATACTGCCAGAATCGGAACTGTCCCGCTGATCATACCTTTGGTAAATGAACCGAAATACGCGCCCGTATCGGGAGCTAACGTATTTAACACTGCGCCTAATAACAGAGGAATCAACATCATTCCGCCGGGGATGCGTTCAATCGTGGCTTTAATTTTCATAAACGTCCTCATGTCTTGTCGCAGGTTATAAACGCGCAAGAAAGTAAAAATCATTTAAATTCAAAATGTTACTTGTGGTTTTTAACAGAGAAAACGGCTATCTCTTTGTTTTATAAAATCTAACGCGGCATACGTTGAGCATGTTTCTGCTCCCAGGGATATTGCGTCTGGAATTAGTTTGCATTCACAGGAACATTGATTCAATCAAAATAAAACGATGTTTTAGTTATCTTCATCACATATTCCGAGCAAAGATCACTACAGGTTCCGATTATTAAAAAACCTGTGATCTTTTTGTGAAGGGATTAGGTGGTTTTTTTGCTAGCAGAATAATAGTGACTGCTGTGATTGTTGATGGAGCCAGGTGATTTATTCTTGTATTTAATTGTCAGTAAATCGCAAGCGTGCCATGTAAAAAAGCTGACTCAGAATGACCTTATTTACGCAGGTTGACGAAATGAAAAACTATGTGTGAAGTTGATCACACATTTAAACACTGTTAGGGTAAAGAGGTCATTAACCGCCCAATCAGGCGTCAACAGGTTCGGTTGTACTGCTCATTTTCAGTCAGTGTAAGTAAACCTGCTACGCTTGTTACAGGGATTGCGCCTGTGCAATCCCCGCTCGGCGATGACCTTAGCGCATACGGCGTTGGGAGACTCGAACTGTAGCGCGACAGGGCTAAGTCTATGAGGACTGGTATGCTAAAAAGGAAAAAAATAAAGCCAATTACGCTTCGCGACGTCACCATTATTGATGACGGAAAACTGCGAAAAGCCATTACCGCCGCGTCACTCGGTAATGCAATGGAGTGGTTTGATTTTGGTGTTTATGGGTTTGTTGCTTACGCATTAGGTAAAGTGTTCTTCCCGGGGGCTGACCCCAGCGTGCAGATGGTTGCTGCACTCGCTACCTTCTCCGTTCCCTTTCTGATTCGACCGCTTGGCGGATTGTTCTTCGGTATGCTTGGCGATAAATACGGTCGCCAAAAGATTCTGGCTATCACGATTGTGATTATGTCGATCAGTACCTTCTGTATTGGGTTGATCCCTTCGTATGCGTCTATTGGTATCTGGGCACCGATCCTGCTGTTGCTGTGTAAGATGGCACAGGGCTTTTCGGTCGGCGGCGAGTATACCGGCGCGTCGATTTTTGTCGCAGAGTATTCCCCGGACCGTAAGCGTGGATTTATGGGCAGTTGGCTGGACTTCGGCTCGATTGCCGGGTTTGTGCTGGGAGCGGGCGTGGTGGTCCTGATCTCAACTGTCGTCGGCGAAGACAACTTCCTTGAGTGGGGTTGGCGTATTCCGTTCTTCCTGGCGCTACCGTTAGGGCTGATTGGCCTGTATCTGCGTCATGCTCTGGAAGAAACACCTGCATTTCAGCAGCATGTCGACAAGCTGGAGCAGGGCGATCGTCAGGGTCTGCAGGAAGGACCGAAGATTTCGTTTAAAGAAATTGCGACTAAACACTGGCGTAGCCTGCTGGCGTGCATCGGTCTGGTGATTGCGACCAACGTCACCTACTACATGCTGCTCACCTATATGCCGAGCTACCTGTCGCATAACCTGCACTACTCTGAAGATCACGGTGTGCTGATTATTATCGCCATTATGATTGGTATGCTGTTTGTGCAGCCGATTATGGGGCTGCTGAGTGACCGCTTCGGACGCCGTCCGTTTGTGATTATGGGCAGTATTGCGCTGTTTGTGCTGGCCATTCCGGCATTTATCCTGATTAACAGTAACGTTATCGGCCTGATTTTCGCCGGGTTGCTGATGCTGGCGGTGATCCTTAACTGCTTCACCGGGGTGATGGCATCAACGTTACCGGCGATGTTCCCGACACATATTCGCTACAGTGCGCTGGCCGCCGCGTTTAATATCTCGGTCCTGGTAGCTGGTCTGACCCCGACGCTGGCCGCCTGGCTGGTGGAAAGCTCGCAGAACCTGATGATGCCAGCTTATTATCTGATGGTGATTGCGGTGATAGGTTTAATTACCGGCGTGACCATGAAAGAAACCGCCAATCAGCCGCTGAAAGGGGCGACACCTGCCGCTTCGGATATTCAGGAAGCGAAAGAGATCCTCGGCGAGCACTACGACAATATTGAGCAGAAAATCGAAGACATCGATCAGGAAATTGCAGAGCTGCAGCTTAAGCGTTCGCGCCTGGTGCAGCAGCATCCGCGTATTGATGAGTAATCGTGTCATTGCCTGATGGCGCGAGCTTTTAGGCCTACGGGTAGCATTGTACTTTGTAGGCCGGATAAGGCGTCAGCCGCCATCCGGCGCGTGGCCTTAAGGTTGGCTTAATATCCTTCAGGCAAACTCTCCTCCATAGTATCGGAGGAGAGTGTCATGAAAACCCGTATTTATGAAAGTTTGACCACCGTTTGCAGCGTACTGATTGTGAGCAGTTTTTTGTACGTGTGGGTGAGCTCTTACTGATCTTTCTCCAGCACCACCCAGGCGCGAGTGCCACTGGCTCCTGGGCGGTTTTGCAAAAAGAACTGCCCGTGATGTAACTGGGTAATTCGACTGACAATGCTCAGCCCCAGCCCAATCCCGCCAAAACGGCTATCCATACGCACAAACGCTTTGCTCAGTTCCCCACATTTACTTTCATCAATGCCTGGCCCTTCATCTTCGACGGCCATGACGGCATCATGCTCTGTATTCAGGCTAATCGTAATATGGGTGCCTTCCGGGCTGTAGCGATGGGCGTTCTCCACCAGATTTCTCAGCAGCATCCGCAATAGCGTGGCGTCGCCGCGTACGATGACATCCTCTGCGCTCGCCGGTAGGAGCAACGTTTGCTGGCGCTGGTCCAGCATCGTGCTGAGTTCATCGTAAGAGGGCAGAATCACGTCCTCCAGTAGTTTGACGTGCTGGTAGCTTCCGGCCGAAAACGACTGACCCACACGGGCGAGTTGCAACAGCTGCGACACGCTGTCCATCATTTGGTCGAGACGGGTGATGAGCGGCGTAACGTCAACATTGTGGGTTTTTGACAGCAATTCCAGATGCAGACGAACGCCGGATAGTGGCGTTCGTAGCTCATGGGCAACGTCGGCAGTAAACAGACGCTCGTTGTCGATAGTGGTTGTTAGCCGCGTAACCAACTGATTGAGCGCCGTCACCACCGCCTGTATCTCAATGGTGGAGCTACGGATATTAATGGGAGCCAGATTATCCGCTGTGCGAGTTTCTAACTCCTGTTGGAGATCGGCAAGAGGACGGGTAATGCGCCGTACCGCCTGATAGCAAATAATGAGCGTCAGGCTGACCATAAAAATGCCGGGGACGATCAGGCTGGCGATAGCCTCGCGGATCTCATGCATGATATGGCGATCGTTGTTACGGTTTTCGCGTAACGCCTGTTCGAACAGCTGTATTTGCTCGGTGCTTTCGTGCCACAACCAGAAGGTGCTAATCAGCTGGAAGACCAGCAGAATCAGGCCGATCGTCAGCATTAAACGCTGGCGAAGCGGGAGCGGTTGTTTTAGAAAACGCATCAAATTCACTTAGCTTTCCTCAGTAGCGGCCAGCATGTAGCCAAAACCTCGAACCGTGCGAATGCGTGATTTTCCCACTTTATCGCGCAGGTTGTGGATGTGGACTTCCAGCGTATTGGTCGACGGCTCGTTGTCCCAGCTGTAGATGTCGTTATACAGAATCTCCCGGTGTACCGGGCTTCCCGCTTTGAGCATCAGCCGCGACAATAGCGCGTACTCTTTTGGCGTTAAGACAATTTCTTGTCCATCCATCCACACCTGGCGGCGGCCGATATTCAATGTCAGGTTGCCAATGATAATCTCACTTTCACCCTGATTGTTATGCCGACGTAACAGCGCCCGAATGCGGGCATGCAGTTCTTCCAGCGCGAACGGTTTGACCAGATAGTCATCAGCGCCGACATCCAGTCCGGTGATGCGGTCTTTCACGGTGTCGCGGGCGGTCAGGATGAGTACCGGCACGGTGTATTTTTTCTGCCTGATGCGGGTCAGAAAATGCAGGCCATCCTCATCCGGTAAACCTAAATCCAGAACGACAAGGCTGTAATGCCCCGTTTCCAGGCAATGCTCGGCGGCACGGGCCGTGGATACGCCATCGCAGGCGTAGCCTTCCGTTTGTGCGGCAAGTATCAGCCCCTGTAGTAACAGCGTATCGTCTTCAACAATCAGAATTTTCATTCGGTTAGCCTCCCCGGCAGGGTTGCAGAATATCATCTGCCGCTTGGTATTTCTGTGTTTGCACGCCCGTTAATCCCAGCAGGGTTGAGAACAGATTATCCTGTGAGAAATCTTCTGAGCTGGCCCGTTTTTGTAAACATGTCTGAGAGACCTGATAGCGTTGCTGATAATCTTCTGAGAGCCACAACAGCATCGGTACATGTTTTTGTGTGTCAGGTGCAATCGAATACGGCAGACCGTGCAAGTAGACGCCGTTTTCTCCTAAGGATTCACCGTGATCGGAAAGATAAACCAGGCTGGTGGTGAAATTGTCCTGATGCGCTTTCAGTATATTGATCGCTTTATCAACAATATAGTCAATGTACAGGATGGTATTGTCGTAGGTATTCACCAGTTGCTGCTGCGAACAGGTTTGAATTTCGTTGGTATCGCAGGTTGGGGTAAATTTCTTAAACTGTGGCGGATAACGGTTGTAATAGGTTGGACCATGGCTGCCGATGGTGTGCAGCACGATCACGCCGTCGCCCTTCAGGTTATTAATGTACTCTTCCAGCCCGTGGAACAGGACTTCATCGTAGCATTCACCGTTAATACACTGTCCTGGTAAGTTCAGCGCAGTCATATCCTGATGCGGTACGCGGTCACAGGCACCTTTACAACCGCCGTCGTTATCATTCCACAGAACGTTAATTCCCGCCCGTTGGATGATATCGAGTACGCCTTCCTGGTGGTGAGCCAGCTCTTCATCGTAATGCGCTCGTGGCATGTCGGAGAACATGCAGGGAACGGAAACGGCTGTCGCCGTACCGCAGGACGTTGTATGCGGGAAATAAACGACATCATCTTTTTCCAGCAACGGATTGGTCTGACGTGAATAACCTGACAGAGAAAAGTTGTCGCCGCGTGACGTTTCACCGAGCACCACAATAGTGAGGTTCTTACGTTTTCCTTTCACCATTTCTGGATTACGGTGTGCATCTTCGCCAATACGCACCAGCGGCAGGTTGGCCAGTCTCTGGTGTGAATACCAGGATGACGTTGCCACGATGCTGTTGGACGGGCTGAGGGACTTAACCAGCTCTTTGTTATTACGAAACAGCGATGCGTAATCTTTATAGAAGAAGGCGGCGACCAGCACGATAAGCAGTGCCGATATCAGGATATTCGCAGCGCGATACAACACGCTGCGCAGCACTGGCGTAATGGGTTTGATTCTTATCCAGCAGGCAACGATGGCGGCCAGAATGCCGCTCAGCCCCAGCGTCAGGAGCATTTGCGGCGTCATGAGGGCGAAGGTTTCAGCCGGTGTGGTATCCATCATGTTGGCGATCATCGAGCGGTCGATGATGATGCCGTAGGTCATGATGAAATACTGGGCGGATGCTCCGACCAAAATGAAAATGCACGCGACCAGGCGGTTAAGCCACAGGAAAGAGGCCAGCGTGAGCACGATATTCATGACGCTGAACGCGACAACCGGCATCGATAAGAACACCAGGATATTGCGCAGGGAATCCAGCGGAAGGTCTTGCAGTACCTGTTTGTAGAACGCGATGTTCAGGAAGGTCGCAAGATAAAATGAGATCAGCAATAGCCAGCTGATTTGCCCGAGAGTCGGTCTTTTAAACAGGAGCTTTAACATTAAGGGGGTTCCATCGACTAAGTGGAGCGGATCCTCTCAAAGTAAAATTAAGCCAACATTAAGTTCTTAATGTTAGCAGGTACTGGTGGGGTGTGTGATGCGTAGGCCCGATGCGCTTATGTCATCGGGCAACGACGCTTACAGGCATTAATTATTGTTGGTCGGGGCATCCAGAGGATACGGGTTTTTATGGATCCGGTTGTAATTGAGCGCATACAGTGCGGTGATTACCATCAACATCACGAACGACCACATCACTTCTTTGGCGCCAGAACCCACCACCGCCCAGATGCAGTAGACAAATGCCACAAAGGTCACCAGTAAGTACATCGGACGCGCTTTACCAAAGTGACCGTGGCCCAGCAGCAGCAATGCCGCGCAGGTGTACAGATATGGCACCAGGGTGAAGATAACGGAGACCGAAGAGACCAGACCAAATTCTTTTGCTGCGTTTGGCGACATGCTGCTGAACTGGAAGAGGGTCATCAGGATCCCGACGATGATTAGCCCGGCAACCGGTGTTCCCGCCTTGTTGACGCGAGCGAAAATCGGTGGGAACAGGCCGTCATCGGCTGCCGCTTTTGCGGTCTGGCCGGCCAACAGTGTCCAACCACCCAGTGAGCCAAGGCACCCAGCCGCTGCACAGAAGGAGACAATGGCCCCAGCGGTATCACCCAGTGCCATGCGTGCAGCATCACCAAACGGTGAGGCTGACACCCGCAGTGCAGCGTTAGGGATCATACCCATAATCGCCGTAGTTGAGAGAACGTAGCAGACGGCGGCAATCAGTACCCCGCCAATGGTGGCGATAGGGACGTTACGTTTCGGGTTTTTAACCACACCGGCGGCAACGGAGGCGCTTTCAACCCCAATGAACGACCATAAGGTTACGTTTAAGGTGCTTTGGATGGCGCCGAAGGTATTCATGCCGCTGACGTTCCAGGCCGCCATATAGGTTTCACCGCGGAACCAGAACCAGCCGAAGACGGCAATACCGACAATGGGCACCAGCGCCAGTACTGTCGCAACGGCCTGCACGCGAGTGATCATTTTTGGACCGACAATATTCAGCAAGACGAAAACCCACAGTACAACGACACAGGTGAGCGTCAGAACCAACGGATCTTTTAAGATAGGGAAGAAGTAGCTCAGGTAACCGACGCCAATAACGACCATGGCGATGTTACCAATCCAGCAGGCCAGCCAGTACAGCACGTTGGTCTGGTAGCCTAAAAAAGGACCGAAACAGCGGCGCGCATAAGCGTAAGAACCACCGGGACTGGAGTCTAAGGACGACATTTTGGCGTACACCATCGACAGTGCCAGCGCACCGATAATAGTGACCAACCATCCGTAGATTGCAATCCCGCCAGTTGACGCCAGGTTTGCGGGTAGCAGGAATACACCGGAACCCATAATATTCCCCGACACCATAAGGGTGACGGGGATTAAGCCCACTTTGTGAGCATCAGCATCCGTCGACATATTTTTTAACTCCTGATAAGGATAAATGACGTCACATCATACCTCTTCAGAAGACTATTTTATGATGGCGGAACAGGGGTATCGCCAATGCTGATATTATTATGGCTCATCGCTAAATGATCAAAAATCAGGCAGCGGAGGGTTCCCGATGTTGACTGACATAATGCAGTGGCGTCATTCCATAGAACTCTTTGAAGACGGAGATAAAGTATGAAGTACTGTTATATCCGCACAGCTGAGATACCTGTGAAATGTTTTTCCCGTCCATCATTAATTGATTGACGGCATAACGCATACGACACGTGGTTATTATTTGACTGTAACTTGTATTTTCATTTTTTAGCTTTTTCTTTAACAAACTGGGACTCAGGCATAAGCAACTGGCGACCATGCTTAAATTCCAGTCTTTATGAATATCGCTCTCAATGATGTGGTAAACGCTGTCGCTGATGCGATTGCGTAACATATGCATAAGTAGGGAGATAAACTTTTTGCTGTCGAGAAAACGCGATAATACGGTGAACAGTAGCGAACGGGTACGCTCATTTTCGCCTTCGTTTTGCGTTTCCATCACGCTGTGTTGAGCGGCAACCCGAAAGACATCCGGCGTCAGGCATACGGCGGTCATCACCGGATTGGCGCTACGTTGCCAGAGAGGGAACTGTGAAAGATCTTTATTTAAAAATCGTAGATAGTCTTTAATGACATCGCGACTGATATGTACGACCAGTGCGTTATTAAGTGAAGAAAAATCGATAATATTATTATCACACGCCACCAGAGCCATGTGGTTAGCTTTTAAACTGATGGCTTCTTTACCGTTAATCCTTAACCAAACATCTTTCTCCGTTAATACAACAACACAAGCTTCTTTGCTGCAAAGCCTCATACCCAAACTCCCGGAATATGAACATCAAATACCGTAACTCAGCACCTGCTGAGTAATCGCGGCTAAAAAAAATTGTATGATGAATCAAGACAAGCGATAAAATAGCGTGATTTTTAGTAATTACAATATCTGTAGGGATTCTTGGCATGTACATAATTTTTTACGCAAGTGGCAACGTACTATTTGCGTATAAAAAAAGCGCGGGGTGGTCCCGCGCAAAAGGTATGACAATGTTATTGTTTTGCAGCAATACTCAGGAATTACTCAACCATCACACGTCAACCTTATAAAAAATAGACTATCTAAAAAACGACATTAGGCTTTCACGCACATGACGTGATACACACCGTCAATAATTTCCGTTCCTTCGGTTTCATGTTCAAAGCCAGGAAAATGATGATCCCAGGATTGCAACGAACGTAGATAACTAATCTGCGGGCTGTTGGCATCGCCAAAGTTTTCCCCGGACAGCAGCATTGGAATTCCCGGTGGGTAAGGAATGACGGAGTTGGCTGCGATACGACCCGGCAGATTTTCAATCGCCACCATCTCAACGTTATCGCTGACTATCGCGTTATAGGCTTCACGCGGGGTCATTTCAGCAACAGGCAGGCCAGAGTAGGCCGCATTGAGTCGGCTACCTGGGTTATTTTCTTTCAGCCAGGCGAACATGGTGTCGCCCAGATCGTGAATACCCATATTTGCGTAAGTGTCAGGATGTTCCTCTACCAGTTCCGGCATCACCTGTGAGAGCGGAGTATTGGCATCATAGTGGTGTTTGAAAGAGCACAGTGTGTTTATCAGTGTGCCCCATTTACCACGGGTGATCCCCATTGAGAACAAGAACATAATCTGGAAATCGGTGGTACGGGTCGGTACGATGCCGTGGCGGCTAAGCCAGGCGGTAACCAGCGCCGCCGGAACACCGGTCTGTTCCAGTTCACCATCATCACCCATACCTGGCGCCAGAATACTGACTTTAATGGGGTCCAGCATGCTCCAGTTATCTGGCAGGTCTTTAAACCCATGCCAGGATTCACCGGGGCGCATTACCCAGCAGTTCTGGTCGGTCGTCAGGAGTTGGGTTGGCGCATCGGCAAAGTCATAGGTTTTTCCGGTCTGCGGATCGGTAACCACCTCTTTGTTCCACGGTTTGAAGAACCAGTCGCCCTCAGCCGTGAATTCTTTGTACAACCGTGCCATCGCCTGACGGAAATCGACGGCTTCATCGATCACTTCCTGGGTGAGCGACAGGCCACTGTTACCGTCCATCATGGAAACTGCCACGTCGTTTGATGCACAGATGGCATACAGCGGAGACGTGGTGGCGTGCATCATGTACGCCTGGTTAAAGCGGGAGAAATTAACCGCGCCACGGCCTTCACGGACGTGAATGTAAGATGCCTGAGAGAGCGCATTCAGCAACTTATGGGTCGAGTGGGTGGCAAAAACGGTGGGGCCGTTATGGTCGCCAGGTGCACCACGCATAGCGTAGTGATCGGCATAAATCGGGTTGAAACGCGCATAGCCGTACCAGGCTTCATCGAAATGAATGCGATCGCTGGTCTGGGCTAGCAGGTCTTGCGCCTCTTTTGCGTTGTAGCAGACGCCGTCATAGGTGCAGTTGGTTACAACGCTATATGACGGTTTCTGTCCGGTTTTATCTTTTGTCAGTGGGCTTTCGCTGATTTTTCTCTGCAATGTTTCGGGCTGCATTTCCTGCGGGTAGATAGGCCCGATAATGCCGTAGCGGTTGCGGCTTGGTACCATGTACACCGGTTTTGCCCCGGTAAGAATGAGCCCTTGTTCAATGGATTTATGGCAGTTACGGTCCAGCACTACCACATCGTTATCAGTCATGCATGCCTGCATGATGGTGCGGTTAGAGCCAGAAGTACCGACCACCACGGACCATGAGTGGTCAGCGCCGAAGACACGTGCGGCATATTTTTCGCTTTCACCAAACGCGCCAGTATGGTCAAGCAGTGAACCCAGTGATGCGCGTTCAATACCCATGTCGCTACGGAATAGGTTTTCACCGTAGTAGTCATGATAGAAACGACCGGCCGGCGTTTTAGTAAATCCCACGCCGCCCTGGTGACCAGGGGCTGCCCAGGAATATTCGTGAATGTCACTGTATTTCATCAGCGCGCTGAACAGCGGTGGTAACAGCTGTTGGCGGTAACGGGTCATCGCAGCAACGGCGCGCCCGGCGATAAAGTCAGCGGTATCTTCAAGAATCCAGGCGAATTCATCGACAAGCTCCAGCAGATCGCGATCCAGCGATGCGGTGGCTTTTTCCCGATCGCCCAGCAGGAAAACGGGGACGTTTTGCTGGCGTTCGTGGAGCTTGCCGATCAATTGCCTGACATTCAGGTGTTCATCTTGTTGTTCCATTTGATAGCTGAACATCAGGCAATCAATGGCTTCATTTGCCGCGAGGATGGCATAACCATCGTCGAATGAGGTGGATTTAATGACGGTAACATTTTGGCGACTTAAGGCATCTGCCAGACGCTCAACAGCGCTACCAACCCAGGTGTCCTGATGCAGAAACTCACTTTCAACAATTAATACTTTCATCATCTTTTACCCGGTAGTGGAGAGGTTGCAATTTATGGATTGCAGACACACCGTATGAATGTGACGCAGGCAAGTATTATCCTGACAAATTGGGCTGTAAAGTGGCTGATAAATGAGCGTATTTTGTTTTTATTCCTTTATAAACAAATAATTAATATTCATCGAAGGCAATTTTTCAGCATTGTTTATCGACAGGGGAATTATTTTTTTGGCTGATACTGATATTGCCGAATGGGGTGTGCTGTCAGTGGGCATGTGTTTGCGCCATCCGACGCTTATCCGGCTATCGATTGTCGATGTTGCTGGCTCAGTTTGCGGTACTGCTGTGGTGACATGCCGACAAATTTGCTGAAAGTATCGTAAAAACGACTGCTGGAGCGAAATCCGGCGGTAAGGGCGACGTCCAGAATGGTTTTATCAGTGTCGCTCAGCAATGCGCGAACGTGGTTGATACGCATCGCGGTAATGTACTGCTTCATGGTGAGTTGCATCACACGCTGGAAAATCCCCATTGCATAGTTGGGGTTGAGCTTCACGTGCTCCGCAACATCGTTGATGGTGAGTGCCTGATCGTAGTTGTCGGCAATAAAACTGAGCATTTGACTCACGTAAAACTGCGCGTGACGTGAAACGCTGTTTTTGTGCGTGCCCGCGGTTTTATTGACCAGGACGGGCTGCCAGCCGGAGAGGCTAAACCGCTTGAGCATCAGGCTAATTTCATCGATGGCAAGCTGGCGAATCTGTTCGTTCGGGCTGCTTAGCTCCTGTTGCCAGCGCTGAACTTCAAAGGTGCTCAACTGCTGAGAGGCCTGTGATTTGATGACCATGCCATGAGTGACGTGGTTGATCAGCTCACGGTCCAGCGGCCAGGAGAGAAACAGGTGCATGGGTAAATTAAAGATAGCCATGTTCTGGCAGGCGCCAGGTCGTATTAACTGGTGCGGCGTACAGGCCCAAAACAGGGTGATATGGCCCTGTTTTATCTGCACCACTTCGTTATTGATCAGGTATTCCACATCGCCGTCGAACGGTACGTTAATCTCCACCTGTCCATGCCAGTGGCTGGTGGTCATGGCGTGCGGTGCGCGTAGTTCGATATCGAGACGTTGATATTCCGAGTACAGCGACAGTGGGCTACGGGTTTGTTTCTCATCGCTGTTACACATGTGCGGATCGGGGGGAAGCGCTGAGATTGGCGGCGTGGTCATGGTAACTCCAGTTCCTGATTGTTCAGAATCATGCCATTTTTCAGCGGATAAGACTGCGAATCGGCGCGCAAATCAGGTCACCATTACCGGGTAGTGTGCTTTTTTGAACCCGTATACTCTGCTTTTCGGCAAAAATTATCCCAGAAACTCAGTTTTCGCCCGAACGAAAAGGCGAACTGAGTTTCTGGGAGTACTCGGTACAGAAGCCGGACGTTTTTCTTGCGTCCTCATGCCACCATGGCGTCATCACCCCACGTTCTGGAGAGTCATGATGTCTGCACCCAAAATTACTTTTATCGGCGCGGGATCGACGATTTTCGTGAAGAATATTCTCGGAGATGTCTTTCACCGCGATGCGCTGAAATCCGCACATATTGCTTTAATGGATATCGATGCAGCCCGCCTGGAAGAGTCGCATATTGTGGTGCGTAAGCTGATGGACTCGGCTGGCGCTTGCGGCCAGATCACTTGCTATACCGATCAAAAAACGGCATTGCAGGATGCTGATTTTGTAATAGTCGCTTTCCAGATTGGCGGTTACGAGCCGTGTACCGTGACCGATTTTTCCGTGTGCAAACGCCACGGTCTGGAACAAACGATAGCCGACACATTGGGGCCTGGTGGCATTATGCGCGCGCTGCGTACGATTCCGCATTTATGGCAGATTTGCGAGGATATGACCGACGTCTGCCCGCATGCCACCCTGCTTAATTATGTTAATCCCATGGCGATGAACACCTGGGCAATGTATGCACGCTATCCGCATATTAAACAGGTTGGGTTATGTCATTCGGTGCAGGGAACGGCGGAAGAGTTGGCGCGGGATCTGGATATTGATCCTGCTTCTTTGCGTTATCGCAGCGCCGGGATCAACCATATGGCGTTTTATCTGCAACTGGAGCGTAAAACGGCTGATGGGACCTATGTCGATCTCTATCCGGAACTGCTGGCAGCTTATGCAACAGGCCAGGTCCCGAAACCGAATATCCACGGCAATACTCGCTGCCAGAACATTGTGCGTTATGAAATGTTCAAAAAATTGGGGTATTTCATCACCGAGTCGTCGGAACACTTTGCTGAATACACGCCGTGGTTTATCAAACCGGGTCGTGAAGATCTGATTGAGCGCTATAAGATTCCGCTGGATGAATATCCGAAGCGCTGTGTAGAGCAACTGGCGAACTGGCATAAAGAGCTGGAAGAGTACAAAACGACGGCGCGCATTGATATCAAACCGTCAAGGGAATATGCCAGCACAATCATGAACGCTATCTGGACCGGAGAACCCAGCGTGGTGTATGGCAATGTTCGTAACGACAACCTGATCGATAACCTGCCGCAGGGTTGTTGTGTCGAGGTGGCTTGTTTGGTTGATGCCAATGGTATTCAGCCGACAAAAGTGGGGGCTCTCCCGTCTCATTTGGCGGCGATGATGCAAACGAATATCAATGTTCAAACCCTGCTGACGGAAGCTATTCTGACGGAGAATCGCGATCGTATTTATCACGCGGCGATGATGGATCCGCATACCGCTGCGGTATTAGGGATTGAAGAGATTTATGCGTTGGTGGATGATCTGATTGACGCGCACGGTGAGTGGTTGCCGGCCTGGTTGCATCAATAAGGTCCATCTTGCGTCTGCCGGATGAACGTTATCGACATCCGGCAGTATGTATATTTAGTTGGCGATTACCAGTCCGTAGCGACGCAGCTGTGCACAGTGAACTCGCGCCAGTACAAGCACTGTCGTTAGCGCGCCGAGCAGGGCGCAGAACATATCCGACTGGGTATCCCATGGATCGCCCTGCGTACCCAGGAAGTCATCCGCGCCTTGCCCCATCGCCAGTGCCGCCCACCATTCAATGAGCTCATAGGTGGCGCTGATTGCCAGTGCTACGCAGCAGACTAAAAACGCTAACATCTTGCGGCCGCGGACAATATTGCCGCGGACTAAAATCTCTCTTGCCGTCAGCGCTGGCACCAGTCCCTGGAAAAAATGACCCAGTTTGTCATAGGGGTTGCGACTGAGATCCAACCACGCCTGCACTTCAAAACCAATGGGGACTTTGGCATAGGTATACATGCCGCCAACCATCAAAATGATGGCATGAAAGAAGATAAGCGTGTAGAGCATGGGAGTCAGCGGGTAGCGCTTCATGGTGGCGAGCAGCAATGGCACAACAATAATGACCGGAGTCACTTCCATCAGCCAGGTCAATTTTTCGGTGGCACAGAAGCCAGTGTAGATAAGGATCAGCGCCAGCACTATAGCGCCAGTGTTCAGTATTACAGGATTCAGTGTGCGGAGCATGGCGAATTCACAAGTAATGGAAAATATTACTATTCACTGTGAACGGCAAAAATTCAACGCCAGTTAATGGGGGGATAAAGTTGGCCCGGGGGGATCACTGGGCTGGCCCCAAAAATTTGGTGTCAGTCCAGTGCCGGGCCGAATAGGTTACTTCGCGCAGTTAGCGCATTGTTTGCTCACGATTTGCTGGAAGAAATCGTTGCCTTTGTCATCGACCAGGATGAAAGCAGGGAAATCTTCAACTTCGATTTTCCAGATAGCTTCCATTCCCAGCTCTGGGTATTCCACGCATTCCAGATGCTTAATGCTCTGTTGCGCCAGTACAGCTGCCGGACCACCGATGCTACCTAAGTAGAAGCCGCCGTGTTTATGGCAGGCGTCGGTCACTTGTTGGCTGCGGTTACCTTTCGCCAGCATGATCATGCTGCCGCCATGGGACTGCAGCAGGTCAACATAGGAGTCCATACGACCCGCAGTGGTTGGACCCAAAGAACCGGACGGGTAACCTGCCGGCGTTTTCGCCGGGCCTGCGTAGTAGATCGGGTGATCTTTCACGTACTGCGGCAGACCTTCGCCGGACTCGATACGTTCTTTCAGCTTCGCGTGGGCGATGTCGCGACCCACAATGATTGTACCGCTCAGCGACAGACGGGTGGATACCGGGTACTGAGAAAGCTGGGCAAGGATCTCTTTCATCGGACGGTTAAGGTCGACTTTAACCACTTCGCCTTCGCCGGCCTGGCGCAGAGATTCCGGGATGTACTGGCCTGGATTATGTTCCAGTTTTTCGATCCAGATACCTTCGCGGTTAATCTTGGCCTTAATATTACGGTCTGCGGAGCAGGAAACGCCCATGCCTACCGGGCAGGATGCGCCGTGGCGAGGCAGTCGAATCACGCGGATGTCGTGAGCGAAATATTTCCCGCCAAACTGGGCGCCGAGGCCGAGTTTCTGGGCTTCTTCCAGCAGTTCTTGTTCCAGTTGCAGATCGCGAAATGCCTGACCGTGAGCGTTACCTTCAGTCGGCAGCGCATCATAGTAGTGTGTGCTGGCCAGTTTCACCGTTTTGAGGGTGCTTTCTGCTGACGTACCACCAATTACAAATGCGATATGGTACGGCGGGCAAGCTGCAGTCCCCAGCGTACGCATTTTCTCAACCAGGAAGTTTTTCAGTTTGCCGGGAGTCAGCAGTGCTTTCGTTTCCTGATACAGATAGGTTTTGTTGGCAGAACCGCCGCCTTTTGCCACGCACAGGAATTTATATTCGTCGCCGTCCACGCTGTACAGGTCGATTTGCGCAGGCAGGTTAGTGCCGGTATTCACTTCTTTGTACATATCCAGCGCCGCGTTTTGCGAGTAGCGCAGGTTATCTTCAATATAGGTATTAAATACGCCTCTGGAGAGCGCCGCTTCGTCGCCGCCGCCGGTCCAGACACGTTGACCTTTTTTACCCATGATAATGGCCGTGCCGGTATCCTGACAGGTTGGCAATACGCCTTTGGCGGCAATCTCGGAGTTTCTCAGGAATTGCAGCGCAACATACTTATCGTTTTCGCTGGCTTCAGGATCATGGAGTATGGAGGCGACTTGCTGTTGGTGTTCAGGGCGAAGCATGAAGGAGGCATCGTGGAAGGCTTGCTGGGCCAGTAGCGTAAGTGCTTCAGGCGCTACTTTCAGGATTGACTCGCCTTCAAACTCGCCGACGCTGACGTGATCGGATGTCAGCAGGTAGTACTCAGTTTTGTCTTCCCCCAGTGGGAAAGCCGCCTGGTAAGTGAATTCAACTTTTGACATTTGCTTCCAGCCTTTTCATTTTTATCAGGAATTTAAAAATTCTCTGCGTCTTAACGGTGGCGTGCCGCACCATAGCGGACGGCACGCGAAGTGTGATTACAGGAAACCGTACATTGCGGCGAAGACCCAACCAAAGACACAGGATACGCTTACGCCGATCAAACCAGGCAGAATGAAGCTGTGGTTGATAACGAAACGGCCAATGTGGGTGGTACCTGAACGGTCAAACTGAATAGCAGCCAGATCGCTCGGGTAGGTCGGCAGAATGTAGTAACCGTAACAAGCCGGAGCAGAAGCAACGATGTACGCTGGATCAACCCCGATAGCCAGTGCGACTGGAACGATAGCGGCCAGCGCTGCAGCCTGAGAGTTTACAAACTTGGAGACTAACAGCAGGACGATCGCATAGGCCCACGGATGTTCTTTCACCATCTCGCCCAGTACGCCCTGAATTTCAGACATATGCGCACCGAACATGGTTTCGGCCATCCAGGCAATACCGTACACCGCAACAATCGCGATCATACCTGAACGGAAGACTTCATTTTTTGAGATAGATGCGGGATTCGTTTTGGTTAAGATGATAATCAATGCGCCAGTCAGCAGCATGAACATCTGGATAACCAGGACCATTGACAGCGGTTTGCCACCAAAAGAAGGGCGCAGTTCAGATACTGCACCGAGCACGGCAACAACGGCGATGGCAGCGAGGAAGATCCACATTGCCAGCCAGTTACTTTTCGGCAGTTTTTTGTCTAACAGTGTTGCCGTGTCGCCATACACATAGTGATGGTTTTCAGGTACGGAAATAAACTTCTGGAACTCTTCGTCTTTATCCAGATCTTTACCACGGAACCAGCTGAAAATACCGATAGCCAGGATACCCAGCAGGGTAGACGGAATGGTGATGCCAAGCAGGTCGAGGAATTCGAGGTGCTTGCCTTCAAATGTCACGTTACCCAGCATCGCAACCAGCGAGACAACGGCTACAGAAACCGGACTGGCGATAATCCCCATCTGTGCACCGATAGAACTCGCCGCCATTGGGCGTTCCGGGCGAATATTGTTCTTAATGGCGACGTCATAAATGATCGGCAGAATGGTGTACACCACGTGGCCGGTACCGCACAGGATAGTCAGGGTACAGGTAACAAATGGTGCTACGATAGAAACGTATTTTGGGTTACGACGCAGCAGCTTTTCAGCAATTTGCAGCATAACGTCAAGACCGCCGGAGGCTTGCAAGGTTGCAGAAGCGGCCACCACGGCAATAATAACCAGCATTACATCAACAGGGGGTTTACCCGGCTGGAGATGGAACACGAAAACCAGAATAACCAGGCCGATACCGCCTAACAAACCCAGCGCGATACCGCCCTTTCTGGCACCATAAAACAAACATATTAATATTATGAGAAGTTGTATACTAAATAACATTTTATTTACCCTCGCGAAAAACCCAGTCAATTTTTTGAAAAATGGATCTGTGGCACATTCTTTTTTGCCGGAATAAGCATCAAAAAATGGTCAGTATTCGATATGTCCGTATTTGCGATTAATGTTTAAATGTCTGGCTAGAATGTATTTATAACTTTCTGGAAATATTTAGCTTTTTTCTATGGCATTGATCAGAGGAGAGAATCCTCAGGCGATGGGAAGTAGGGCTGGTTATGAAGCGCTGCGGCTGACGCTGTAGTTGGGCTGGCTTACACCGGTTTTCCGGGGGCTGACCGTTGGTTCTACATTGTCCGCTATTACGTAAAACACCGGTATACCAGGTGAGTGTATTCTTTATGTGATCGCGGTCACGCCATGTCATGTGGTAATGAGTCTGGCGTACGGATACGTTTATTTGCTCACAAAAATGTACGGTGTCCATAGTACGTAGCATGGTCTCCATTGCTACCAGTCTAGATTTTTATGTCTGATGAAATTCAGACTAATCCTTTAGGAGTAAAAATACACACTCTGTGAGTTAGTTAATACTTAATTAACTTTTGTTAGCGATTTTGAAATTAAAAACAGTGTGATGTTTATCAATAACAAAATAATGAATTTAACATGTTTGATACAAATATATTTGATCTAACGCAAATTCACTATTTATCTGTTTTAGCGGGACAAAAAGGGATTTTTCATTATTTTAATAATTGTTACTTTTATATAACGAATAATCCCTGGGGGAGCGTTTTATTGGCAGTATTGTTTAAGTAATGAGTAATGCTCAGCCTGAACGCGGTAGCGGTAAACCGGTCGGCCAGTAACACCATAATGGATACTGGTAAATAAGATATGACAATTGACGAGCCAGATAAGGTATTTACGGCATGAGACCCGGGAGATATTGACCTCGTTCGCCAGTTCATCCGTGGAGAATTCCTGGTCCTGGTGCTCATCAATCCACTGGCACAGCGTACGTAACGTTTGTGGTGTCAGCCCCTTGGGTAAGCGCCGCGTTTCCTGCTCGCTGGAAGAGCTACCATGAATCAGTTGGTCAAGCTCTGACTGTTCATAGTACTGATGCTTCTCCATATCCGTTTTCTTCTGCAGCCAGTTGGTTAAGGCTTCTTCAAAGCGTGAGGCCTGAAATGGTTTGATCAGATAATCAACGACACCGTAGTGGAGTGAGTCTTTAATGGTTGTCGCATCGGCGGCGGAGGAGATGACGATGACATCACATTTACAGCCTTCGCTGTGCAGAATGGGTAACAGGTCCAGACCGTTTTCTTTCTGCATATAAATATCCAGTAGAATCAGGTCAATACGATGTTCGCCATGAAAGATGATCTCTTTGGCTTTTTCGAGAGTAGAGGCCGTTCCGCAGCAATGAAAACCAGACAGCTGCGCGACATAACGGCGGTTTAACTCCGCTACCATTGCATCGTCATCGACAATTAAGACATTGATCATCTGCTGGCCCTCTCACCATTCCACGGTAACTGTACAAAAAATTGGGTGAAGACCCCAGGTTCGGATTCGACGGAAATATTGCCGCCAACGTTTTCAACCTGCTGTTTCACAAGTGCTAAACCGACGCCTCGTTCGGTTCCTTTTGACGAGACGCCCTTCTCAAAGATGTGGTCAATGCGTTCGGGGGCGATCCCCGGACCATCGTCATTCACTTCGCAATGCAACCAGCCGTGTCGATAATGTAAGGATACGCTGATCTCACCCCCCGGTTCTTGACCTAGCGCCTCCAGGGCGTTTTCAATCAAATTACCCAGCACGGTGATCAACACTGCCACCTGATCTTCATTACTATTTTCCGGCAACTGGCTTTCATTACTAATGATCAGACTATGACCTAAATCAGATGTGCGATTAATCTTACTGAGTAAAAAGCCCGCGATCACCGGTGATTTTATTTTGCCTAACAGTGAGCCAATCTCTTCCTGATAATTGTTGGCCGTCTTAATGATATAATTTTCCAACTGCTTATAACTTTTCAGGTGCAATAATCCCAGAATCACGTGTAACTTGTTCATGAATTCGTGGGATCGTTCACGAAGTGCATCGGCATAGTTAACCATACCGTCCAGACGTTGCATGAGTTTTCGGACTTCAGTCTTGTCTCTGAACGTTGAAATTGCCCCGATGATTCTGCCATTGCTGAGTACTGGAACGGTGTTGATTAAAAGCAGCCGGTCCTTCACCGTGATCTCCTCATCACGGCGTGGTGTTCCATCACGTAGCACCTGCGAAAGATCAACTACCTGAGACCAGGCATGGCTGAGTGTGGAGAGTTGGGCATCATCCTGCGACTTTCGGTAATCCAATAGCTCCTGGGCGGCCTGGTTTATTAGCGTGACCTCACCACTATCATCAACGGCAATGACCCCCTCCTTTATAGAGTGCAGCATCGCCTGGCGCTGTTCGAACAGGTTGGATATTTCATAAGGCTCCAGACCAAACAGAATGCGTTTGAGAACCTTCACCAATACCCAGGTACCTAGTAGCCCAACCAGAACGCCAAATAAGATAGACCAAAAGATACTGCCGCGGCTGTTATTGATCTGTTCGGTGACCCTGCTTAACTCGAGACCGATCGACACAACCCCAATCTGCTGGTGATGATCGTCATAAATGGGGGTGAAAACGCGTAGCGCTTTAGCCAGAAAGCCGCGATTAATGGCAACGTTCTCTTTGCCCTGTAACGCCAACAGGATATCGTCGCCTTTAAACGGTTGGCCGATACGTTGTGCTTCAGGGTGCGAATAACGAATGCTTTTCATATCCGTGACAACGATGAATAAAAAATCGTTGCGCTTATTTACCGCTTGAGCAATTGCCTGGATGCCGCTGTCCTCAGGCTTTTTCTTGAGCCCCTCGCGGATTTCAGGAGAGTTTGCCAACGTTCGCGCGACCGCAAGCGCTTTGTCTGCTAAGGCATCACGTGTCGTGTTGCTGATTTGCGAGAAGTAAATCAAATGAACGACGAGCAGCACAGAGAAGAGTACCGCGCTGACCATGAGGATCACGGTTGTGCCGAGTTTCATCGGGCGTTTGCGTATAGCCGTTCGTTGCAGAGGGTGTCTCATCGCCGTCCTGGAATCACTGTTTGTGCGGGTATTATCGCCCGATGAGGTACGTAATTCAAAGGTAGTAGGGGGATTCGGGCACTCCCGCCGCCATCCCTTCTTATATATGTAGTAGAAAATGGGCATCCGTTATTTTCTTTCTATATAGAAAAGAGGATTCAATGTTGGTTTCTTCTTTGTTCCGGGATGTGATGCAGGAAATATTGACGGCTTTGTGGATAACTCTGTGTGTAAATGGGTATAAGGCGGGGGTCTGCTGGGGATTGCAGCAGTCAGTCATTTTTCTGTCATTTAA
>NZ_SZWX01000056.1:0-5898 GCF_005280975.1 Citrobacter sp. wls716
ACATGCACGACAAGTACAGCTACGAAGCCTCTCTGATGGCGCTGCACGACCGTGACGTTATCCGCACCATGGCGTGTGGTATCGCTGGTCTGTCCGTTGCTGCTGACTCCCTGTCTGCAATCAAATATGCGAAAGTTAAACCGATTCGTGACGAAGACGGTCTGGCTATCGACTTCGAAATCGAAGGCGAATACCCGCAGTTTGGTAACAACGACCCGCGCGTTGATGACATGGCGGTTGACCTGGTAGAACGTTTCATGAAGAAAATTCAGAAACTGACTACTTATCGTAACGCTATCCCGACTCAGTCTGTTCTGACCATCACCTCTAACGTGGTTTATGGTAAGAAAACCGGTAACACCCCAGACGGTCGTCGCGCTGGCGCACCGTTCGGCCCAGGTGCTAACCCAATGCACGGTCGTGACCAGAAAGGTGCCGTTGCCTCTCTGACTTCTGTTGCTAAACTGCCGTTTGCTTACGCTAAAGATGGTATCTCTTACACCTTCTCTATCGTTCCGAACGCACTGGGTAAAGACGACGAAGTTCGTAAGACCAACCTGGCTGGTCTGATGGATGGTTACTTCCACCATGAAGCGTCCATCGAAGGTGGTCAGCACCTGAACGTGAACGTCATGAACCGTGAAATGCTGCTGGACGCGATGGAACATCCGGAAAAATATCCGCAGCTGACCATCCGTGTTTCTGGCTACGCAGTACGTTTTAACTCCCTGACTAAAGAACAGCAGCAGGACGTTATTACTCGTACCTTCACTCAGACCATGTAATTGGTTTTGACTGAAATCGTACTTTAAAAAGCGTACAATAAAGGCTCCACGTAAGTGGGGCCTTTTTAATAGCCTGCTTTGTCAGCTATCTATACTTATAGACTCGATGGATTTCGAGGTTGCATTGAGGCAGCAACGGAGTGAATCCCCTGGAACGTACAGAAGTACGTGACTGGGGTGAGCGAAGGAAGCTAACAAAGATGCAGCTTGAAAGACGAAAAGTATGGATAACAGCCAAAACAGACTCGACACAGTTAATAACTGTGCACTAACACTGGCCCCGGATGGGCCACACCTGGAGAAACACCGCAATGTCAGTTATTGGTCGCATTCACTCCTTTGAATCCTGTGGCACTGTAGATGGCCCGGGCATCCGTTTTATTACCTTCTTCCAGGGCTGCCTGATGCGCTGCCTGTACTGCCACAACCGTGACACATGGGATACGCACGGCGGTAAAGAAGTCACCGTCGATGAATTAATGAAAGAAGTCGTGACCTATCGTCACTTTATGAACGCATCCGGTGGTGGCGTAACGGCATCCGGCGGAGAGGCCATTCTCCAGGCTGAATTCGTCCGTGACTGGTTCCGTGCCTGTAAAAAAGAAGGGATTCATACCTGTCTTGATACTAACGGTTTTGTTCGCCGTTACGATCCAGTGATTGATGAACTGCTGGAAGTCACCGACCTGGTGATGCTCGATCTGAAACAGATGAACGACGAGATCCACCAGAACCTGGTCGGCGTATCTAACCATCGTACGCTGGAGTTCGCTCGTTACCTGTCTAACAAAGACATCAAAGTGTGGATCCGCTACGTTGTCGTGCCTGGCTGGTCCGATGATGATGATTCAGCACACCGTTTGGGCGAGTTTACCCGTGATATGGGCAATGTCGAAAAAATTGAACTGCTGCCATACCACGAACTTGGCAAACACAAATGGGTGGCAATGGGTGAAGAGTACAAACTCGACGGCGTGAAGCCGCCGAAAAAAGAGACCATGGAGCGCGTGAAAGGTATCCTTGAGCAGTATGGTCACAAAGTGATGTACTAAGCTTTGTGGTGGGTAACGAGCCTGTTGCCCACCACATTTCCCCTTAACGCCCTCTTCTTGCCAGCAGCGGGAAAATCAATCCCAGCCCAACCAGCACAAACGGCGTCACAATGTTCAATGTGAGCTGGAATGTCCACTCTGGAGTAAAGGCTTCCATTTTCGGAAAGATCCCCGTGAGGCAAGCAAACGCAGTAAACGCAAAACACCAAATTCCCACCGTCATCGCCAGAGAGCGGTTACGAATGAAGACATATTCCGGTTTATATTTATGCGCCAAACGAATAACGGCAATAAATGCCACAAACACCCACAGATAGCGCAGAGGCATCACCACTGAATTCAAATTCAGTAGCCATTTATACAAATTGTTCATGTCTCCGATACCCAGCGTTGGCAACATAATCAAAATGGCCACCAGCACCAGTGTCAGAATATAGCCATTCACCGGTGTACCAGAGGCATTGGTTTTACACAGGCTTTCAGGGATATATTTGCGATCAGCATCGCCCAGTAAAACTTTAAGCGGAGCATCAATAGAAAACACCAAAGCCGCAATTTGACCTAACGTGTTGGCAACTGCATAAATAACCATCAATGTGTTACCCATGCCGTAATACTCCCCGAGTTTCTGGAAAGCGTAATACTGGCCATTAGTCATTAAGTCATCAGGAATATGCTGAGAGTCAAACATCATCCCCATTGCCAGAGAACCCAGGATCGCACACACCGCCACCATAACCGCCAGAACTAACATCCCTTTCGGGAACTCTTTGCCAGGGTTACGCGTCTGGTTAACGTATGGAGAGATTTTCTCCGCGCCACCGACCGCAAAGACCAGCATCGAGATCGTTGTGATATAGGTAAAATCGATGTGCGGGATAAAAGATTCCCAGGTGATATTGGTTGTGGCGATTTGCACATCAGTAATCGCCGGGGCGGTGACGGCCATTACGACATACAGAATGGACATCACAAACATCGCGATCCCCGCAACCGATCCAACGATTTTAAGCGATTTCATGCCACGGGATGCAACCCACATGAAAAAGACAAACAGCGCTAACGTCAGCCCCTGCAACGCCACCACGGTGTACTCTTTAATCAGCGAACCATCGCCTTTCAGCGCCCATCCCAGCGCAATCAGAATAGCCTGTGGCTTTTGCGCCAGATAAGGGATATGCACCACCCAATAGGTCCACGCTGCGAGATAAGCCAGTCCCGGTCCCATTGTGTGTTTAATCCATGTACTAACCCCACCCTTACCGTCTTTAAACGTGGAGCCAAGTTGTCCGACAATCAGTGCATAAGGGATAAAATAGAGGGCGAAAATAAATATCCATGAAGAAACAACCACCAATCCCTGATTAGCATAGTTGTTTACGACGTTGCCGAATCCCCATACGGTAATAAAAGACATCAATGCGATGTTGTACCACCGCAATTGTTTTTCCTGCACACTTGCCATTGGCGATCCTTCGTAGACGCTATTTTTGATAATCAATAAATGAAGCGAGGGATTATGCGCGGTAAAATGGCCAAGCGGAAACGGCAGAATGTAAAACTATAATCTTCTGCACATTTTATTTTCAGGAAAGAATAGCGATGATTAAATAAAACAGGCTCCCATAAAGTATACATAAACAACATGTATGGGAACCTGTTTTTATCCTGTTAAATCAAATCAGATATGCGCCACAGAATTCGGTGTATGCCCTGTCTTACGCAGCAGCATCAGTAAATAAATAAACGATACGCTGGCAATCATGATAAACAGTAAACTGTCAGAATAATTTTGCATCAGCATGGCGGTAAATGACGGCCCAAGCAGGCTACCCACGGTATAGCTTAATAACAATGCCTGGTTCATAGCGACCAACTGATGATGTTCTACTTTCTCGCAGGCCCAGGCCATCGCAACCGGATAAAGGGTGAAACCTGCCGCGCCCAGCATAAACAATGCAGGTGCCATTGCCGCCTGATTCAGCATAGCGATACTCCCGACGATCACCACAAAGACCTGAACGCGCAAAACCAGCAAGCGACCTAACTTATCGGCCAGACGACCAATTGGCCATTGTCCCAGAATACCTGCACTGACCAGTACCGCCATCCAGAAACCAATGCTGGCATTGCTGACACCCTGATGGTTGAGGTACAGCGGCATCAGGCCATACAGCGACCCCAGCACAATCCCGGAAATAATGCAGCCATTCACGCCCAGACGCGCCTGGCGAAGCTTCAGCATAGAGACAATGGGGGTTGACTGTTGTTCATCACCCTGCTGATTCACAATGCGGGTAAAGAGCAACGGTAATACTCCGGCAAGGATAGTGCCGGTCACCCACGGCAGAACATTCATTAATTCTGTCGAGACTTTACTGACCAATAATTGTCCTAAAAACGTCCCTACGTAATAGACCATCATATAGGCGGCAAGTAAGCGTCCACGGTTACGCGACGTCCCGCTGCACATCAACGCACTTTCCACCACCACCCAGATCATGGCACAACCGATACCCGCAATAAAACGCCAGGTCATCCAGCTCCAAAAACCTACCATGACGCCCAGTCCGACACAGCCCGCAGCAAAAATAAGCGAGGCTATGTAATAGCTGCGGTTAAAACCGAGGTGTTTAATTAAGTACCCGGTCAGTAACGTCCCAACCAGATTTCCGGTGAAATAGGACGAACTGACCACTCCTACCTGCCAGGTTGGCAGATTTTCATGGGCGAGCCAAAGCGGGACGAGCGTGTTTAACACGGCGATCGCCAGGGTCAACAGAAGCAGCCCGCACAGCAATAGCATAACGGGACGGGTATAGGTGGACATGAATAAAAACCGTGAGGAAGTTCAAATTTCATGCGCATCATGCCACTGCAAAAAACATTGTCAATCGGCGCAATCAGGGGCCTGAGGCGCTTTCAGGGGGATCGATTCGTATTACTGATTCTTAATGCGGATTGATAAAAAATGGGAAAATACATCTATTTGTTTTAATTGATCTAAAACAAAATTGCCCCGCTACGTTCAGTCGAAAAAATTCATGGATAATAGGCATCTTTTATTTGTGGGATGACCATATTAACGCCTTATCCGACCTACACGTTCAGTACTGTAATGTGTAGGCCGGACAAGCGCGATGCCATTCGGCATTTTCAGGTTAGCTGGCGACCGCCATGCCGACCGTCATATGCAGACCATAGAACACACCGCGGCCAATCAGCTCACCGACTAACAGCAGAATAAACGCGACGGAAAGCAGCGGTATTGCCGGCTGGTAACCTTTCACCTGCGGAACAATCCAGCAGCACAACGCTAAAGCCAGTGCCACAATCCGCCATGCCATCAGCGAACCGTAATCGGGCACCAGCGCAGATGCCTGCTGAATTGAGCTGTGGATTGTCGCCAGCTCGGCACCCTGCATCACGGACATGATGCCGCTCACAACCAGCGCAAGCACTGAAATAGCAGGCAGCAGTCGCATAGCCCAGCCGTCAATTCCGGCAACGCGTAATAGCAGATATCCCAGCAGCGGACCTCCCATGAACAGCGTCAGGAAGAACCCAATCGGCGTCCAGACACTATACCAGGTAGGCACCGTATCAATAGTGTTATATACGCGCACCATCATCCAGACAAAAACTACGCCCAGCACCATGGTGAGAACTAACCACAGATTGCGTAATGCTGGTGACATTTTTTTCAACACCGCCAGTAACCAGCCAATACCACCAACGGCAAAGAAGATCGAGCCGCTGGCGATTTCGTTACTTAGCGCGGAAGAACCGACACGGTTGAGGGAGTTAAACGCCCGCATCGGTGAGCCCAGATGAAGCATGGAAGCAATAAAACCGATGCCCATCAATACCCACAGGCCAAACATGCAGGCAATCACACGCTGTTGTGAATCAGGGCGTAAGTCCCCTTTCATCAGCGCCAGCGCCAGAACGATAAAGCCACCCACAACACACTGCCCGAAAACAGTGAAGATCATCAGCGGCCATTCATGCCATCCACTTCCCATCTTACACCTCCTTCGGATTAGCCAGATAACCCGTGG
>NZ_SZWX01000055.1:0-171762 GCF_005280975.1 Citrobacter sp. wls716
AGCGGGTGCGGCAACGGGTGAACTTGCGGCCCGGGCGATTGCAGGTATGCTGTATCCTGATGTGACTGACCTGTCGCAACTGAGTGAGGATCAGAAGCAGACCATCAGCACGCTGGCAACGATATCAGCAGGGATGGCCGGTGGTCTGTCGGGCGATAGCACGGCGTCGGCGGCTGCCGGGGCGCAGGCCGGGAAAAATGCGATTGAGAATAATGCACTTGGTGATAAGGACAAGTTACCGGTCAATATTTTCGACATCAATCCGCTGAAACCAAATGTGCTGGACACTGATGGGGAGCCGTTGAAAGGTGGTGGTGGCATTGGTAAGTTCACGATTAATAAAGGACAACAGAACAAGCACTTACCAGGAACGAACGAGTATAAAATAGCTTCCGAAGCGGGTTTGAATAAAAGTGTTCTTACCCTAGCACCTGATTCATTGCTACCCAAATTGGGAACGGGTCAGCAGGTAGGTAATACTCCCGTAGGTGTTCCTGGTTCTAAGGAGCGCATAAATTATGGTCAAAATATTGGAAACTATATTGACCCTCAGACAGGAGTATCTACTCCTACTACAAATGGCATAGTCCACTATGGTAAAAATGGTGTGCATATTGTTCCCGCAAGACCTTCAGAATAATAAGGGAGAAGTAATGGTTTTATCTGATTTAAGTGTATACCTGAGACTTTCATTGCAGAGGGCTTTGTTGGGAAACGTGACCCCTAATATTAGAGCCGTTATTGCTGAATTATCTGGTAAGAACATTAGCTTACTTTTTTATTTTGAAGGTGAAGTTGATGATGACGACGAAGAGCTTGCGTCGGTAATAGAAACGGAAATTATTGCCGATTTTGATGATGATTTTACTGTAGATACAACAGTTCAGCGCCTTGATTCTCCACAGAGGATAAAGAATACAAATGGTTTACTGGTATATCTAAGAAAAGAGTAATAATGAAGATCCCGGCTCTGTGCTGGGATCGTGTTATCAGCCGTCAGACTTGCCCACAATGCCCGCCCCCGCGCCTGTACACCGGCAGTTCGCCGGTGGACAGGCGCTCAACGGTAATAGCAGCGGCTGACATCGCTGCTATGATGCGGGGTGCAGGTACAAACACCACGGCGAGGCGGTAGCGTGCCGGGGGCGAAAACCGCGTATCGGGGCGTTGGGTCCAGTACAGCAAAATGCAGCAGGAAAACTGGGTTGTAACTTGCTGAGTACACAGGAAAAACTGTCGTTCACAGGCTGACTTCGCAACGGAAAAAGTTGTTGTTGAGAATAACTCGTTGAGCAAGGATAAGCCCGGTATCTTTGATATCAATCCGATGCTGAAAATTGGGATTGAGGATGTTGACGGAGAGTTGATGAAAGGTGGCGGTGGAATCGCTAATGGTCTGCCTTCACATAAACAATCAGAAAAGGATGTTGGTAAAGACCTGGGAGCTAGGGGCAATTTGGCCGGGATCTCAAAAAAAGCATGGAACTAAAACGGGTCTATTTACACTGTGCGCCGGGGTTTTTCCCCGATAATTCCCCATTGCTTCCCCATACAGAAAACAGGCATAAAAAAACCAACCGTAGAAGGTTGGTTTTTTTGGGGAATTTTGGTCGGCACGAGAGGATTTGAACCTCCGACCCCCGACACCCCATGACGGTGCGCTACCAGGCTGCGCTACGTGCCGACACTTATGGCTGCTAATACTACTGCTTTCCACCACGAATGCAAGAGGATGGACTGCTAACTGATTTATAATTAATCAGTTAGCGATAAATCGTTTCTCATCCGTCAGCACTTGCAGCAGCAAACTTAGCTGCGGTTTCTGATCTTTAATTTTCTCGCCGCGTAAATTATAGGTCTGGTAATTACCGTTGTTATTAAGCACCAGCGTCATCTCTGGTGTGGTAATGGCCATGGTGCTGCTGTCAGCTGCCGTGACCCAGTAATGGCGGCGTGTTGCATTAAACAAATCCTGACCCTGTGAGTACTCGCTTGCTGGGGTACTGACGTGGAGCAGGCGCTGCATCAGTGTTGTCATCAGGTCAGTATGATCGGTCAGGCTATTAATACGCTGCGCAGGTGTTCCCGGCCAGTGAATAACCAGAGGCACCTGTAGATGGCCACGCGACCAGGCAAAGTTATTCTCTTCCTGCGTCAACGGCACGCCCCGGCCCGCGGTAATAATGACCACCGTGTTGTTCAGTTTGCCGGAGTCACGCAGGGCGCTGAGTATACGGTTGATGTTGGCATCCACATCTTGCGCCGCGCTGGCGTAGCGTTTGGCAAAATTCTTCTGGTTGCTGTCATCAAGGTTCGTTCCGTTAAAGGAAACCCATGAGAACCAACGGTTATCATCTTGCGCATAGCGGCCCAGCCAGTTAATCCACTGGCTTGCAGTTTGTTGATCAGATTGCGTTTGCACGTTTGGCATCGAAAAGTCTGACAGCAATGCCTGGCGATACAGTGGGCTAGTGAAGCCATCAGAGGAGAACAATCCCAACTGATAGCCTTGTTGATTTAGCGCAGAGATTAGCGCGGCAGGCGTTCGGGTCGACAAAATGCCGTCCATGTAGCTTGGTGAAACGCCATAAAACAGGCCAAAAATCCCGTTGTCGGCAGTATTTCCCGAACTCATGTGGCGCGTAAAGGAGATATTCTGCCCGGCAAATTCTGCCAGAGCAGGCATTTGCTGTTCAAAGCGCGAGTAGTTCAGACCGTCAACGGTGATCAGCAGGACATTCTGACCCGTTCCCATATCACGGTAACGCAGCTCACTGAGCGGATACTGGACGGAGACCGCTTCCGGATTACCCTGTTCAATCAGGCGGCGTTGATACTCTTGCGCATCCAACAGACCATGTTTTTCCAGAAACTTACGCGCCGTCATCGGGTAAGAGAGCGGCAGGTTTGCGCGCTGCATGGTAATCGGGCGATAGAAGTTGGCATCAGCCCAGATGTACACCACGTGCGAGGCGATAAAGCAAATGAAGAAGAATGCGGCTAACGGTTTGGCAAAATGGCGGCGACGCGTCAGGCTGCGCAGTTTCTGCCAGCTCCAGGTCGCAAACAGCATTTCGATTAGCAGAATGATTGGCACACTGATAAACATCAGTTGCCAGTCACGCGCCGCTTCATTCTGGTCAGGGTTAATGACCAGCTCCCAGACGATGGGGTTGAGATGCAGGTGGAAGCGGGTGAACACTTCGCTGTCGATGAGCAACAGCGTCATACCTGCTGTCGCCAGAATGGCTGATAAGAATCGCATCAGCCTCTGGGACATGACGATAAACGTCAGAGGAAACAGGATTAGCAGATAGGTGGCAAACACCAGAAAACTAAAATGTCCGACCAGGCTTACATAGGAATAAACACGCCCTGCAAGCGTTGTCGGCCAGTCGGCGACAAACAGGTAACGGCTACCGAGTACCATGGCCAACAGAATGTTGAACAAGGCAAACCAGTGCCCCCAGCTAACCATCTGGGAGACTTTCTCACGGTAGCGCTGACGATGAGTTACCATAAACTGTTGTTCGTTTCCCCGGAGCAGGCTCTTAATGCGCTTGGTCGTCGTTTACCGAAGACTGCAATGCGCGGGCAAAAGAGTTGGCAATCGCCTGGCGCTGGGCCGGTGCGATGCTTGTATTGATAAGGTTAGTCACCATATTTCCCAATACCATCAGGGAAAGATCGGTTGGCGCCTTATGTTTTTCCAGTACGTTGAGCATCTCATTCAGCAGTTGTTCAACGTGTTCGTCACTATAGCGGGAAATTTGTGGCATAAATCGAAATCAGTCTGTTCATGAAAGGGCAACATATTACCGTACAGACAGTTTTTTTTCTGCTTTTTTATCTTCTATTGCGTCACTGCCCGGCAGGTGGTTGAATACCGCCCGGTCTAAAAGGAGAGTTTATCATGAGTCTGGATATCAACCAGATTGCCCTGCACCAGCTTATCAAACGTGACGAGCAGAACCTTGAGCTGGTCTTGCGCGATTCATTACTGGAACCGACAGCGACGGTTGTCGAGATGATGGCTGAGCTGCACCGGGTGTATAGCGCCAAGAATAAAGCCTATGGCCTGTTTAGCGAAGAGAGTGAACTGGCGCAAACGCTGCGTTTACAGCGTCAGGGTGAAGAGGATTTTCTGGCATTTAGTCGTGCCGCGACCGGACGCTTGCGGGACGAGCTGGCGAAATATCCTTTTGCCGACGGCGGTATTGTCCTGTTCTGCCATTACCGTTATCTGGCGGTAGAGTATCTGTTGGTCGCCGTGCTGAACAATTTAAGTAGCATGCGCGTCAATGAAAATCTGGATATCAATCCGACGCACTATCTGGACATCAATCATGCGGATATCGTGGCGCGTATTGATTTAACCGAGTGGGAAACCAATCCGGAGTCCACGCGCTATCTGACGTTCCTGAAAGGGCGGGTAGGGCGCAAAGTCGCCGATTTCTTTATGGATTTCCTCGGTGCCAGCGAAGGTCTGAATGCCAAAGCGCAAAACCGTGGCCTGCTGCAGGCAGTGGACGACTTTACTGCCGAGGCGCAGCTCGATAAAGCTGAACGCCAGAACGTGCGTCAGCAGGTGTACAGCTACTGCAACGAACAGCTACAAGCCGGTGAAGAGATCGAGCTGGAGTCGCTGTCCAAAGAGCTTTCCGGCGTCAGTGAAGTCAGCTTCAGCGAATTTACCGCAGATAAAGGCTACGAGCTGGAAGAGAGCTTTCCGGCGGATCGCAGTACGCTGCGTCAGTTAACCAAATTTGCCGGAAGCGGCGGTGGGTTAACCATCAACTTCGACGCCATGTTACTGGGTGAACGTATTTTCTGGGATCCGGCTACAGATACTTTGACCATCAAAGGTACGCCGCCGAACCTGCGCGACCAGCTGCAGCGTCGCACGTCGGGCGGGAAATAAAACCGTTTGCCGGGTGAGAGCGTATACGCCTTATCCGGTCGACGAGAACCATCAGTATCGATTACAAAATCCCATAAAAAAACCCCGCCTTGGCGGGGTTTTTCTTCAACTTGTTTGCGATTACGCGCGAACGAAGTCGATGTGAGACAGCTTCGGCTTGAACGGGTGACGCTGTACAGCCTGAGCTTTAACTTTAACTTCTTTACCGTCAACAACGATGGTCAGAACTTCGCTGTAGAATTCAGCTTTAGCTTGCATGTTCATAACTGCATCGTGATCCAGTTCGATAGCAATCGGGGCTTCTGCGCCACCGTAGATGATTGCCGGGAACTTGTTAGCGGCACGCAGGCGGCGGCTCGCACCCTTACCCTGCTCTTTACGTACTTCAGCGTTGATAGTAAACATTTAAATCTCTCTTTAATAATTCCTGCTACAGGCGACCCAGCAACAGGTAAGTGATCTGCTTTGCGTATGCAAAAGCGGGCGAGATTCTATACTCAAACGGCTGGTACATCAATCAAAAGTACGATTAACCGCGTAATTCATGTGCCCGACGAAAGCGTCCTTCATAATCGAAGACCTTTTCACGGACCTGCCAGTACTGACCTTTCATGCGCGCCACCACGAAATCAGGATGACGTAACAGCGCCTGCTGGGCGAGGATATCGGCGGCGGTTATCCAGCGTAAGGGAATGCCGGGCGTTCGGGTGTGCGGGCGAATAAACAGTTGCTCGAAGGCTGTACGCTGCGCGGGAGTATGCAGGCGAAAGCGTTCGCTGACGTCGGCGCCATCTTCATCGTAATAGGTAATTTTCAGCCATTCGCCTTTTTCATCCTGCCCATTTTGTAGCGCCATCCCGCTGCAGCGCAAAACCAGCGCATCTTTAAGCCTGAGCGCGGCTTTCAGCATGTCATCCGGGTCAACCAGTACCGTGTCGCACTCCCGACAACGGCGGGCGGCGATGTCATTTTCCGCGTTGCACTGCGGGCAGTTTTTAAAACGGAAACGAAAATCGCACTGTTCGCGATGGCCGTCATCATCTTCAAACCATCCCTGACAGCGGCGGCCAAAGTGCTCAATCAGCGTGCCGTCGGCCGTTGTTTTTCCCCAGAAGGTGTTGGCAAAGCCGCAGGCAGGACAGAACACCTGTACCGGAACGTTGTCACTTTTCCCTTTGGGCGCACCCACTTCCGGGGCGTACAGGTCGTGCGGATTCCCGGCGTAATCAAGGATCAGACAGTCCGTTTTCCCCGGCGCCAGGCGCAACCCTCGTCCAACGATTTGTTGGTAAAGGCTAACTGACTCGGTCGGGCGCAGAATGGCGATAAGGTCGACGTGCGGGGCATCGAAGCCAGTGGTCAGGACCGACACATTCACCAGATAGCGAAAACGTTGGGCTTTGAACTCTTCAATCAACACGTCGCGTTCAGCGCCAGGCGTGTCCCCGGTGATAAGCGCCGCATCATCAGCAGGCAGCAGGCCGACTATCTCTTTGGCGTGCTCAACGGTAGCGGCGAAAATCATTACCCCTTTGCGTGTCTGAGCAAACTCGACAATCTGGCTGATGATATGCGGCGTTATTCGCTGCTGCTTTTTCAGTTCCTGATTCAGGTCCGCTTCGCTAAACAGGCCGTTACTTTGCGCCTGCAGGCGGCTGAAATCATATTGTACGACCGGCATGTCGAGGCGTTCTGGCGGCGTCAGGTAGCCGTGTTTAATCATGTAGCGCAGCGGTAATTCATAAATGCAGTCGCGAAACAGTGCTTTTTCATCGCCGCGCACCATTCCGTGATAATGAAAATGATAAATCCAGCCTTTGCCCAAGCGAAAAGGCGTGGCGGTAAGTCCGAGCAGGCGTAAGTGAGGGTTTACGTTGGTCAGGTGTGTCAGGATTTGTTGATACTGGCTCTCTTCATCATCACCAATGCGATGGCATTCATCGACGATGAGCAGGGAGAATTCTCCCTGAAAGGCGTCCAGATTGCGCGCCACCGACTGTACGCTGCCAAATACCACTTTCCCGTGACTCTCTTTACGCTTCAGACCTGCGGCAAAAATATCGGCTTCCAGCCCCAGCGCGCAATATTTCGCGTGGTTTTGCGCGACCAGCTCTTTGACGTGCGCCAGTACCAGTACGCGACCCCGCGCCACGCGGGCCAGCTCGGCAATCACCAGGCTTTTGCCCGCGCCTGTGGGGAGGACGATAACTGCCGGAGTACGGTGATGGCGAAAATGGTTGAGCGTGGCATCCACGGCTTCTTTTTGGTAAGGACGAAGAGTAAAAATCATGGGCTCACAATATGTAACAGTCTCGCGTATAGTATGCCACGAATCTTTTTCCCTTGAGGGAAGTTGTTAGCTCGTTATACTGAGCGGAAAACGGCTCCACTTTTCGGGCATAACGCCCGATTTCCGTATTGTTACAGGCAAAATCACACTCATGCGACTTGATAAATTTATCGCTCAGCAACTCGGCGTCAGCCGCGCTATTGCCGGGCGTGAGATCCGTGGTAACCGTGTTACCGTCGACGGCGAAATCGTCAGAAATAGCGCTTTTAAGCTGCTGCCAGAGCACGACGTAGAATATGACGGTAATTCCCTGGTTCAACAAAATGGCCCGCGCTATTTTATGCTGAATAAGCCCCAGGGTTATGTTTGCTCAACGGATGACCCGGATCACCCGACTGTGCTCTATTTCCTTGATGAACCAGTGGCCTACAAACTGCATGCGGCAGGGCGTCTGGATATCGATACCACCGGACTGGTGTTAATGACCGACGACGGACAGTGGTCTCATCGCATCACTTCGCCTCGCCACCATTGTGAGAAAACCTATCTGGTGACACTGGAGTCGCCAGTGGCAGATGATACCGCCGAACTGTTTGCCCGTGGCGTACAGTTGCACAATGAGAAAGACCTGACCAAACCCGCCGTGCTGGAAGTGATTACGCCGACTCAGGTACGTTTGACCATCAGTGAAGGGCGCTATCATCAGGTTAAACGTATGTTTGCCGCCGTGGGAAACCACGTTGTGGAACTGCATCGTGAACGCATCGGTGCCATCAAGCTTGATGAGGATCTGGCGCCCGGAGAATACCGTCCATTGACCGAAGAAGAAATCGCCAGCGTTAACTTAACCCCGCGTTAATTTCAGGAGCTAAATGTGACCACCCGGCAGAACTCTTCAATTGCCATTGTTTTTATCCTTGGCTTATTGGCCATGTTGATGCCGTTGTCGATCGATATGTATCTTCCGGCACTGCCGGTGATCTCTGCTCAATTTGGCGTGCCGGCAGGCAGCGCGCAAATGACCCTCAGTACCTATATTCTGGGGTTCGCGGTTGGGCAGTTGATCTATGGTCCGATGGCCGACAGCATCGGGCGTAAACCGGTGATACTGGGCGGGACTCTGGTGTTTGCGGCAGCAGCGGTCGCCTGTGCGTTGGCGCAAACTATCGATCAGTTGATCACTATGCGTTTCTTCCATGGTCTGGCAGCTGCGGCGGCAAGCGTGGTCATCAATGCCCTGATGCGCGACATCTATCCGAAAGAAGAATTCTCGCGCATGATGTCATTTGTCATGCTGGTGACGACGATTGCGCCACTGATGGCACCTATTGTGGGCGGTTGGGTGCTGGTATGGCTGAGTTGGCACTATATCTTCTGGATCCTCGCTGTGGCGGCGATTCTGGCCTCGGTGATGATCTTTACGCTGATCAAAGAGACCTTGCCCGTAGAGCGTCGCCAGCCGTTTCGCTTGCGCACGACTCTGGGCAACTTTGCCTCGCTGTTTCGCCACAAGCGCGTCCTGAGTTACATGCTGGCCAGTGGGTTTAGCTTTGCCGGGATGTTTTCTTTCCTGAGCGCCGGACCTTTTGTCTACATTGAGATCAACCACGTTTCACCGCAGAATTTCGGCTATTACTTCGCGCTGAATATTGTGTTCCTGTTCGTGATGACCATCATCAACAGCCGCTTTGTTCGGCGGGTTGGTGCACTAAATATGTTCCGTACCGGGCTGTGGATCCAGTTTGTGATGGCGGGCTGGATGGTATTCAGCGCGCTGTTCGGCGTTGGATTCTGGGCACTGGTTGTCGGTGTTGCGGCGTTTGTAGGTTGTGTGTCGATGGTGTCATCAAATGCGATGGCGGTCATTCTGGATGAGTTTCCACACATGGCCGGGACGGCCTCATCGTTGGCGGGGACGTTTCGTTTTGGCATCGGCGCGATTGTTGGCGCGCTGTTATCTCTGGCAACCTTTAACTCGGCCTGGCCAATGATATGGTCGATAGCGTTTTGCGCCACCAGCTCAATTCTCTTCTATCTCTACGCCAGTCGCGCCAAAAAACGGTGATCTATTACACAACCTGGGGATCATAAGGCCTCCAGAGTTGATGTACATCAACCGCAAATCTATCATTTTCCCCGCTTATGTTTATTTTATGTAAAATCAATTTATGTAAAAAGTCACATCATTGTAGTTAAAAAGGTTGAGTTAGATCGCAGAAACGAGTACATATAGCGCGGAAACATGCCTGAACCGTTGAATAAATTTAAATAGTGGGTTCGGAAAGTGGCATAAAGACTGGGTGTAAACGTTTACCAACTGTCTAAAGACGTATTGTCAATGATGTGTTAATATTGATGTAAAATAATTGTGAAGTGATTGTACTTCCAGGGAAAGAAAGTGATGACATTACAACTCTCAATCGTTCATCGTCTGCCGCAGTGCTATCGTTGGTCGGTGGGTTTCGCAGGTTCAAAGGTTGAACCGATTCCGCACAACGGTCAGAACAATGAGAACAGCCTGGTGGCCCTCAAATTGCTTAGTCCTGATGGTGACAGCGCATGGTCAGTCATGCATAAACTTAGCCAGGCTCTCAGCGACATTGAGGTACCTTGTTCCGTGCTGGAATGTGAAGGGGAACCGTGCCTGTTTGTGAATCGCCAGGATGAGTTTGCCGCGACCTGCAGACTGAAAAATTTCGGCGTGGCCATCGCAGAACCGTTTTCAAACAACAATCCGTTTTGAGCGTCAGCTTAGCGCGAGCAGCTGACGCGTATAGGCCTGTTGTGGCGCGTTAAATACGTGCTCGCATTGCCCCTGTTCCACGACTTCTCCCTGCCGCAACACAATTACCTGATGGCATAACGCACGTACAACATGCAAATCATGGCTGATAAAAATATAAGCCAGACGATGCTTTTCCTGTAAGGACTTTAACAGCGTGAGGATTTGCGCCTGTACGGTTCTGTCGAGCGAGGATGTCGGCTCATCCAGAATGATCAGCGAGGGTTTGAGAATCAATGCCCTGGCAATGGCTATGCGCTGGCGTTGACCGCCAGAAAACTCTGCAGGATAACGATGGCGGGTTTCGCTATCGAGTCCGACTTCAGCCATCACTGCTTTTACCTGCGCTTCACGCTGTTCAGCGGAAAGCGTTGGCTGGTGAACGCGCAATCCCTCTTCAATAATTTGTAATACGCTCAAACGCGGATTCAGTGAAGAGTTGGGGTCCTGAAAGACCACCTGAATGCGGTGACGTACTGGCAACAGTTGGCGGCGATTTAAGGTATGCAGCGCCAGACCATCGAACACAATACTGCCTTGCGATGTGATTAATCGCAGTAGCGCCAGACCAGTGGTACTTTTCCCGGAGCCTGATTCACCCACCAGTCCCAGTGTTTCACCGGGTCTGAGGGTAAAACTGACGTTGTTAACCACGACGTTATGATCCACCACGCGCTTGAGGATACCCTTGCGTACGGGAAAGGCGACCCTGAGCCCATTCACTTCCAGCAATGGCGGTTGTCCGGCGGCTAAAGGGACTGGATCGCCGGAGGGTTCGCTATTTAACAGTTTCTGTGTGTAGGAATGGGTTGGCGCGGCAAGCAGTGGCTCGGCACGGTTTTGTTCAACGCATTGACCGTTCTGCATGACGGCAATGGAATCGGCTAGCTTTCTCACGATGCTGAGATTATGAGTGATGAACAGCAATCCCATGTTCAGCTCACGCTGCAACTCCCGCAGCAGTTGCAAAATTTGCGCCTGCACAGAGACATCCAGCGCGGTGGTTGGTTCATCAGCAATTAGCAGCTCCGGGCGGGTTAACAGCGCCATAGCAATCATTACGCGCTGGCGCTCACCGCCGGAAAGCTGGTGCGGATAATCTGTAAGGCGTTTCGCTGCATGGCGAATGCCTACACGATCCAGACAGGTCAGAATTTCTGCCCGTGCGGCTTCCCGACGCATTCCCCGATGCAGCGACAGCACTTCATAAAGCTGCTTTTCCAGGTTGTGGAGTGGATTTAGCGACACCATTGGTTCCTGGAAAATCATGGCGATTTTATTTCCCCGCACACCGCGAAGCGTCTGCTCGTTAGCGTGAAGTAGTGATGCGCCGTGAAAGCGGATATCACCGGAGAGGTACACCGCAGGCGGCGTGGGCAACAGACGCAACACCGAAAGCGCGGTGACGCTTTTACCTGAGCCGGACTCGCCCACCAGCGCCAGCGTTTGTCCGGCATCAACGCGCAGTGACAGACTGTTGACCACGGTGCGCACGGTGTTCTGTTGGCGAAAACCTACCGATAAATTGTCAATAGCTAACAGAGGTTGTGTCATCTTAAATCGCCTTATTGGGATCAAATGCGTCGCGTACCGCTTCACCAATAAAAATCAGTAGCGATAATAAGAGGGCAACGGAGATGAACGCGGTGATGCCAAGCCACGGCGCCTGCAGGTTGTTTTTACCCTGCAACAGCAATTCTCCCAGTGATGGCGAGCCAAGCGGTAATCCGAACCCGAGAAAATCCAGCGAGGTGAGTGTGGTGATTGAGGCACATAAAATAAACGGTAAAAAGGTCAGGGCGGCAACCATCGCATTGGGTAGCATATGACGCAAAATAATACTGCTATCGCTAACCCCGAGCGCCTGAGCGGCACGAATATAATCAAAGTTTCGGGTGCGCAGAAATTCCGCGCGTACCACGCCCACCAGGCTCATCCAGCCAAACAGCACGGTGATCGCTAATAGCCACCAGAAGTTAGGCTGAACGACGCTGGATAGCAAAATAATCAGAAACAGCGTTGGCATACCGGACCACACTTCGATGAACCGTTGTCCCCACAGGTCTACCTTACCGCCATAATAGCCCTGTAGCGCGCCAGCCATCACCCCCATGACGCTGGAACACAGGGTCAGCATCAAGCCAAACAGAATTGAGATGCGGGTGCCGTAAAGGATACGCGCCAGCACGTCACCACCATTTGCGTCAGTACCCAGCCAGTTTTGCGCAGAGGGTGGAGAGGGGAAGGGCTTATCGGTGGCAAAGTTAATGCTGGTAGCACCGAACCGGATGGGGGCCCATAGTATCCAACCCTGTCTCTCCAGACGGTGTTGCAGCCACGGATCCTGATAATCAGCCTTTGTTGCTAACGGGCCGCCGAAATCGCTCTCACTGTAGTTTTTAACCAGAGGGAAATACCAGCTGCCGTCATAGCGTACCAACAGCGGCTTATCATTAGCGATCAGCTCGGAACACATGCTCAGGCCAAACAACACCAAAAAAATCCATAATGACCAGTAGCCGCGGCGGTTATGACGAAAACGCGCCCAGCGGGCCTGATTGACGGGGCTTAATCGCGACATTAGCGTCCCTCAAAATCAATACGAGGATCGACCAACGTATAGCTGATATCACTGAGGATATTGAGCAACAGGCCAATCAGGGTGAAGATGTAGAGTGTGCCGAACATCACCGGGTAGTCGCGCGATACGGTAGATTCATACCCCAGTAATCCCAGACCATTAAGCGAAAACATCACTTCAATCAGCAGTGAGCCGGTGAAAAACATACTGATAAATGTGGCGGGAAATCCTGCGATTACCAGCAACATGGCATTGCGGAACACATGCTTCCATAGAATATTTTTCTCACTAACGCCTTTGGCGCGCGCAGTAACGACATACTGCTTACGAACCTCATCCAGAAATGAGTTTTTGGTCAGCATGGTCAGCGCGGCGAACCCACCTACCACGGTTGCCAGCACTGGCAGGGTAATGTGCCACAGATAATCGGTAATTTTTTGATACCAGGGCAGGGCATCAAAGTTAGCGGACACGAGCCCACGTAGCGGGAACAGGTCGTAATAGCTGCCCCCGGCAAAAAAAACGATCAGCAAAATGGCAAACAGAAAGGCCGGAATGGCATAGCCAATAATAATAAATGCGCTGCTCCAGACGTCAAAACGACTGCCGTTGTGAACCGCTTTGCGGATCCCAAGCGGTATCGACACCAGATAGATGATGAGCGTACTCCACAGCCCCAGGGTAACGGACACCGGGAGGCTGTCTTTGATTAGCGTAAGAACAGAGGCACTGCGAAACAGACTATCGCCAAAATCAAAACGGATATAGTCCCAGAGCATCTTGAAATAGCGTTCATGAATGGGTTTATCGAATCCGTAGCGACGGGTAATTTCCGCTATGACTTCCGGATCCAGACCCCGACCGCCACGGTAGTTACTGTCGCTGATATTCCCTACGCCGGTTTGCGCGTGGCTGGCGCGAACACCTTCGCTGCCCGCACCGGGCAACGCGCCGCTTTGTCCGAACTCAATGGCGGCGACGGCCTGCTCAACAGGACCGCCAGGTGCTATCTGTACGATAAAAAAGTTGATAGTAATGATGGCCCAAAGCGTTGGGATCACCAGCAGCAGACGTCGAATCAGATAAGCGCCCATTTACTCTCCCTGTCGTCTGGCTGCGGGAAGCTTCGCCGCTTTGTTGACGTCATACCACCAGTTGTCGATGCCAATGGTATAAATCGGGCGGATCGCCGGATGCGAAAACTTATCCCACCAGGCGATACGATCTTCAGCCATGTACCACATCGGCAACATGTAGTAGTTCCAGGTTAATACCCGGTCCAGTGCCCGCCCCAACGGGATCAGTTTGGCTTTATTCCCTTGTGCGGCAATGATCTGGCTAATCAGTTTATCAATGACCGGGCTTTGCACTCCGGGCGCGTTATAGCTGGAGTCTATATATTCAGAGGCCCAGAGAATTTGCAGGTCTGAACTTGGCCACGGCATTGCGCGATACAACCTTGGCATCATGTCATAGTCACGACTGCGCAAACGGTTAGTGATTTGCGAGTTATCGACCTGGCGGATATTCATCGTAATACCTAAGCGCTGTAGGTTGTGCTGGAATGGCAATACCCACTGGCTGTTGCTGCCTGCCGGGAGTAATAACTCGAAGGTCAGCGGTTTACCGCTGGTGCTATTTATCCGTTGTTGCCCTTTCAGTATCCATCCCGCCTGTTGGAGTAACGTATCGGCTTTCAACAGGTTTTCACGATCGTAGCCATCGCCTTTCGACATCGGTGGTTGATAGATTTGACTGAAGACTTCCGGTGGCAGCTCTTTTTTCAATGGCGCGAGGATCACCAGTTCATCCGCATCGGGATAACCTCTGGCTGCATACTCGGTGTTCTGGAAATAGCTGTTTGTCCGACTCCAGGCATTATAAAACAGGGCCTTATTCATCCATTCGAAATCAAAGGCCAGCGTAATCGCTTCCCGTACACGTCGGTCACTAAACATTGGACGTTGAATATTAAAGGCTAACCATCGTGTGTCCTGCGCGGACTCATTCTTTTGTTCGTCTTTGACAATGTAATGATTGGCGAAATTTTTTCCGGTATAACGCGTCGCCCAGTTTTTGGCATCGTTCTCAAGACGCAGGTCAAACGCACCGGCCTTAAATGCTTCAAAGGCGACGTTATCATCCAGATAATAGTCGTAGCGGAGGGTATCGAAGTTCCAGCGTCCGCGATTGACGGGCAAGTCAGCAGCCCAATAATCTTTGACGCGCGAATAGACAATATACTGGCCCATTTTCCATTGACTGATGCGATAAGGGCCGCTGGCGAGCGGTGGTGATGACAAGGGATCGCTGAGCTTATGATCTTTCCAGTACTTCTCTGGCATCACCGGTAATGAAAACAGGCTGAGCATGTCCTCTTTACCCGGTTTGGCGAGTTCAATTCGCACTGTTAACGGGGCAATTGCCTTTACCGTCGTTCCTTTGTAGACCAAACGAAACTGCGGTACGCCTTCGGTCATAAATTTATGGAAGGTGAATTCAACATCGCGTGCGGTAATGGGTGAACCATCATGAAAACGGGCCCGCGGATTAATCGCGATTTCTACCCACGAATAATCATCGGCGTAACGCGCTCTGTCAGCGATGAGCGGGTAGTAGCTGCCGGGTTCGTCATCCGAGGTGGTAAACAGCGTATCGTAGAGCGTTTCGGTGCGTGCGCCAGGGTTGCCGCGCATCGAGTAGCGGTTGAAGTTGTCGAAGGTACCCAGGGCGGAGAGGGTGAGCTGCCCGCCTTTAGGGGCCGCGGGGTTAACATAATCAAAGTGATTAAAATTAAACGCGTACTTGGGTTCGCCCAACACGGCAAAGGCGTAGCTTTCTTTGATGGATTGGGCATGAACGTTAAACCCGATAAGGGCGATAAACAGAAGCAGTACACGAGGAATCATATCACAGAGGTTTCCTTGTCCTGCCACAACCCGACAGGCTTCTTGCCTGAGAAATAGCGGTTGGGGTGGCGAGTGAAAATATATGAATCGCCTGGTGCGATCACCACGTTGGCTTATCGGATTGCGCCATCCACCGTACAAAATCATCAAGCATTAATGGGCGGCTGATCCAGTATCCCTGGAAGAAATGAACCCCGCGATCGCGCAGCCATCGGGCTTGCTCAGGCGTTTCTACCCCTTCAGCAACCGTCAGCATATTAAGACGCTTAGACAGTGTCAACACCGCATCCAGTACCGGAGACGTTAGCGTTTCTGTCCCAATGGCGTTGATAAATCCTCGGTCGATTTTCAGATAGTCAACGGTAAAGCGTTCCAGATAAATGAGTGCGCTATGGCCGGTACCGAAATCATCAATGGCAATTTCGAATCCGGCAGCGTGTAGCCATTCAAATAACTTTGAGGCTTCATGCTGATTGAGCATATCGCGTTCGGTGATTTCGAGTACAACCTGGAAATGGTGTGGCGGCAGGGAAGCGTTCAGGTGTTGAATATCGTCTTTAAAGCTTTCACCATGCAGGTGCGTTGGGGCGATGTTGAGCCCGAGCTTTGCGCCTTGCGGTAACACTTTTTTTAATGCGGGGGCATCACGGGCCACCAGTTTGAACAGATGCTGCGTCAGCGGCACGATCATTTGCTGTGATTCAGCGTAGTGAATAAACGCATCTGGCGGGATCTCACCTGTTGTCGGGTGGCGCCAGCGTAACAATACTTCTACCCCTTTTACTTCCAGCGTCTGCATTTCAACGACTGGTTGGTAGACCACATAAAACTGATCGTGCTTGATAGCGTTGAGAATATCCTTTCCCGGGCGTAAACGAACGGCGTAGTTGTAGTACCACAAAAGCAACCCGGTCATGATCCCGGCCATACATCCCAACATGACGGCATACCAGACGTCAGTGTACGTCCACTCTTGCGCGTATAACCGGATCTTCATCGGGATCCCTTTCAGCGTCGTCTGGCGCCAGGTGGTATCCGGAAGCGCGGAAACGTCCATCAGTTGGGATGAAAATGTCGTGATAGCGGTATCACCAACAATAATTGCAATACCGTCAAAATCATCTTCTCGGGCGGTATAGAGAAGGTAAGGCGCCAGATTGATATTCAGTGAGGAAAACACGCCGCTATTCTTAAATGAAGGATTCCGCTGCCAAATCATGATCGCCGGATTGTCCGGCATCATCGGGGTACCGGACAGTAATTCCACATCGACATCTTGCTTGAGATCCAGCTTCGGCACCAGCGACAGAATAGGCGAGTCCATCGCGCCAGTTGCGGATGAGCAGAAAGCAATACCATCTTTTACCAATAAAAAAGCGCGTACATTGAGGTTAAACGCTGCGCTGGCAGTTAGCCTGGCGGCAACTTGTTGGCAATTGTATGAGACCAGCGGCTGCAGGGCATCTGTTGTGCTTTTGAGGTCTGAGAGGTAACTGCTGATGTAATAGTCGATATCGGAAAGAAGCGTTTCGTACTTTACATCTCGTTTGTGCCAGGTGGCAAAAAACTGCAGGGTGCTGACAAGTACCGCGACGACTACCCCCGTAAAAATACAGGTAAAAAGGACATTTCGACTGGAAGATGAAGGACGTCTGAACATAGTTCCTTATGTTTACCTGGGGTATCTGCTTATTATTAAACGGCTTGATCTGTAAAACTATAACCTGGATTGATTCGTATAGTGAGATTTTTCTTAAACATAGCGCAACGCAAAAAGCACTGCCGAAGCAGTGCTTTTGATAAGTCTCATCAGGATAGCCAAGGGATAGCTGCCAAACGAAATTAACTGCGGCTCAGGACCCGGCGAGCTTCGTTGTAACGTTTTTTCCAGTAAGGCTCGTTCATGCTGGAAATGATAACGCCACTGCTGGTCGAGGCATGTACAAACTGGTTATTGCCGATATAGATACCGACGTGACGGCCGGTGGAACCCGCACGGAACAGAACCAGATCGCCTGTGCGCAGATTTGTGCGCGAAACGGATTTGCCCGTTTCCTGTTGCTCGTAGGTTGAGCGCGGAAGCTCTAAACCAAATTGCTCACGAAACGTACGCTGTACGAAGCTTGAACAATCAATACCTTTTTTGGTGCTGCCGCCAAGGCGGTAACGCACGCCTTTCCAGTCAGCATATTGGTCCATAATACGTGATTTAACATCGATATTACGTACCATATTTTCAAATTCATCCTGAGAGGCTTGCAGTGAAGAGTTATCTCCATTGCCCACAGCATGCGTCTCAGAATGCATATTCCTGGCGGTGTTCGTTGTGCTACATGCAGAAAGCAGAACCGCAACTGCTATCGCGGGTATGCCCCGCAAGATATATCTCAAAATCGGTTGAGATTTGACCATTTTGTTTGTTTTCCCTTGAAGTCCTTAACGATAAATATCGTTATAAAAAATGCCAAACGTGACGAGACTAATTACCAACGCATGATGAGACAATTCTTTAAGGTCAAATCTGTGGCAGAACGCACAAATTTATTCTTATAGTGAATAATTATCCCGCGAGGCAAAACGAGTCTGAGGTTACCCGATCGCTCCGGTCATTGCGAGTGATTTTATGTGATTTCTTATAAGAAAAAGTGATACAGAAAGTGAATAGACTGCATTGGCTAAATTAAGAACAAATAGAGTGAAAAACACGCAATTCATTCATTTTAAACAGGAATAATATGACAGGAGAATGACAGTCAGAAGGATAATTTCCTGGCAGATATCATCAGGAAATCAGAAGTATTCCTGATGATGTTAATTACTTTGCGTTATTTGTTTAAAAATTGTTTGTTTTTGCCGGGAAGATAATGAATAAACAGCGTAACCAGACGGTCGCTTAATGGCGTCATTAACCACCAGGGCAAGCCAATCAATACGACGGTCATAGAACCTACCACGATATCTGTAAGCCAATGTGCGCCGATCATTACGCGTGGAAAGGCAAAAACCACAGTGATAATAAGGCCGATTATTCCTGCGACTTTTCCGAAATAACGTAGCATAAATGCGGAAAAAATAAGCAGCATCATACCGTGATCGCCAGGAAAACTGTCTCTGGACGCATCTTTTGTTGAAATATGCAGCAGCTCGCTGACGCGATTAATATTATCGAACGTGAGGGTGGGGCTGGCGCGCTTAACCGGAATAAGCGCCTGGCCCAGTTGGTTTAATATCACCGCTGTTAGCAGCATCACCAGCCCAATTGCCACAATACGACGACGACCTTCCTGCGTTTCTTTTAACCAAAAACTCAGCATTAATGTGCCCATCGCCAATAATGAGCAGCCGTCAAATGCCCGGTTATTGGTGACCGCGACAATCCACAGGAAGAGCGGGCTCTCAACCAGCTTATGATTGAAGAAGTGGAAGATGCCCGAATCGAGAGAAAACCAGAGCCCATGCCCATGTGGAAGGTACCAGGACAAAAACAGCGCCAGACCAGCAATATTAAGCAGGAGTATTAGTGGGTATCGGGTTTTCATCGTCGTTTACCATTGCCATAAAACGGAGGCAACCTTACGCGCCAGCGTCTAAACGAAGCCTCAACAATGCACTCTGTAATGCATTCCAGTCGGTCTCGGTATCGGAGATGAGTTCAATGCGGCTATCTGGAGGGGCGACGTTTTGGGTCTCAATATGCCAGTCCTCACCCTGACGATTGATACGCACCAGCCCCTCTTTAATACGCATCACTCCCTTCACGCGGCCGACAGGGGCGAGACGTGACCATTCCAGCAGGCCGATGGTATCGAACACCGTGTCAGCGTCAAAAATCCAGCCGCAGGCCTGATGCCCCTGACCGCTGTTCAGACTGCGGCGCCAGCGTTGCTGGGCAGGCAGGCTTAGTGCTGCCAGCCCTTTTTTATCAGCATGCTGGTGAGTATGTGCCGCACTGGAGGGAAGTTCTGTCAGATTCAGTCGGGGCAAATCCAGTAATTGTCCGTCGATCTGTCCATGATCGGCATAAACTAACTGGCGGTTACCGCCGTAGTGCTGCCACCAGGTTTGCAGAGCAGTTTCGCTTTCTGTCGTGGCACGATCGGATTTATTGGCAACGATGATATCGGCAGAGGCCAACTGATCGCGGAAATTCTCATTCGCGACGCTTTTTTCATCCAGCAACAGGCGCGGATCAAGGATACAGAGAGTTGCGCGCAAGTCGATCCACGGTTCGTAAACCGGCGCGGTGAGTAAATCCAGAATCTGTTTGGGATGCCCGAGGCCGGTGGGCTCAATCAGCAGCCGATCCGGTTTTCCCTGACGTAACAGCGTATTGAGGCCAACCTGCATGGGCAAACCATTAACGCAGCACATACAGCCGCCGGGGATCTCTTTGAGCATTGCGCCGCTGTCGGCGAGCAGTGCGCCGTCGATACCCACTTCGCCAAACTCATTGACCAAAACGGCCCACTTCTCTGCGGGATCTTTGTTGGCCAATAGATGAAGAATAGATGTGGTTTTGCCACTGCCGAGAAAACCCGTGATGAGATTGGTTTTAGTCACGCTTACTCCAGATTCATAAATTACCGTAATGGCTTTTAACAATCCTGGCGAAAAACGGGGGAAAAGAGAAGCGCAGAGAGGACGAAGACGAACTTCGTCCTGTTTAATGGCAGAAATCGTTAACTTTTTAACGTCTCGATGACCGCCTGATGTGCACCGTATTGGGCGATACGTTGCCAGGCTCGTTCCACGGTATCGATGAATTGTGGGTTCTGCGCGAGGTCAGTGGCAAAGATTTCGTGCAGTGAAAGCAACGCGCTGACGCGTTCTGATTCCGTACTCTGTTCGACGATAGTGCGGATTTTGTCACTCATCGGGTCACGAATATCGATAATTTCACCTGAATCATCAATCCCGCTTACGTAGCGCATCCAGCCCGCAATGCCGAGTGCCAGCAGCGGCCACTCGCTTTGACGTGCTAAATGAACGCGGATCCCGTCCAGCATACGTTGCGGTAATTTTTGGCTGCCATCCATCGCGATTTGCCAGGTTTTATGTTTCAGCGCCGGATTGGCAAAGCGTTCCAGTAGGCTGTCGGCATACTGGTCCAAATCTACATCGGTAATTTGCAGCGTGGGGGCCTGTTCGCTGAGCATCAGCCGGTAAGCGGCTTCACGAAATGCGCTGTCCTGCATACAGTCGCTGATATGCTGGAATCCCGCCAGATAGCCGAGATAAGCGAGAAACGAATGACTGCCGTTCAGCATCCGCAGTTTCATTTGTTCCCACGGCAAGACGTTTTCGACCATCTGGACACCTGCCGTTTCCCATTGCGGACGGCCGCTGACAAAATGGTCTTCAATAACCCACTGAATAAACGGCTCGCAGCTGATTGCGCAAGGGTCTGCCACGCCTAATTCGCGGGCGATTTCATCCAGTGATTCTTCCGTCGCTGCCGGGACAATCCGGTCTACCATGGTTCCCGGGAAACTGACGTGCTCCCGAATCCAGTTAGCCAGTTCAGGTGAGCGTTTCTCCGCCATTCCCAGTACAGCGTTTTTTACCACATGACCGTTGTCCGGGATGTTATCGCAGGAGAGGACGGTAAACGGTTGCAGCCCACGTTGACGTCGGCGGTGCAGTGCTTCAACAATAATTCCGGGCGCGGAGTGCGGTTCAGCCGGTGTCTGCAGATCGTGAATAATACGCGGGTTAGCGATATCGAGTGACCCCGTGGCAGGATCAATACAGTAGCCTTTTTCCGTAATGGTTAACGAAACAATAGCGACCTGAGGCTCGCAAAATTTTTCGATAATAGCCGCCAGTGAATCCAGCTTTGCATTCAGGCACTCGTTGACGGCCCCGACGATAATCGGCTGGTTGCCGGCCGCACCTTTTTCCAGCACGGTAAATAAATGATCCTGCTCGCGTAGCTGGCTCATCAGCCGGTCGCCGCTGAACAGGCTGATCTCACAAATCCCCCAGTCTCCACCCTGCGCATTCAGCACCCGGTCGGTCAATAACGCCTGATGGGCGCGATGAAATGCACCGAAACCAAAATGTACGATCCGCGTTTTTAGCTGTTGGCGATCGTACTGAGGCATCACGACATTTTCCGCAAGAGACGCTGAGGCAATAGTCTTCATTAAATACACCTGATTAACTATTAATTAACAATGGCAGTATAAAGTTATATGACAACAAATTGAATTGGTGTGCCTCATTTATCCGGGTAATGTGAGCTGGATCAATCAATGATGGGCGGTGTGTTGATCGTATACCGGATGCCTGTATGGTAGTCGTCATAAAAGTCGTTTAATTTGGTATAACAACTTGTGAGGTGAAGTAATGGAACAAACCTGGCGTTGGTACGGACCAAACGATCCAGTATCGCTTGACGATGTGCGTCAGGCTGGCGCAACGGGTGTTGTGACCGCCTTGCACCACATTCCCAACGGTGAAGTGTGGCCCGTAGAAGAAATTCAAAAGCGCCAGGCTACCCTGGCCGAAAAAGGGCTGACCTGGTCGGTGGTGGAAAGTATCCCTGTTCACGAAGATATCAAAACGCGTTCAGGTCAATATCAAACGTGGATTGCCAACTATCAGCAAAGTATTCGTAACCTGGCGACCTGCGGCATCGATACCGTGTGCTACAACTTCATGCCGATCCTGGACTGGACGCGTACTGACCTTGAATATCAGCTACCGGACGGGTCCAAAGCGCTGCGTTTTGACCAGATTGCCTTTGCGGCTTTTGAATTGCACATTCTGCAACGCCCGGGAGCTGAAGCGGATTATACCGACGAAGAACAACGCCAGGCGCTGGACTACTTCAATGCCATGAGCGATGCAGAAATTGAAAAGCTGACCCGCAACATTATTGCTGGCCTGCCTGGTGCCGAAGAAGGTTATACGCTGGATCAATTCCGCGCGCGCCTGGCGGAATATGATGGGATCAGCAAAGATGATTTGCGCAATAACATGGCTGTCTTCCTGCGGGCGATTGTGCCTGTTGCTGAGGAAGTTGGTGTACGTCTGGCAGTGCATCCTGACGATCCGCCAAGGCCAATCCTCGGTCTGCCACGTATCGTGTCGACCATTGAAGATATGCAATGGCTGAAAGAAACGGTAGACAGTATCAATAACGGTTTCACCATGTGTACCGGTTCGTACGGCGTGCGCGCCGATAACGATCTGGTAAAAATGATTGAGACCTTTGGCGATCGTATTCACTTCACACACTTGCGTTCAACCTGCCGTGAAGAAAACCCGAAAACCTTCCACGAAGGCGCACACTTGCAGGGCGATGTGGATATGGTATCGGTGGTGGCAGCTATTTTGAGCGAAGAGCAACGCCGTAAGAAAGCGGGTGATTTGCGTCCGATCCCAATGCGCCCGGATCATGGGCATCAGATGCTTGACGATCTGCATAAGAAAACGAATCCGGGCTATTCCGCGATTGGTCGCCTGAAAGGACTGGCAGAAGTTCGCGGCGTGGAGCTGGCGCTGAAAAAAACGCAGTTCCGCGATCTGCTGTAATTCGCCCAACACCAGGCGATAAATTGCCGGATGGCGCTTGTCCCGCCCCCGGCAATACTCAGGTGCGTTGTTATTGCTGTAATAACGCACACCTCTCCTGCTCCAGTACGTTTAATACCTTTCTGAGGTGCGGCACCTGCAGTCCGCCAAAACCAAAGAACATCACAGCATCGGAATTTTTTTGCCGCCACGCTGTTTCTGAGCCGTTTTCAATTTCCTGTAATGTATCAAAGCGCACCCCTGCCTGCAGGCAGCGCTGGCGTAGTTTTGCGATGACGTCAGGCGACCAGTCAATGCGTAATGAGAGATGTAACCCTGCCGTGGCACCATCGATCTTTCCTTCAGGGAACAGGGCTGATAAGCCATCACGCAGTAATGCGAGGCGTGCTGCATAGTTGCAGGCTAGCTTACCGAGATGGGTATAAAACACCTGGTTTTGCATTAACTCGGCTAAAAACTGCTGCAATAACCACTGGCTACCATTGTTGTTCAGCGCTTTCATATTTTGAACGGCGGGCAGCAGCTCATCGGGGCAAACGAGGTAACCGAGACGTGCCCCCGGTCCCAGCGTTTTTGAGAAGGTCCCCATGTAGATAACCCGGTTGTGGTAATCCATGGCTTTCAGTGCCGGAAGGGGATTCTCGCCATACGTAAATACGGCATCGTAATCGTCTTCAATAATCCAGGCGCCCACTCGCTGTGCCCACGTGAGTAATGACTTACGTCGTTCAAGTGACAGAACACTGCCCATTGGATACTGGTGAGCAGGTGTCACATAACAAAGCTGGGTTTCAACCTCGGGTAAATTATCGGTGCACAGCCCGTGATTATCCACGGCAATAGACGTAATATCGGCACCATAATAATTAAACAGATGCCATGCGCCAGAATAACAAGGTGATTCGGCGACCACGTGACACTTTTTATTCTGGCTTAGTGCATGATGAATAATGAATATTTGACTGAGCAGTGACAACCCTTCCTGAATTCCATCAGTAATGATGATGTTTTGTGCACTGGTATTAATACCACGGGATAAATTAAGGTACCTGACAATTTGCTCACGCAATGAAAATAATCCATTTGGTGAATGATATCGAGTCAGTAGCTGCTCTTTAAGTACGCTGGGGGCATTATTCCATTTACGCCAGCTTGACCAGGGAAACGCATTGGGGTCAGGGACGCCCATCCGGCAATAGCACTCACGCCCCATTTCAGCGTAAACATCGGTAGAAACACCGGCAGGCTTAGGCTTTATCGGTGGTGAGCCTTCCGCAGATGGCACGTGTGTTGGGGGACTACGCATAGGTGCCGTAAATGTGACTTCATAGCCGATACCCTGCCTGCTCTTAATAAAACCGGCTGCCATCAGTTTTTCATACGCCATCACCACCGTGATTTTGGCCACGTTTAGCGTCTGTGCCTGTTCGCGGATAGAGGGCAGTTTATCCCCACAAAGCAAATCGCCTTGCTGAATTGCCTGAAAGTAGAATTGAAAGATCTGTAATTGTAGCGGGGTGCGACTTTCCCTATTGAGAAACAGTGCCAGCATGAGGAAATTCCTTGTTTAAACAATAGCGGCATATTACACGTTTCAGAATATTGCTATTTTGACACGCCTCATAGAGTTAAGGCTGTTCCTATAATCTGAAATCGCTGTCTCTATTTTTGCTTTTTAATATCCCTTAGCGTGACGCTATTAAAAAAATGGAGGCAGGTATGTCGTGGATAAAAAAGAACGCGCTTTGGTGTGCGTTAGGTGGCGCTGTCGTAATGGCCATTGTTATTTGGGGAACATGGCAAGGAGTCCATTACACCAGCACTACGGAGTTTTGTTTATCGTGCCACTCGATGCGCACACCTGGAGAGGAGTATAAAACTAGCGTGCATTTTCGTAATGCCTCTGGCGTGCCAGCGGAGTGTAAGGATTGCCACATTCCCCCGGGAGTCGTCCCGACGTTGATGCGTAAAACCGAAGCCCTAAACGATCTCTATCACACCTTTATCTCACCCTCTATCGATACCCCGGAAAAATTCAATGCTAAACGGGCTGAGCTCGCCCAGCGAGAGTGGGCGCGGATGAGCGCCAACAACTCGGCAGCCTGTAAATCGTGTCACAGCTATGAAGCAATGGATCATGGAAAACAATCCGCCAATGCCGCGGCGCAGATGACGGCGGCAGCGGCGAAGGACAGCAACTGCATTGATTGCCACAAAGGGATCGCGCACCACAAACCGGACATGAGCAGTGGTTATCGCGATCGCTACAAGCAGCTACAACAGCAGGGAGAAAAACTGTCAACTGCGATGACACTGTTTTCGTTAAGCGAAAAAACACTGACAGCCACGGCAGGGGCACCAGCAGGGAAAGCGCTGTTATTTCCGGCGACCCAGGTCAAGGTGCTGCAAAAAGAGGGAAGCAACGTCCAGTTGGAAGTGACGGGCTGGCGTGAAAGCAAAGGGCGTGGGCGGGTGATCACCCAGTATATGGGTAAACGCGTATTCTCCGCGGTTCTGGATGCTTCACTGATGGAAAACGTGAAAGTCCTGCAAACCCAGACTGACCCAGGTTCGCATCAGGAATGGCAGCAGGTGAGCGTGACCGCATGGACCTCCGCGCAGGGACTCATCGATAGCATTACTCCGGTATGGGAGTACTCAGATCAGATGCTGCAATCGACGTGTAGCGCCTGTCACAGCACGCCGCCGGCTACCCGATACACCGCCAATGGCTGGATTGCCGGACTGAAAGCGATGTCGACGTATTATCGACTCAATCCGGTGGAAGAACGTACGTTGTTGAAATACCTCCAGACACACGCCAGCGATGTGTCTGAACCCAACAAATAATAAGGATAAGATATGGATATTCATGACTTTAATCCGTCCCGCCGTCGTTTTCTGACCGGAATGCTGGCGGTTGGCGCAGCCAGTGCGCTGGCGCCTAATCCGCTGATATCAAAAGTATGGGCGGCGGGGGAAAACCCCGAACAATGGATCCAGTCCGGCTCACATTATGGTGCTTTTGAAGCCAAAGTGGTTAACGGCGAGTGGACGGAAACGCGTCCGTTCAAACATGACAAACACCCGTGCGATATGCTCAATGCGGTACGTGAAATCGTCTACAACCCTTCACGGGTTCGCTATCCGATGGTTCGACTGGACTGGTTACGCAAGCGTGAGAAGTCGGATCGTAGCCAGCGGGGAGATAATCGTTTTGTGCGGGTTAGCTGGGATCAGGCGCTGGACCTGTTTTATGAAGAGCTTGAGCGGGTGCAAAAAACCTACGGTTCATCCGGCGTCTTTACCGGGCTGGCGGATTGGCAAATGGTGGGCAAATACCACAAGGCTGGCGGTGCAATGGACAGAGGGCTCGGCCTGCATGGTAGCTATGTGACGACCGTAGGCGACTATTCAGCGGCTGCAGCCCAGGTGATTTTGCCGCATGTTATTGGTTCGCTTGAAGTCTATGAACAGCAAACCTCGCTGCCGCTGGTTATCGAGAACAGCAATACCATCGTACTGTGGGGCTGTGATCCCATTAAGAACTTGCAGATTGAATTTTTGGTTCCCGATCACGATGCGTTTGGCTACTGGCAGCAGATCAAAGAGGCCGTCGCCCAGGGCAAAATGCGCGTCATCAGCGTTGATCCGGTGCGCAGCAAATCGCAAAATTTTCTGGGGTGTGAACAGCTGGCGTTACGACCACAGACCGATGTTGCGTTACTGCTGGCGCTCGCACATACCCTGTATGAAGAAAAACTGTTCGACACGGCATTCATTAACGACTACACCGTCGGCTTCGAGCAGTTTTTACCCTACCTGATGGGAGAAACAGACAAACAACCGAAAAGCGCCGAGTGGGCTGCTGAAATCTGTGGGCTGACGGCGGATCAGATCCGTGACTTTGCCCGGCTGCTGGTGAAAGGTCGGACGCAGTTTATGGGCGGCTGGTGCGTACAGCGTATGCACCACGGTGAACAGTATCCCTGGATGCTGGTGGTGCTGGCCAGTATGGTTGGTCAAATTGGCTTACCGGGCGGCGGTGTGGGGTTCGGCTGGCACTACAACGGCGGAGGGACGGTGACGTCAGCCGGGCCGGTACTTTCTGGTCTGGGGAGCATTAACAATCCGCCAGAGGCGAAGTATAAAGCAGATTTTCGCGGCGTATCCGAGCATATTCCTACCTCACGTATTGTTGATTGCCTGCTGGAGCCGGGCAAAAAGATTGCGTTTAACGGTGAGACGTTAATCTACCCTGACATCAAAATGGCGATCTTCAGCGCGGCTAACCCGTTCCACGCCCAGCAGGATCGCAACCGGATGATCGAGGCGTGGAAGAAACTGGAGACCGTGGTGGTGTTAGATCACCAATGGACCGCATCCTGTCGTTTTGCCGATATCGTCCTGCCTGTTACCACACGCTTTGAACGTAACGATATTGAGCAGTTTGGCACCCATTCGAATAAGGGACTGATGGCGCTGCATCAGGTCGTCAAACCGCAATATGAAGCGCGGCATGATTTCGACGTGTTTGCCGGACTCTGTAAACGTTTTGACAAGGAGTCGGTATACCGGGAAAACCGCGATGAAATGCAGTGGGTACAAGCGCTTTATGACGAAGGGGTCAAAATGGGGGCCTCGCTCGGTGTTACGTTGCCAGACTTTTACACGTTCTGGAAAGGTGAAGGGTATGTTGAATATCCCGCGGGACAACCGTGGGTGCGTCATGGCGAATTTCGCGATCAGCCCGATCTTAATCCCCTGGGCACACCATCAGGTCTGATTGAAATTTACAGCAAAACGATTGCCGGTTTTCAGTATGACGATTGCCCTGGACATCCGGTGTGGATGGAGCCGTTTGAACGTAGCCATCAGGGTAGGAAAGATAAATATCCACTGCACCTGCAATCCTGTCACCCGGATAAACGCCTGCACTCCCAGTTGTGCTCAAGTGATGCGTTTCGCAGCACGTATGCGGTAGCGGGAAGAGAACCGCTTTACATCAGCGAGCAAGATGCTGCCGCGCGGGGGTTAAAAGCCGGGGATATTGCGCGGGTCTTTAACGCGCGCGGTCAGGTGCTGGCGGGGGTGGTGATTAGCCCTGATTTTACCCCTGGCGTGATCCGCATTCATGAAGGGGCATGGTATTCCCCACAGGAAGGTGGGAAAGCCGGGACGCTATGTACCTATGGCGATCCTAATGTCCTGAGCGCGGATATTGGTACGTCTCAACTGGCGCAAGGGCCTTCAGCGCATACCGTGCTGGTGGATGTCGAGCGCTATCAGCAACATGTTCCACCGGTCACGGGATTTGGTGGGCCGGAGATAGTAAAAGAGGAGGGGGACAATGCAGCATAGCCTTATTTTCCAGCAACGTGCCGCGGTCTATCAGTGGTTTTCACAATTGCTGTTTCGTGAGCTGGACCAGAAACAACTCGCTCGTCTTGAAAGCGAGGATACCCGACAGTGGCTTGGGTCGCTGGCGGGTATCCCCGGGCTTTCGCTGGATGTCAAAAAACTGGAGCGTAGCCTGACGCAGGCTCTGCGTCGTGAAAGCCGACAACTGGAGCTGGCCGCAGATTTTGCAACGTTATTTCTGCTGGCGCCGCCTGGCGGTGTTTCCCCGTATGCGGGACATTATCCGCACACAACAGCGGCCGAAGAACGTCGACAAATGAATGTACTGTTGGTTGAACACGGGCTGGCTGCGCAGGAAAATGAGCCCTCCGATCATATCGCTATACAGCTGGCTTTGATGGCGAGGATGGCAGCCAAAGAGGAAACGCTATCTGCACAATATTACTTTTTGCATCATCACATTATGTGTTGGGCACCCTTGTTCCGTGATAGCTGCCTGCAGCGTGATGAGAAGGGATTTTATGCGCGGGCGGTTAGCGTCATTGTGGGTTTTATACGGGAAGATGAGCAGTATCTCGAATCATTGTTGATGGATGATTTTTACCTCAGCAGTCAGCGCTGAAAATGACAAAGGGACAGCCTGCGCTGTCCCTTATACGTCAATGTGCGGCAGAAAATTAGTCTGCACGGCCCATATAGCGGCGTTCTTCGATATGAATACGGATTTTCTCACCCGCACTCAGATACTCAGGAACCTGGATCACCAGACCGGTGCTCAGGGTTGCTGGTTTGTTACGCGCACTCGCTGAAGCACCTTTAATACCCGGTGAGGTTTCAACGATTTCCAGGTCTACGGTCTGTGGCAGTTCAAGCGCCAGCAGCTGGCCGTCCCAGGTCAGTACCTGCATGTCTGGCATTCCGCCTTCCGGGATGAACAGCAGCTCTTCTTCAATCTGGTCTTTGGTGAAGGTATACGGGGTATAGTCTTCTTTATCCATAAAGACATATTCATTGCCATCAACGTAGGAGAAATCAACCCCGCGGCGGCTTAGGGTGACGGTATCCACGATATCGTCACCTTTGAAGCGCTCTTCAACTTTCAGACCGGTACGGACATCAGAAAAACGCATTTTGTACAGCGTAGCTGCACCACGTGCGGACGGTGATTGAATATCGATATCTTTTACAATCAGCAGCTTGCCGTTGTAGTTCAGTACCATACCTTTTTTAATTTCGTTCGCTCTTGGCATCGAAAAAATCCTGTAGTGAGGAGTGTCTAAAATATCGCGTAAAACTACTCGCGCCGGGGCATTCAGGCAAGCGGAATTCATGCTTTTGCTGGTGCCAAAAAGGTGGTACTGTGCGCTTCCCGCACAATCCGATGGTTTACGATAAAGAGAGTACTGTATGGAATGCCGTCCGGATTGTGGTGCATGCTGCACCGCGCCTTCAATCTCCAGTCCCATCCCTGGCATGCCTGATGGCAAACCTGCTAATACGCCATGCGTTCAGTTGGATGAATCCCTGCGTTGCAAAATTTTTGCGTCTCCGTTGCGACCAAAAGTGTGCGGCGGTTTACAGCCCAGTGCGGAAATGTGCGGACAGACGACGCACCAGGCCATGATTTATCTCATCGAGCTTGAAGCGCTGACCGCGCCTTAAACGTCCTTGATGCGCGCCAGGCACACAACCGTCGCGACGATCATCACCAGCGCAAACCAGAACACCGCGTGATAGTTCCAGATTTCAGCGGCAATCCCCGCCAGTGAGCCGGCAATAATCCAGCCGACGCGGATGGTATTGGTGTACAACGTTGTGGCTGATCCCGCCTGCCCCGGCATTAAATCCTGAAAATAAAGCATGCCAATCCCGCCGAGGATGCCGATGTAAATCGCGTTCAGCAACTGTAAGCCAAGCAAAACAGCTGGTGAATGTGCCAACAGCATGCCGGCATAAAAAAAGAACCCGGCGATGGCGGCGATTCTCATCAACAGACGTTTGCCCAGACGTTTCGCAAAATATCCCGCAATCAGCATGGTTGGGATTTCCAGTCCTGCGGCGGTGCCCATCATGATACCGGCGAGTTTTTCAGGCAGATGCAGTTCGTTGATGATAAACAGCGGCATATTAATGATATAGAGGCTGTTGGTGCCCCACATTAATGTGCAGATAGCAAAAAGCAGCAGCGTATCACGACGATTACGGCGTGGAGCTTCAACCGCCCCTGTTGCGAGAGGTACGCTTTTGTTCATTGACGGTAAGAAAAACCAGACCATCACGCCGCAGACAATAAATGCCACCGCGGCGCTGAGATACATCACCGTAAAGCTGAACCCCATGGCCAGCGCGTAGGCCAATGGTGGGCCGATCACCCAGGCCAGTGAAACCTGGGCACGTAAAATCGAGCTGAACATGACGGCTTCCCGGCCTGTGCGATCGGCGTGTTCACGAGCAAGCGCAAACATTTGCGGGTTGGCAGTCGATCCAAAGCTGCTGAGGAATACCCCGATAAACAGCAGAATAAAATAGTTACGGTTCCAGGCAAACAACACGCAGGCCAGCATACCCAGCACACAGCAAAAAACGATCAGGTTTTTACGATCGCCTTTTTTGTCAGAGCGTCCGGCCAGAAACTGGCTTACCAAAATGCCGATGACGGCGCTACCGGTAAAAAAGAAACCCACCATTCCCGGACGTGCATGGACCTCATCGGTCAGAAAAAGGCTGAGCGTGGGCGTCTGTAATGCCCCGGCGATGCCCGTGAGAAAAGCGACAAGCAGGAACGCCGAAGACGTTAAATCAAACGCCTTGGGTGTGGCGGCTACGGGGGTGTTATGCATGTTTAGCTATCAGTGGAGTGAAGAGAGGCGGAGTTTACGCTGCTCGCCAGAAAATAAACAGGGCACTAAATCAAAATCGGTATGGAAAATCAAAATGTCATTTCAGTCTGAGAAGTCCACATGCTGACGATGCTGAAGTTGAATAGCTGAACACGTTTTTGCGTCAGCTTGTTTCAAAGAAACGAAGAGAAAATGTGCGGTACATCTAAATTCAGCAAGTTAATTGTTAACTTTACTTGCGAGCTGAAGCAGAAAGATCCAGACTCCTTGAAACGTTTCAGCGTCATCTTACCTTAACTGATGGAGTCGGGTGACGCCTTTTTTCTCATGTTAGCTGAATCGTTTCAATTCAGCAGGAGAGGAGAATCATGTTCCAGTTATCTGTTCAGGATATTCACCCGGGCGAACAGGCCGGGAATAAAGAAGAGGCTATTCGCCAGGTTGCCGCAGCCCTTGTGCAAGCGGGCAACGTTGCGGACGGCTATGTCAATGGCATGCTGGCGCGCGAACAACAAACATCGACGTTTCTCGGCAATGGTATTGCCATTCCTCACGGTACGACAGACACACGCGATCAGGTGCTGAAAACCGGGGTGCAGGTGTTTCAGTTTCCGCAGGGTGTGACGTGGGGCGAAGGTCAGATTGCGTATGTGGCTATCGGCATTGCGGCCAGCTCAGATGAGCACCTTGGGTTGTTGCGTCAGCTGACTCATGTATTGAGTGATGACTCGGTTGCGGAACAGCTGAAATCAGCCACCACGGCAGAAGAATTACGCGCATTGCTGATGGGCGAAAAGCAGAGCGAGCAACTGAAGCTTGATAACGAAACGCTGTCGTTGGACGTCGTCGCCAATTCGCTGGTGACGCTGCAGGCGCTGAACGCCGCGCGTCTGAAAGAAGCCGGTGCAGTAGATGCCACCTTTGTGGCCAGAACGATTAACGAGCAACCAATGAATCTTGGTCAGGGCATCTGGCTGAATGACTGTGCTGAAGGCAATGTGCGCAGCGCCGTCGCGGTCAGTCGTGCGGCAACCGCATTTGAGGTGCAGGGCGAAGCCGCTGCGCTGCTGGTGACTGTCGCGATGAATGATGACCAGCCCGTTGCGGTGTTGAAGCGTCTGGGCGATCTGTTGCTGAGCAATAAAGCTGACCGTTTGCTGAAGGCGGATGCTGCAACGGTGTTAGCGATGCTGACCAGCGATGATGCATTAACTGATGATGTACTGAGTGCCGAGTTTGTGGTGCGTAATGAGCATGGTTTACACGCCCGTCCGGGCACCATGCTGGTGAATACGATTAAACAATTTAATAGTGAAATAACCGTGACAAATCTTGATGGAACCGGAAAACCGGCAAATGGACGCAGTTTGATGAAAGTTGTGGCATTGGGCGTGAAAAAAGGACACCACCTGCGCTTCACCGCACAGGGTGAAGATGCTGAACAGGCGCTAAAAGCCATTGGCGATGCCATCGCGGCAGGCCTTGGGGAGGGCGCATAATGAGCAGACGTGTTGCAACTATCACCCTGAACCCGGCTTACGATCTGGTCGGTTTTTGCCCGGAAATTGAACGCGGTGAAGTCAATCTGGTGAAAACGACCGGTCTGCATGCGGCGGGAAAAGGGATTAACGTCGCAAAAGTACTTAAGGACCTGGGGATTGACGTGACGGTCGGCGGCTTTCTGGGTAAGGACAACCAGGATGGTTTTCAGCAATTGTTCAGTGAACTGGGCATCGCTAACCGTTTTCAGGTGGTGCAGGGGCGTACCCGAATTAACGTCAAGCTGACTGAAAAAGATGGTGAAGTTTCTGACTTCAATTTCTCCGGCTTTGAAGTCACCCCGGCTGACTGGGAACGCTTTGTGAATGACTCACTAAGCTGGCTGGGGCAATTCGATATGGTGTGCGTCAGCGGCAGCTTGCCGACCGGCGTGAGCCCTGAAGCATTCACTGACTGGATGACGCGCCTGCGCAGCCAGTGTCCATGCATTATCTTTGATAGTAGTCGTGAAGCGCTGGTCGCTGGCCTGAAGGCAGCTCCGTGGCTGGTGAAACCAAACCGTCGTGAGCTGGAAATCTGGGCTGGCCGTAAGCTGCCAGAAATGAAAGATGTTATCGATGCGGCACATGCTCTGCGTGAGCAAGGCATTGCGCACGTGGTGATTTCACTCGGTGCGGAAGGCGCGTTGTGGGTCAACGCTTCGGGTGAATGGATTGCTAAGCCACCGTCAGTTGAGGTGGTCAGCACTGTAGGTGCGGGTGATTCGATGGTTGGCGGTCTGATTTATGGCTTGCTGATGCGTGAATCCAGCGAACATACCCTGCGTCTGGCGACGGCAGTTGCCGCCCTGGCGGTAAGCCAAAGTAATGTGGGTATTACCGATCGTCCTCAGTTGGCCGCAATGATGGCGCGTGTCGACTTAAAACCGTTTAACTGACAGCAGGAGAGGCATAATGAAAACGCTGCTGATTATTGACGCTAATCTCGGCCAGGCTCGCGCCTATATGGCGAAAACCCTGCTTGGAGCGGCGGCACAGAAAGCGCATCTGGAGATCATCGACAATCCAAATGATGCAGAGCTGGCGATTGTCCTGGGCGATAAGCTGCCTGTCGACAATTCGCTGAACGGCAAAAAAGTCTGGCTGGGTGACATCGGTCGTGCGGTTGCGCATCCCGAGCTTTTTCTCAGTGAAGCAAAAGGTCATGCGCAGCCATATAGTGCGCCGGTTGTGGCAACGCCAGCGGAAAGCAATGGTCCAAAACGTGTGGTGGCAGTGACAGCCTGTCCGACAGGCGTCGCACATACGTTTATGGCTGCTGAAGCTATCGAAACCGAAGCGAAAAAACGCGGCTGGTGGGTGAAAGTGGAAACCCGCGGCTCAGTAGGGGCAGGTAATGCCATTACGCCGGAAGAGGTTGCCGAGGCCGATCTGGTGATTGTGGCGGCTGATATTGAGGTTGATCTGGCGAAATTTGCTGGAAAACCGATGTATCGCACGTCTACGGGCCTGGCGCTGAAGAAAACGAAGCAGGAACTGGATAAAGCGCTGGATGAAGCGACCCCGTATCAGCCAGCCGGGAAAAATCAGACTGCGGCCACCGAAGGAAAAAAAGAGGGCGCGGGCGCGTATCGTCACCTGCTGACCGGTGTGTCTTACATGCTGCCGATGGTGGTTGCGGGCGGTCTGTGTATTGCGCTGTCATTCGCCTTTGGTATTGAAGCATTCAAAGAGCAGGGAACGCTTGCGGCAGCACTGATGCAGATTGGTGGGGGCTCAGCCTTCGCACTGATGGTGCCCGTTCTGGCAGGTTACATTGCATTTTCTATCGCTGACCGCCCAGGTCTGACGCCGGGTCTTATTGGCGGTATGCTGGCGGTAAGCACCGGTTCTGGCTTTATCGGTGGGATTATCGCCGGTTTCCTTGCCGGTTATGTGGCGAAGCTCATCAGCACGAAGTTGAAACTCCCACAGAGTATGGAAGCGCTGAAACCGATTCTGATTATTCCGCTGCTTTCGAGCCTGGTCGTTGGTCTGGCAATGATTTACCTGATTGGTAAACCGGTTGCGGGCATTCTGGAAGGCCTGACTCACTGGCTGCAAACCATGGGGACGGCGAATGCGGTTCTGCTTGGCGCTATTCTTGGCGGCATGATGTGTACCGACATGGGCGGTCCGGTGAACAAAGCGGCCTACGCGTTTGGGGTGGGGCTGCTGAGTACGCAAACTTATGCACCGATGGCAGCCATTATGGCGGCAGGTATGGTGCCACCGTTGGCGCTGGGTCTGGCAACGCTGGTTGCGCGTCGCAAGTTCGACAAAGCACAACAGGAAGGTGGCAAAGCGGCGCTGGTTCTGGGTTTATGCTTTATCACCGAAGGGGCAATTCCGTTCGCGGCACGCGATCCGATGCGTGTTCTGCCATGCTGTATCGTCGGTGGCGCGGTGACGGGAGCAATCTCAATGGCTGTGGGTGCGAAGTTGATGGCGCCACACGGCGGACTATTTGTACTGCTGATCCCAGGCGCCATTACCCCTGTACTGGGTTACCTGTTGGCGATTGTTGCTGGTACGCTGGTGGCCGGTCTCTCCTACGCGGTGCTGAAGCGCCCGGAAGTGGACGCTGTCGCGAAAGTAGCCTAACTCTTCTTTACTTCCCTGGGCAGAGATTTCTCTGCCCTTTTTTATTCTTTGATCCCGGCAGTTGCGGCACCGCCACAATAATCCATCCTGTCTTAACCAAATTCGATAAAGTGCCCTTAAATCAAACTCGTCACGGAAATCGAATATGAAAAAAACGCACATTTTTGCCTCTCTGTCACTCGCTACGCTGTTGCTTACGGGGTGCTCAACCACCTGGGTGATGACAACAACATCAGGGGCAACGATAGAGACGCAAGGCAAGCCTGAGCAGGATTCCGGGACTGGACTGACAAAATATGCTGATACCTATGGCTATCACCGCGTGATTAAAAGCAGCGATGTGAAGCAAATAGATAAAGGTAAGACGGTATTGCTATGGTGAGCCAGGTCAGGTAAGTCGCGAAGTATTCAGGAGGCGATATCGCTTTCGGCCCCCTGAATAAAACGGGTCAGGCAATCATTGGCGCGATGATAAAACCAAAGGCAACGCCCGCGATGATCCCACCCAGTCCTGGCAACATAAACGGATGGTTTAAGACATATTTGCCCACGCGCGTTGTCCCGGTGGTGTCGAACTCCATTGCCGCCAGTGAAGTGGGGTATGTGGGTAGAACAAACACACCTGTCACTGCCACGTAGGAAGCCAGAATGGCCCAGGTGGGTACGCCGAGCGCGACGGCAAGCGGGATAATCAGCGGCGTGGTGGCTCCCTGCGAATAGAGCAGCGCGCAGGTCCCAAACAGTACCAGAGCCAACAGCATCGGGTAGGCCTGTAGAATATTACCCGCGATGTCTTTAATTTCCGCTAAGTGTGCGTCAATGAATGTGGTTCCCAGTGTAACAATGCCGAGAATGACGGCCAGCGAACTCATACCTGCTCGAAAAGTGGATGTCAGTACAATGGCATCTGTCGATGTTTTGCACAGTACGACCATCAGACAAGCGGCAGATAACATGCAGATAATGATGATATCCCGGGTATTCATTGGGTTACCTGCATCGAATCCAGGACGTAGTTGAGGACATGCTGCAAGAATAACGATGACGACCGTTGCCAGCATAAACAGGGCAACGGAAAGCACGGCACCCGGCGTCGTGCTACTCTGGCTTTCATATTTACGGACCAGACCTTTTTGCAGGCGTTGCAGATACACTTCATCATCCTGTAGCTCGCACCCCTGGCGTGAAGCGATTAATGCCGCCACCATTGCGGCAACGAACGAGGCCGGCAGGCATACTGCCATGACCTGTATAAAGCTGACGCCGTTTCCCTCCATGATGGTCAACATTGCGGCCATTGCAGCGCTGATCGGCGAGCCGGATATTGCCACCTGGGAGGCGACGACGGATCCTGCGAGCGTGCGTGAGGGGCGGATACCGGACTCTTTTGCTACTTCGGCAATGACCGGTAGGGTAGAGAAGACAATAAATCCGGTCCCCGCCATAATGGTCATCGACCAGGTAATAATGGGCGCAATAACATTGATATATTTAGGGTTACGCCGCATAAAGTTCCCGGCAACGCGTACCAGATAATCCATACCACCCGCGGCCTGTAGTGCTGAGGCAGCCACTACCACCGTCATAATAATGAGAATCACGTCAACGGGTGGCGAACCAATTTGCAACCCAAATCCCAGTGTTAAAATAGCCAGCCCCAGCCCGCCACATAAACCAATACCAATACCGCCGAAGCGGATACCAAAAAATATTGCGCCCAACACTACGATAATTTCCAGCCAAATCATAATGGCCTCCGCCAGAGAATAATTCGTTATTAAAATGGGTGTTTATTTAATTCAATAATTAGCCAGGCATAGATTTTCATTGCACTAAAAGATGATCTTTACCAACGCGTTTCTCGTACCATTTAATACCGGCGCGAACCAACGAACCGGTTGAATCAATATATTTTTCAGGTGACGTTTTGACAGCCTCAGCAAGGATGACGGGAACTTCAGTACATCCCAGTACGATAACTTGTGCGCCGCGAGAGAAGAGTGCTTGAGCCTGTTCATTCATCAGCGTTTGCGCCCGCTTAACATCACCGGCTTTTAAGCAATAGATACTTTCCATCACTTTTTCCTGACTGGCAGAGTCAGGACTGATGCAGGTTAACCCAAGAGATTCAATGCCTTTTTGATAGAGACCCATGTACAAGGTGGCATTGGTGGCGAGTAGTCCAATACGTGATTTTCCACAGTTCCTGACCTCGCTGATGGTCGTTTCAACGATACTGAGCAGCTCTGTGTGACAGCACTCTTTTAATTCATTAAACCAAAAGTGGGCGGTATTACAGGGGATGACAATACACTCAGCGCCAGCATCTTCGAGTTTATGCATATAATCGCGCATTGCCGGGAGTGGGGAATTACCATGATGCATTAACGCGTCAGTTCGGTCAGGAATGTCAGGAATAGATGAAATAATTAATGGGATATGTTCCTGGTCACGTTGTGCCGCGGTAAAGGTGACGAATTTATTAAAGAGATCGACGGTTGCCGCTGGCCCCATACCACCCAGTACACCAATTAAACCTTTCACGATATATACCTCGATTTACCGTTAAATAATATTCAGGCTGTTTTTATCTTGCCCTAATGTTTAACAGCAGAGAGTCGAGAGGAGAAATGCAATAATGTTTGTCTAAATGCAAAAACTGCATGACTGTAGTTTCTTTCGTCCTCCCATGAGGTTCGGAAAACGTGCGAAACCTGAAGTTTTGCCTGCAGAGAAGGGGGATGACTGAATGGCGAAGCCAACATGTTAATGCCAAAAACGAAGGCTTGATGCAAAAAACGAATCATCAGTGGCTAATCGCCAATATCATCTCTGGAACGCCTCTGGCATGATGTTTTAGGTTAATCACCCTATTTAAACATCCGCGTGACAGGCATGAAAAATATTGAGACAAAATGGTTATATGATTTCCTGACGCTGGAGGCGTGTCGTCATTTTTCCCAGGCGGCTGAGGAACGCAATATATCCCAACCGGCATTTAGCAGGCGGATCAAGGCGCTCGAATCCGCCGTGGGAGTACAGCTTTTTGATCGCACGACGAGTCCACTGCAACTCACGGAGGAGGGCAAGCTATTCCATTCGCAAACCCGTAGCCTGCTGCAACAGCTGGAATGCAATCTGGATGAGCTAAGTGGGCACAACCTGCTTGGGGTTCCCAATATTAAAATAGCGGCGGCACATTCTCTGTCGCTGACGATGTTGCCCAGATTAGTGCACTCAATGGCGGCCTGGGGGGAAGAGTTTGTTTATCACGTCGAGGCGATTGATGTGGTGCAAGCGGTGAATACCCTGCGTGAAGGGAAAAGTGATTTTATTATCTCTTTTCGGGATGAAGATTTAATGCAGTCACCCTTCTGCGGTTTGAAGGTTTTTGAGTCTGAGTTGTATCCCGTTTGTGCGGCTGATGCGAAGGGGAAGGCGTTGTTTGATATCTATCAGCCGCAGGTGCCGATTCTGAACTATACCAGTACATCCTACATGGGAAGATTGGTAAACCGTCATCTGGCGGAAGTGGGCGGTATTTCTGCTCGTACACTGTTTATGTCTTCGATGAGTGAGTTATTGAAAAATATGGCATTAGATGGCCATGGTATCGCCTGGCTGCCGGCGTGGACTATCGTAAACGAACTGCGTGACAAGCGGCTGGTTTGTCTGCAGACGCCGGAACTGATGGTGCCTATTCAGGCCTATATTTACCGGATGGATACCCGCTTGAATAAAACGGCTGAGCACTTCTGGCGGATTTTGTACAACCACATGCCGGAGGACCTGGTTTCGCTCAGTTAATACACACCAGTCTGCCTGGCACATCTGAAAAACCTCCGGTTATCCGGAGGTTTTTTTCTGGTTTGCTCAATTTGTGTTCTGCCTCTCATTTTTTCTCTCCCTTGCAAACTGTATCTATAAAAAATTGTGACTCTGTTCATATCTATTTGTTTTAGATCTTGCGGATGGATTTACTTTACAAAAAACCTGGCTAACATGAACACATGTTTGATAGTGAACATGTGCTCTAATAACCTTTGCTGTAGCAATGGTTATTTTTGACGAACTCATTATTGGTAATTATATTGCCAGGGGACGTGCTATGCGTGAAAAGGAATACATAGTAACCATTGGCTCGGCTAATATGGATGTCGCCGGGTATTCGCATGCTTCTCTGAATTATGCGGACTCGAATCCAGGGAAAATAAAATTTACGCCAGGCGGCGTGGGACGCAATATCGCTCATAATTTGGCGCTGCTGGGAAAAGATTCATGGTTACTGACCGCTGTTGGTAACGATTTCTATGGACAATCACTGCTGGCGCAAACTAATCAATCTGGCGTTCATGTCGAAAAATGCCTGATTGTTGCTGGAGAAAATACATCAAGTTATTTGTCGCTGCTTGATAATACCGGTGAGATGCTGGTTGCCATAAATGATATGAGTATTACCGACCACATTTCAGCGGATTTTTTGTCGCAACATCGTGATTTTATTCGTGCAGCAAAAGTCATTGTCGCTGACTGTAATATCAGTGAAGACGCGCTGACATGGGTGTTGGAAAATGCGGGCGAGGTACCGGTGTTTATTGACCCGGTATCGGCATGGAAGTGCGTTAAAATTCGCGAGCAGCTCGGCAAAATCCATACCTTAAAACCTAATCGACTTGAAGCTGAAACCCTGAGTGGGATTGCACTCTCCGGGCGAGAGGATGTTGGCAAAGTTGCCACGTGGTTTCATGAACGCGGCCTAAACCGCCTGGTGCTCAGCATGGGGGGGGACGGTGTTTATTACAGTGATATCTCGGGGAGTAGCGGCTGGTCGCTGCCCATTAAAACTCACGTCATTAATGTCACGGGGGCTGGTGATGCCATGATGGCGGGACTGGCTTCCTGCTGGGTAGACGGTCTGCCCTTTATTGATTCGGTTCGATTTGCGCAGGGTTGCTCATCTATGGCACTGGCCTGTGAATATACCAATAACCCTGATTTGTCTGTTGCGAATGTTAGCTTAATAGTGGAGAACACAGAATGTCTGAATTAACTCTTTCCTCTGAATTATTACAAATATCTCCAGAAGTTCAGGAAGCATTAAACAGTAAAAAACCCATTGTTGCACTTGAATCAACCATTATTTCCCATGGCATGCCATTTCCACAAAATGCGCAAACAGCAATTGAAGTAGAAGAAACTATTCGCAAACATGGTGCTGTGCCTGCAACCATTGCCATTATTGGCGGGGTAATGAAAGTTGGCTTGAGTAAAGACGAAATTGAACTTTTAGGACGTGAAGGGCATAACGTTGCTAAAGTTAGCCGCCGAGATTTACCGTTTGTTGTAGCCGCAGGGAAAAATGGCGCGACTACCGTTGCCTCTACCATGATTATTGCCGCTATGGCGGGAATTAAAGTATTTGCAACCGGGGGGATCGGCGGTGTTCACCGCGGGGCTGAGCATACATTTGATATTTCTGCGGATCTGCAAGAACTGGCTCATACCAATGTCACGGTTATTTGCGCAGGGGCAAAATCTATTCTCGATCTCGGATTAACAACTGAATATTTAGAAACCTTCGGTGTGCCGCTCATTGGTTATCAGACAACATCGCTGCCAGCATTTTTCTGCCGCACCAGCCCGTTTGACGTCAGTATTCGTCTGGACAGCGCAAAAGAAATTGCCCGCGCGATGGCGGTGAAATGGCAAACCGGTCTGAACGGCGGCCTGGTTGTCGCCAATCCAATCCCGGAGCAGTTTGCCATGGCAGAGGAAAAAATTAACGCGGCAATCGATCGGGCCGTGAAGGAAGCTGAAGAACAGGGCGTTGTGGGCAAAGATAGCACGCCGTTCCTGCTGGCGCGGGTTGCGGAACTGACCGGAGGCGACAGTCTGAAATCAAACATTCAGTTGGTGTTCAACAACGCCGTACTGGCTTGCGAGATTGCGAAGGAATACCAACGCCTCGCCTGACCAAATTTTTCGGGCAGAAAGCGGTCGCCCGTGAATATCAAACCTACCAAAACCTGGCGTTAGCGCCGGGTTTCCTGGCATGAAGGGATTTCATTATGGATATAATGAGAAGTGTTGTGGGTATGGTGGTATTACTGGCCATCGCGTTTCTGCTGTCAGTAAATAAAAAACGGATTAGCCTGCGTACCGTTGGCGCTGCGTTGGTTTTGCAAATCGCCATTGGCGGTATCATGTTGTATTTCCCTCCGGGGAAATGGCTGGTTGAACAGGCTGCACTCGGCGTCCACAAGGTCATGTCATATAGCGATGCGGGAAGCGCATTTATTTTCGGCTCGTTGGTCGGTCCTAAAATGGATGTGCTGTTTGACGGTGCCGGTTTTATCTTTGCCTTCCGGGTACTCCCCGCGATCATTTTTGTTACCGCGCTGATAAGCCTGCTTTACTACATTGGCGTAATGGGACTGTTGATCCGTATTCTCGGTGGTATTTTCCAGAAAGCGCTGAACATCAGCAAAATCGAATCATTTGTCGCGGTGACGACGATTTTTCTCGGGCAAAACGAAATTCCGGCAATCGTGAAACCCTTTATTGATCGCCTGAATCGCAATGAGCTGTTTACTGCAATTTGTAGCGGGATGGCATCTATTGCGGGTTCAATGATGATTGGTTATGCCGGAATGGGTGTACCCATCGATTATTTGTTGGCGGCATCATTGATGGCAATCCCTGGCGGTATTTTGTTCGCGCGTATGCTGAGTCCGGCAACGGAAGAGTCTCGCGTTACCTTCGAGAATCTGTCGTTTACTGAGACACCACCGAAAAGCATCATCGAAGCGGCGGCCAGTGGGGCGATGACCGGGCTGAAAATCGCCGCAGGTGTGGCGACAGTAGTCATGGCATTTGTCGCCATTATCGCGCTGATTAACGGCATTATCGGCGGAATTGGTGGTTGGTTTGGTTTTGGTCATGCCACTCTGGAAGGGATCTTTGGCTATGTGTTAGCCCCGCTGGCGTGGATTATGGGCGTGGACTGGAGCGATGCGACGCTGGCAGGTAGCCTGATTGGACAGAAGCTGGCGATCAACGAATTTGTCGCTTATCTCAACTTCTCGCCGTATCTGCAAACGGGCGGTGCGCTGGACGTGAAGACCATCGCGATTATCTCGTTTGCTTTGTGTGGTTTTGCAAACTTTGGTTCAATTGGTGTTGTCGTCGGTGCGTTTTCAGCCATTGCACCACAGCGCGCACCGGAAATCGCGCAACTTGGAATGCGTGCTTTGGCAGCGGCAACGCTTTCTAACCTGATGAGCGCCACAATAGCCGGTTTCTTTATCGGACTGGCATAAAATAAAGTTTGTAGGCCGGATAAGCAGAGCGCCATCCGGCATTATATCTAAGCGGTTTTCAGCAAATACAGGGCATTATCGGCGGAGAGCGTTGGGTTGTTGATACTGACGCTGGCCCGCGATAATGCCGCGCAGGCCATGGCAAACTGCGCGCTTTCACGAAACTCGCTACCTTCCAGAAAGCTGTACAGTAATCCCGCCATAAAAGCGTCATCGGCGCCAAAACTGTCTACCACCGTATGCTCAGGCGGCGTCAATAAAAACTGTTCGCCGTCCTTTTCGCTGCAAAAAACGGATTCGTCTTCCAGACACACAAAGATGCGTTTTACTCCTTGCTGATGAAGGTCGTTGACGGCCTGCATGCGATCCGCATCCGACTGGACAGGCTTACCCCATAAAATGCCCAGCTCTTTCTGCGTGGGTTTGAGCGTATGAATACGTGTAAACCAGGTCTTCATTTTTGCCGCTTTGAACTCTGAAACGGTATCAATAAATACCGGAATGTCATCAGCAATAGTAAATACCCACTCGATGGCTTCAGCAGTCAGGTTGCAATCCGCCAGCACGACGCCGGAATGGCGGATAAGATCCCGTGAACCGTTCAGCAACTGCGGCGTTAGCTGTTGCAGAATGTGGGTATCGTTAATCGCCAGTACGGTCTCTTCCTGCTGATTCGCGATCGACAAATAGGTGGAGGTGTTATGTCCATGCAGACGAATGCAATTGGAAACGTTAACACCAGCCTGACGGGTCTGTTCCAGCAGCGTTTCGCCATAGAAATCGCTACCAACAGCGGAGATTAAATGCACGTCACGGCCCAGCAGCGCCAAATTATGAGCGATATTGCGTCCCACGCCGCCTGCAGAACAGTGGATGCTGCCGGGGTTAGATGCGGCTTGAGGATAGTGGATGTCTGCAATACCCCGGATATCCATGTTGATAGCTCCGACGACGACGCAATAATCTTGTTCGGTAAGGATATAACCTTTACCTTTGATCATTCCTTTGCGCATCAAATCCATAATATGTGCGGCGACGCGCGAACGGCTGATCTGCAAAATATCGGCGATTTCATTCTGCTGAATCAACGGATTGCGTCGCAGGATCTTAAGGATCTGCTTTTCCCTGTCGTTCATGATTAGGCCACCGCTTTTTCAGTTTGCTGCGCTTTCAGCCAGGCAATCTCTTCTGCCCAGATATCTGGATTAATGGTTTCCAGTATCAGTGGGATGCCGTCAAATCGGTTGTCCTGCATGATCCAGCGGAATGCATCGTGACCGATATTACCTTCCCCTAAGCTATGGTGACGGTCAACGCGGCTGCCAAATGCGCTCTTGGCATCGTTCAGGTGCATACCGCGTAAATAGTTAAAGCCGACAATACGTTCAAATTCAGCGAATGTCTTTTCACACTCGTCAACGGAACGCAAATCGTAACCGGCCGCGAAGGCGTGGCAGGTGTCGATGCAGACGCCGACACGGGATTTATCCTCGACGCCGTCGATGATTGCCGCCAGATGCTCGAATTTAAAACCAAGATTACTGCCTTGCCCGGCGGTGTTTTCAATGACTGCCGTCACGCCCTGAGTTTGAGCAAGGACAATGTTGATTGATTCGGCAATACGCGCCAGGCATTCATCTTCCGGGATCTGCATTAAGTGGCTGCCCGGGTGAAAGTTAAGCAGGGATAAACCAAGCTGCTCGCAGCGCTGCATTTCATCAAGAAAAGCATCGCGTGATTTTTCCAGCGCGTCGCTGACCGGATGACCGAGGTTTATCAGGTAGCTGTCGTGAGGCAGGATTTGCGCAGAAGTATAGTGATACTTCTCGCAGGCAGATTTGAAATCATCAATGATTTCGGTGGTCAGCGGCGCGGCACGCCACTGACGCTGATTCTTGGTGAACAGGGCGAATGCGGTCGCTTCGATTTCTGCGGCTCGAATAGCGGCGTTAGCCAGACCGCCAGCGGCGCTTACGTGCGCTCCAATATATTTCATAAATTAAACCCGCCATACTCAAAAGGGGAGAGTATAGCGGGTTAATGGGGGGGAGTCGTGCTCGTTTATGCCATCAGCGCGTGGATAGCGAGGTTAATCGCGCCACCGCCCACAATCAGCCAGACAAACAGCACCAGTGCCATCAGCAGAGGTTTTGCACCGGCTTTTTTCAGGGCGCTAACGTGAGTGGTCAGCCCCAGCGCGGCCATCGCCATTGCCAGCAAAATGGTATCCAGCGTTACCAGCATGTTCACTACCGACTGCGGCAGCAGGTGGAACGAGTTAAAAATCGCGACCACAATAAACAGGATGGCAAACCACGGAATAGTGATTTTACTTTTTTCTCCGCTGGCCGCCGGAGACAGTTGTTTAACACGTGCTGCCAGGATGATGAGGAACGGAGCCAGCATCATGACGCGCAGCATTTTAGCAATGACGGCTGCGTTTTCAGCTTCCGGGGTGATTGCATGCCCGGCAGCAACAACCTGTGCGACTTCATGCATCGTGGAGCCAATATAAATCCCGTAGGTTTCCGGGCTAAACCAGTGCGCCAGTAGCGGGTACATTGCCGGGTACAGGAAGATAGCAATGGTCCCGAAGATAACCACGGTAGCAACGGCGACCGTTACCTTACTGGCTTCTGCTTTCACCACCGGCTCGGTGGCTAATACGGCGGCGGCACCACAAATGCTGCTCCCCGCGCCAATCAGCCAACTGGTGTGGCGGTCCAGACCAAACACTTTCTGCCCAAGGAAGCAGGCAATCATAAAGGTGCTGCTGAGCGTTAACACATCAATCACGATACCGCTGACGCCGACGTCAGCAATTTGCGCGAAGGTGAGGCGGAAACCATAAAGGATGATCCCCAGACGCAGTAAATGTTGCTTGGCAAACAGCACGCCACCGTCACAGCTTTTCCAGATTTGTGGATACACGGTGTTGCCGATAACCATCCCGAATAAAATGGCTAAGGTGAGGGCGCTGAACCCGGCACCTGCGACGGCGGGAATGGAACCTCCCCATAAGGCGGCCCCGGTGATAACTGCACTCAGGGCAAGCCCCGGAATAAAATGCCACACTGTACGACGATGATTCTGTAGGGCGAGTTCAGTCATAACCCCTCCTGAACAATTTGAATGATTTCTTGGCAAAAATTGTAAGGTGAAGTGGCTTAAAAATAAAATTGATTATATATTTATAATTAATCTTTATAAGTGGTAAGCACGGGCTACCCGGTGGAAAACGACTATGCATATCACCCTGCGACAACTTGAAGTGTTTGCTGAGGTACTGAAAAGCGGCTCGACGACTCAGGCATCTGTCATGTTGTCATTGTCGCAGTCAGCGGTCAGTGCTGCGCTTACCGATTTAGAGGGGCAACTTGGCGTGCAACTGTTTGACCGCGTCGGCAAGCGACTGGTCGTTAATGAGCACGGGCGCTTACTCTATCCGCGTGCGTTGGCCTTGCTCGAGCAAACGACAGAAATTGAACAGCTTTTTCGTGAAGATAATGGCGCGATTCGCGTCTATGCCAGTAGCACCATTGGCAACTATATTTTACCTGCCATGATTGCAGGTTACCGGCGGGATTTCCCCGATTTGCCGCTGGAACTCAGCGTGGGCAACAGCCAGGATGTTATCAATGCCGTGCTGGATTTTCGGGTCGATATCGGGCTGATTGAAGGGCCCTGTCACAGTACCGAAATCATCTCTGAACCGTGGCTGGAAGATGAACTGGTGGTATTTGCCGCGCCGTCATCGCCGCTAACCACGGGGCCCGTGACGCTGGAGCAACTTGCGGCTTCGCCCTGGATCCTGCGCGAACGTGGGTCTGGTACTCGCGAGCTGGTGGATTACCTGCTGTTGTCTCATCTACCGAGATTTCAGATGGCAATGGAGTTGGGTAACTCTGAGGCCATTAAGCATGCGGTGCGCCATGGTCTCGGGATCAGCTGCTTGTCGCGTCGGGTTATTGCAGAACAACTGCAGGCAGGAACGTTAAGCGAAGTTCCGGTGCCGTTGCCACGTCTGGTCCGCACGCTTTGGCGCGTCCATCATCGCCAAAAACATCTTTCAAACTCGCTGCTGCGTTTTTTACGTTATAGCGACCAGGTAGAGCAGGTTGAATAAGGCGCTGATGCGTCGTACCTGCAATAAACACCCCATCGTCAACTGAGGGCAATCGTCATACGTTGCCCATTTCTGCTTTACTTATAATCCGCGGCCAGTCATGAAGGTCTCTTATAACAGCGCATTTGTGCCGGAAGAATGCCATTTCGTCTGCTACAATCGCGCCTCATTTTTTGGATGGATAGCATTTTCACATGGTTTCCGAAACTAAAACCACAGAAGCGCCCACGCTACGCCGTGAACTGAAGGCGCGTCACCTGACGATGATCGCCATTGGTGGTTCCATCGGTACGGGTCTTTTCGTTGCATCTGGTGCAACCATTTCTGCGGCGGGTCCTGGCGGCGCGCTGTTTTCTTATATTCTGATTGGCCTGATGGTGTACTTCCTGATGACCAGTCTTGGTGAGCTGGCTGCCTACATGCCGGTTTCCGGTTCGTTCTCTACCTACGGTCAGAACTATGTAGAAGAAGGCTTTGGCTTCGCGCTCGGCTGGAACTACTGGTACAACTGGGCGGTGACTATCGCCGTGGATCTGGTGGCCGCACAATTGGTAATGAGCTGGTGGTTCCCGGATACGCCTGGTTGGATCTGGAGTGCGCTGTTCCTTGGCGTTATCTTCCTGCTGAACTACATCTCGGTACGTGGATTTGGCGAAGCGGAGTATTGGTTCTCACTGATTAAAGTCACCACCGTGATTATCTTCATCGTGGTTGGCGTAATGATGATTATCGGTATCTTCAAAGGTGCTCAACCGGTGGGTTGGAGTAACTGGACGACAGGTGATGCCCCCTTTGCTGGCGGTTTTGCCGCCATGATTGGTGTGGCGATGATCGTCGGCTTCTCTTTCCAGGGGACCGAGTTGATTGGTATCGCCGCGGGCGAATCTGAAGATCCAGAGAAGAACATTCCACGCGCGGTGCGTCAGGTATTCTGGCGAATCCTGCTGTTCTATGTGTTCGCGATTTTGATTATCAGCCTGATTATCCCGTATACCGATCCGAGCCTGCTGCGCAATGATGTAAAAGACATCAGCGTCAGCCCGTTCACGCTGGTATTCCAGCATGCGGGTCTGCTGTCTGCGGCGGCGGTGATGAACGCCGTTATCCTGACGGCGGTGCTGTCGGCGGGTAATTCCGGAATGTATGCATCAACACGTATGCTCTACACCCTGGCATGTGACGGTAAAGCGCCGCGTATTTTCTCTAAACTGTCTCGTGGCGGCGTACCGCGTAACGCGCTGTATGCGACGACTGTTGTGGCAGGTCTGTGCTTCCTGACATCCATGTTTGGTAACCAGACTGTGTACCTGTGGCTGTTGAACACTTCCGGGATGACGGGCTTTATCGCCTGGCTGGGAATTGCAATTAGCCACTATCGTTTCCGCCGTGGTTACGTGTTGCAGGGCCATGATATTAATGATCTGCCGTATCGTTCAGGCTTCTTCCCTCTGGGGCCGATCTTTGCCTTTGTCCTGTGCTTGATAATCACCCTGGGGCAAAACTACGAAGCGTTCCTGAAGGATACCATTGACTGGGGCGGTGTAATGGCAACCTATATTGGTATCCCGCTGTTCCTGATCATCTGGTTTGGCTATAAGCTGACCAAAGGAACCCGTTTCGTTCGTTACAGCGAAATGCACTTTCCGAAACGTGTGAAGAAGTAATCCAGTGCATAATGCTTGCCAGGTAAGCATTATGGAGAACATTTGATTCCGCTATAGGGTTCCGTTCATCTTAGTGGTGTCATTTCTCTGAAGCACAGATATCTGTGAGCGTGCAAGGGAGGCTCGCCGCCGCCTCCCTTGCAACCCTGGCTCCCGGCGGGAAAATCGCCGCTGCACGATGTATTCGTCTTATTCCGTCTGCCTGCCGGGTCGGCCCGGCCCGGGCACGCGTCCCTGCAGGCCGTCCCGGTCAACCGTCAACGCCTCATCGATTTTCAGCCGGACCGGGGTCATCGCTTCAACGCTCTGACTTCCAGTTAAATCTGTTTTGCTGTTTAAACAAAAAACGCAGATGGTGAGGTGTGGGCTGGTCCGGCTGATAATTGCCGACGTGTATCCATAAGGCCGGGAGAACCCGCAGGGATGCGGGTTCAGGGTGTGAACGACAGGGATGTTGCATCGCGCCCGCCCCGGTAGCCTGGAGGAATAAGCGGAGGGGATTGCGAAGCAACAATTTTCCTGCCGGGAGCCGGGATTGTTAAGGGTGCGGAGATAGCACCCTTAACACGTTCACGGGTGTTCAGTGTACAGAGAAGCGATGAACATGAGGTGAACGGAACCCTTTCTCTGAGAGAGCATGTTCATTACCCCGCCAACACATGTTGATGCTTTATGTTAACTGAACAGCATTAGGCATGGTGAATGCCGGGGTTTTTATGGTCTAAAATTTAGAAGTTATATGTCAGGCCAACAGTGTAACGACGACCATCAAGCACGGTGTCATAGGTCTCGTAATCAATCTGTTTATCCAGCACGTTATACACGCCAGCAGTAAGCAGAACATCTTTGGTCGCATAGTAACGCATACCGATATCGACCTGGGTATAGGACGGGGTGCCTTGCGCCATGGAGGTACGGCTCAGGTATTCTGATGTTTTGCCACGCAGATTCAAACGGCTCCAGAAACCGATATCCTGCGTAGCCTGCCAGTCCAGCGTGGTGTTGAACATATGCTTCGGCATTTTGTTCAACGGCTGGCCCGAGAACTGACCGCTTTTCTGTTCAGATTCAGTGTAGGTATAGTTCGCTGTCCAGTTGATGTCGGAGGTCATCTTCCAACCGAAGGTGGATTCGACACCGCGCATATTGGCTTTATCAACGTTAACCCGATCGCTGACAAAGTCGTAATGAGTGCTGCCAATAGTACAAGCCGGATCGGCACTGCTGTTACAGCGACGGACTTCGGTAATTTTGTTTTTGAAGTCAGTATTGAACAGCGTGACACCCGCATTGAGGTCGTTGCCGTTATCCCACAGCAAACCGATCTCTTCGCTCAGGCTTTTTTCTGGTTTCAGATCCGGGTTGCCGACAATGATACCGTTCAGACGACCGCCACCGGTCACTTGCCCCCAGCTTGCGGATGACTGGCGCAGATCCGGTGCACGATAGCCCGCAGAAACTCCCCCTTTTAAGGTCCACTGATCGCTCAGGTGCCATACGCCATAGCCGCGCGGCGTCCAGTTGTCACCGTAGTTTTCATCTTTATCCATACGCAGACCGCCGGTCAGCGTGAAAGTATCGGTAACCGCCCATTCATCTTCGGCAAACAACGCCCAACTCCAGCGGGTCAATTTGTTCAGACCGTCAGCTGCTTGCAGTTGGTTGCCGTTATCGCGCAGTTTTTCATAACGGTATTGCCCGCCAACTGTCAGGGTGTGCGCCCCGAGGAAGACCTGGTTCTGGTTATTGAAGATCGTGTTGTAGGATTTCATCTGACGACCAGGGTTTTTGGTCTCTTCCTGCTGAACATAGCTGGTGCTGTTGAAATCGTCGTAATAACCGCTGTGGGTTAATGAATACGTTGTGTGTTCATAACGGTTGTAGCTTTTGCTGTTTGGCTTACAAACACCGTTACGGCAGTTTTCTGCCGCCATCGATTCGCCTGGTGTGCTGTTGCGATCCTGTAGTTCATGCGCGACATCGAAGTCGATGTCATTTTTATCATCCGGGGTGAAGTTGAGGGTGAGTCCGCCGTTGCGCAGGCGTTGTTCATTGTAACCATTGACTATCTTATCTTCTCCGCGATGGGAGAACAGCCCGGTCACTTTTGCGCCGAGTAGCCCGTCGATCAGTGGTCCGGACGCGTATGCATTTGTCTGGTAAAGGTCTCCGGAGTCCCGATCTTCCTGGAGGGTGGCATCACCATGCAGGGAGCCGGTCCAGGCTTTAGTATTCGAGACTTTTTTGGTGATCACGTTAATCACGCCGCCCATAGCGTCAGAGCCGTACAGAGACGACATCGGGCCGCGGATCACCTCGATACGCTCGATGGATTCCAGTGGCGGTAGCCAGCCTTGCTCAATACCCGCGTTGTCGCTGTTCGGGCGGGTACCGCGTGTACTGATACGTTTACCGTTAACCAGGAAGAGCGTGTATTGCGAGGCCATACCGCGGATGCTGATATCACTGCTGCTACCGCCGCCGGTCACAACAACACCAGGGACGTCTTTCAGTGCATCGGTCACATCGCGATACGCTTTATCTTCGATCTGTTGCTTGGTAATAACCGAAATGGAGGCGGGGGCATCCTGAATTTTTTGCTCAAACCCGGTGGCGGTGACGACCACGGTATCCTGGTCGGCGGCATAGACGAGTGATGGGAGACTCGCGACGCATACTGCGGCGGCTACAGCCTTAACGTGAGGTATAGTCATTTGTATCATTCCATTTAAATGAATCTAACTGCGTGTCATGTGAAAGGCCATGACAATTGTATGTATTTGTCTTTTAAGGACTCTTTTCAGTAAAGAAGCGGGGGGATTGTACAAAAGTATGAATTTTTGTAAACACAAATGATAATAGAAATCATTTGTATTTGATGTGTTTAGCATGGAAAATCTTTTTAATTCAGTGGGATAGTGGTGAAATAAAAAAGGAGAAAAAGTGAAGGAATGATGGAGAAATGAAGAGGGCTGACGCCCTCACTCAGGCGTTACTTCAGCAAATATTGGGCGTGGAAACGCAGATGATCTTCAATAAATGATGCAATGAAGTAGTAGCTATGATCGTAACCCGGCTGAATGCGTAATGTCATCGGCCATGCGGTTTGACGGGCCGTTTCGGCCAGCACTGCGGGTTGCAGTTGATCGGCGAGAAACTGATCGCTATCCCCCTGATCAATAAGCGTTGGGATCGCATCTGCGGGTTTACTGGCCAGCATCAGCGCACAGCTGTCCCATTCCGCCCACCGTGATTTATCCTCACCCAGGTAGGCGCTAAAGGCTTTCTCACCCCACGGTACGCGACATGGATTGACGATGGGGGCGAAGGCAGAAACGCTGGTGTATTTGCCAGGGTTTTTCAGTGCCATGATCAGTGCACCATGCCCCCCCATAGAGTGCCCGCTGATGGCGCAGCGATCGCTGACGTTAAACTGTGACTGAATGAGTGCCGGCAACTCGTCACGCATATAGTCATACATGCGAAAATGTGAGACCCACGGTTGTTGCGTGGCATTGAGATAAAATCCGGCACCCTGGCCTAAATCGTAGCCTTCATCATTGGCGACCTGTTCGCCACGCGGGCTGGTATCAGGCATCACCAGAACGATGCCCAGTTCAGCCGCAATACGTTGTGCTCCGGCTTTAGTGGTGAAGTTTTCATCATTGCAGGTCAAACCTGACAGCCAGTACAGCACCGGAGGTGGGGTGCTATCCCGGGGGGGTGGAAGAAAAATACTGAAGGTCATGGTGCAATTTAGCGTGGTGGAGTCATGACGCCAGCGTTGTTGCCAGCCTTCAAAACAGCGGTGCTCTTCAAGCATTTCCATGCGTGGCTCCTTGTTGTGTTGAACCTGAATGTGTTTGCGAACTCACCATAATACAGATTATTCATTGCACTGTGAGTAACTTTCACTTCCGCATTGAGCAAACATACTTCATCATCTATATAACTTTACATTAACACTCGAATTCACCCGGTTGAACGACATATGAAATCTGTGTGCTAAAAGGCAGCACCAATTTCAATAATTATCGCGGTGAATACTGGATTATGTGCGCCGCCTCACGCACAATGTTCTGGCTGTGACACAGCCTAAAAACTTTGCCCCACGCAGGGCAGAGGCGCCCCACCTGCAGGAGAAAAAGAAATGTCATCACTCAGTAAAGAAGCGGCACTGGTTCATGAAGCGCTGGTCGCGCGTGGTCTTGAAACACCACTACGCCCGCCCGTGCAAGAGATGGATAATGAAACGCGCAAACGTCTTATCTCCGGTCATATGACCGAGATTATGCAATTGCTCAATCTTGATTTGAGCGATGACAGTCTGATGGAAACGCCACATCGCATCGCTAAAATGTATGTCGATGAGATTTTCTCCGGCCTCGATTACGCCAACTTCCCGAAAATCACCGTCATTGAAAATAAGATGAAGGTTGATGAGATGGTCACGGTTCGCGATATCACGCTGACCAGCACCTGCGAACATCACTTCGTCACGATTGATGGCAAAGCGACGGTGGCCTATATCCCGAAAGATTCGGTCATCGGTCTGTCGAAGATTAACCGCATTGTGCAGTTCTTCGCTCAGCGCCCGCAGGTCCAGGAACGCCTGACTCAGCAAATTCTCACCGCGCTGCAAACGTTGCTCGGGACGAATAATGTGGCGGTTTCAATTGATGCTGTGCATTACTGCGTGAAAGCGCGTGGTATTCGTGATGCGACCAGCGCTACCACCACTACCTCGCTTGGCGGATTGTTTAAGTCCAGCCAGAATACGCGTCAGGAATTCCTGCGCGCCGTACGTCACCACAACTGATCAGGGCAGGGGCCATGGAGCGTAATGTCACGCTGGATTTTATTCGTGGCGTCGCCATCCTCGGCATCCTGCTTCTCAATATTAGCGCCTTTGGTCTGCCAAAGGCGGCCTATCTGAATCCTGCCTGGTACGGCAACATTACCCCGTCAGATGCCTGGACCTGGGCCGTGCTTGATCTCTTCGCGCAGGTGAAATTCCTCACGTTATTTGCGCTGCTGTTTGGCGCGGGTCTGCAGATGCTGCTACCGCGAGGCAAACGTTGGATCCAGTCACGACTCACTTTGCTGGTTCTGCTGGGGTTTATTCACGGTTTGCTGTTCTGGGATGGCGATATCCTGCTGGCGTATGGCCTGATTGGGCTGATTTGCTGGCGGTTGGTTCGCGATGCCCCTTCCGTCAAAAGTCTGTTTAATACCGGCGTGTTGCTCTATCTGGCGGGCGTTGGTGTGCTGTTGCTGCTGGGATTTATCTCCGGAAGTGAGACCAGTCGGGCCTGGACACCGGATGCTTCTGCGTTGCTGTATGAGAAATACTGGAAGGTGAACGGCGGTATGGAAGCGGTCAGCAATCGCGTAGATATGATGTCCAATAGCTTGCTGGCGTTGGGTGCGCAGTACGGCTGGCAACTGGCGGGGATGATGCTGCTGGGCGCGGCATTGATGCGCAGCGGTTGGCTGAAAGGGCAGTACAGTTTGCAGCACTATCGACGTACCGGCGCGTTATTGGTCATTATTGGGATGGCGATTAACCTGCCTGCTATCGTTGCGCAGTGGCATCTGGACTGGGCCTACCGCTGGTGTGCTTTCCTGTTACAAGCCCCGCGAGAGCTGGGCGCGCCGTTGCAGACCATTGGTTACGCTGCGCTGATGTTCGGTTTCTGGCCGCAGCTTAGCCGTTTAAAATGGGTCATTGCCATAGCCTGCGTTGGGCGCATGGCGCTAACCAACTATTTGTTACAAACCTTAATTTGCACCACGCTGTTTTATCAATTCGGCTTATTTATGAAATTCGACCGGCTGGAGTTGCTGTATTTCGTCATTCCGGTCTGGGCCGTTAACCTGCTTTTCTCCGTCATTTGGTTGCATTTTTACCGGCAAGGCCCGGTAGAATGGCTATGGCGTCAATTGACCCTGCGTGCGTCAGGGACATCATTACCGCGAACATCCAGATAACGATCTGGATCACATTCATTAACAAAATGGATGTAAGCGCTTTCATTCCTGTGACATCACTCACGCAGTCCGTTTCGTTGTGCTGACAAAATACCCAGCCTGGGGTGTCTGCGGGTAACCGCATCTTAAACAGGGTAGTGAATATGGTAACCATCCGTGATGTGGCACGACAGTCTGGCGTTTCTGTCGCGACTGTTTCCCGCGTACTGAACAACAGCGCGCTGGTGAGTCCCGATACGCGTGAAGCGGTAATGAAGGCGGTCACTCAGCTCGGCTATCGACCGAATGCCAACGCGCAAGCGCTGGCGACGCAGGTGAGCGACACGATTGGCGTTGTGGTGATGGATGTTTCAGACGCATTTTTTGGCGCGCTGGTAAAAGCCGTGGATATGGTTGCTCAACAGCATCAGAAGTACGTCCTGATTGGCAACAGCTACCATGAGGCTGAAAAAGAACGTCATGCCATTGAGGTACTGATTCGTCAGCGTTGTAACGCACTGATTGTTCACTCGAAAGCGTTGAGCGATCGCGAGCTGGCCGGGTTCATGGATCAGATCCCTGGCATGGTGCTGATCAACCGCATTGTGCCGGGCTATGCGCATCGTTGCGTCTGTCTGGATAATATTAGCGGGGCTAAAATGGCAACCCGTATGTTGCTGAATAATGGGCATCAACGTATTGGTTACCTGGCATCAAGTCACCGCATTGAGGACGATGCAATGCGTAAAGAAGGGTGGCTAAGTGCCCTGAAAGAACAGGGGGTTACCCCGGCAGACAGTTGGATAGGTACCGGTTCACCGGATATGCAGGGCGGAGAGTCCGCAATGGTGGAACTACTGGGACGTAACCTGCAACTGACGGCAGTCTTCGCTTACAACGACAATATGGCCGCTGGCGCGCTAACGGCCCTAAAAGACAACGGCATCGCCATTCCATTACATCTATCTATCATTGGTTTCGACGATATTCCTATCGCACGTTACACTGACCCGCAGCTGACAACGGTGCGCTATCCCATTGCTTCTATGGCAAAAATGGCCACTGAGCTTGCGCTACAAGGCGCGGCGGGAACGCTGGATCCTGACGCAACACATTGCTTTATGCCGACGCTGGTGCGACGTCATTCTGTGGCTTTGCGGCAGAATGCGGCACCGATCACTAACTGATAATGTCGGGCTATGTAACCGCTTTCAATATGTGAGTAAATTCACAGTATCTTAACAATGCGATAGCTATGATGACACTGTTTGCTGCGCTGTAACTACTATGTAACGGTGAATAATCACTTTCATCGAGGTATAGGCGTCTTAAACAACAATTAAAGCCTGTTTTTGGAGCGTTGCCAGACACGGAAGAAATATTTTTAAAAGTGAGCTTCGGCGTTCAGTAACACTTCAGTAACGTTCTGCCTGCCGAGCATTTATCTCAAGCACTACCCTGCATAATAAAACCGGAGATACCATGAATAAGAAGGTGTTGACCCTGTCTGCTGTAATGGCAAGCATGTTATTCGGCGCGGCTGCGCACGCTGCTGATACCCGCATTGGTGTGACTATCTATAAATATGACGATAACTTTATGTCCGTGGTACGTAAGGCTATTGAAAAAGATGCCAAAGCGGCGCCGGATGTACAGTTGCTGATGAATGACTCGCAAAACGATCAGTCCAAACAGAACGATCAGATTGATGTGTTGTTGGCAAAAGGCGTTAAAGCACTGGCTATCAACCTGGTTGACCCGGCAGCAGCAGGAACGGTCATTGAAAAAGCACGCGGTCAGAACGTACCGATTGTGTTCTTCAACAAAGAGCCTTCCCGTAAAGCGCTGGACAGCTATGACAAAGCCTATTATGTCGGTACCGACTCTAAAGAGTCCGGGATTATTCAGGGTGACTTGATTGCCAAGCACTGGGCCGCTAACCCGAACTGGGATCTGAACAAAGATGGCAAAATTCAGTTTGTTCTGCTGAAAGGCGAACCGGGACACCCGGATGCCGAAGCTCGTACGACCTACGTAATTAAAGAGCTGAACGATAAAGGCATCAAAACTGAACAACTGCAGTTAGATACTGCAATGTGGGATACCGCTCAGGCGAAAGATAAGATGGATGCGTGGATGTCCGGTCCTAACGCAAACAAAATCGAAGTGGTTATCGCCAACAACGATGCGATGGCAATGGGCGCAGTTGAAGCGCTGAAAGCACACAACAAAACCAGCGTCCCGGTATTTGGCGTCGATGCGCTGCCTGAAGCCCTGGCTCTGGTGAAATCTGGCGCTATGGCCGGCACCGTGCTGAACGATGCTAATAACCAGGCGAAAGCCACCTTTGATCTGGCGAAAAACCTGGCTGATGGCAAAGGCGCGGCAGACGGCACCAACTGGAAAATTGAGAACAAAATTGTTCGCGTTCCATATGTAGGTGTCGATAAAGATAATCTGGCAGAGTTCACCAACAAATAAATACTCCGTCTGTGGGCGCAATTTCATTGCGCCCTTAATTGCGCACTCTGCAAGGCCAACAAGGTATAATTATGGTCAGCACTAATACTCAGTCGTCAGGCGAATACTTGTTGGAAATGAGCGGCATCAACAAGTCCTTTCCCGGCGTTAAGGCTCTTGATAATGTCAATTTAAAAGTCCGCCCACATTCTATTCATGCTCTGATGGGCGAGAATGGCGCTGGAAAGTCAACATTATTAAAATGTCTTTTTGGGATCTATCAAAAAGATTCCGGTAGTATTTTATTTCAGGGTAAAGAAATCGATTTTCATTCTGCTAAAGAAGCGCTTGAGAATGGTATTTCAATGGTACATCAGGAATTAAACCTGGTATTACAACGTTCTGTAATGGATAACATGTGGCTGGGGCGCTATCCCACCAAAGGTATGTTTGTCGATCAGGAAAAAATGTACCGCGATACCAAAGCGATATTTGATGAACTGGATATTGATATCGATCCGCGTGCGCGCGTCGGCACATTATCCGTTTCACAAATGCAGATGATTGAAATTGCGAAGGCGTTCTCCTATGACGCCAAAATCGTCATCATGGATGAACCAACGTCATCGTTAACCGAGAAAGAAGTTAACCATCTGTTTACCATCATCCGTAAGCTGAAAGAGCGTGGATGCGGTATTGTTTATATTTCTCACAAAATGGAAGAAATATTTCAACTGTGTGATGAAATTACCGTACTGCGTGATGGTCAATGGATTGCGACCCAGCCGCTGGAAGGGCTGGATATGGATAAGATCATCGCTATGATGGTCGGACGCTCACTGAACCAACGTTTCCCGGATAAAGAGAACAAGCCGGGAGAAGTGATTCTGGAAGTGCGTAACCTGACTTCTCTGCGTCAGCCGTCGATTCGTGATATCTCTTTTGATCTCCATAAAGGGGAAATTCTCGGCATTGCCGGCCTGGTTGGCGCGAAACGCACCGATATTGTTGAAACGTTGTTTGGCATTCGTGAGAAATCATCGGGCACGATTACGCTCCACGGCAAAAAAATCAATAACCACAGCGCGAATGAAGCGATTAACCATGGTTTTGCGCTGGTCACCGAAGAGCGTCGCTCAACCGGTATTTATGCCTATCTGGACATTGGTTTTAACTCGTTAATCTCCAATATCCAGAACTATAAAAATAAAGTCGGCCTGCTGGATAATTCCCGCATGAAGAGCGATACCCAGTGGGTAATTGACTCGATGAGGGTAAAAACGCCAGGGCATCGTACGCAAATAGGTTCGCTTTCTGGTGGTAATCAGCAAAAGGTGGTCATTGGCCGTTGGTTGTTAACGCAGCCTGAAATCCTGATGCTGGATGAACCTACACGCGGTATCGATGTCGGCGCGAAATTTGAGATTTATCAGTTGATTGCTGAACTGGCGAAAAAAGGAAAGGGGATCATTATTATTTCCTCTGAAATGCCGGAGTTGTTAGGTATTACCGATCGTATTCTGGTGATGAGCAATGGCCTCGTCGCTGGAATTGTTGAAACCAAAACCACAACGCAAAACGAAATCCTCCGTCTTGCGTCTTTGCACCTTTAAGATTAGGGGCTCCTCATGAGTGCGTTAAATAAGAAAAGTTTTCTTACTTATCTGAAAGAAGGCGGAATTTACGTTGTTCTTTTGGTTTTGCTGGCGATTATTATTTTCCAGGATCCCACTTTCTTAAGTTTACTGAACCTGAGTAATATTCTGACGCAATCCTCGGTGCGTATTATTATCGCATTGGGCGTAGCCGGGCTGATTGTTACCCAGGGGACCGACCTGTCTGCAGGGCGTCAGGTCGGGCTGGCGGCGGTTGTGGCGGCAACCCTGCTGCAGTCGATGGAGAACGCCAACAAGGTGTTCCCGGAAATGGCGACGATGCCAATCATCGTGGTGGTGCTGATTGTCTGCGTGATTGGCGCCATTATCGGTCTGGTGAACGGTATCATCATTGCTTATCTGAACGTGACGCCGTTTATTACCACCCTGGGTACGATGATTATTGTTTACGGGATCAACTCCCTGTACTACGACTTCGTCGGCGCATCGCCAATTTCTGGCTTTGACAGCGGATTCTCAACCTTTGCACAGGGCTTTATTGCGCTGGGCAGTTTCCGACTCTCCTACATCACCTTCTACGCGCTGATTGCCGTGGCCTTTGTGTGGGTGCTGTGGAACAAGACCCGCTTCGGTAAAAACATTTTCGCCATCGGCGGTAACCCTGAAGCGGCGAAAGTGTCCGGGGTAAACGTCGCGCTGAACCTGCTGATCATCTATGCGTTGTCTGGCGTGTTCTATGCTTTTGGTGGTTTGCTCGAAGCTGGGCGTATTGGCTCGGCGACCAACAACCTCGGCTTTATGTATGAGCTGGATGCGATTGCCGCGTGCGTGGTTGGCGGCGTGTCGTTTAGCGGCGGGGTAGGAACCGTGTTTGGCGTGGTGACCGGTGTGATTATCTTCACCGTCATCAACTACGGTCTGACCTACATCGGCGTAAACCCTTACTGGCAGTATATTATCAAGGGCGGCATTATCATCTTCGCGGTCGCGCTGGATTCACTGAAATACGCGCGTAAGAAGTAATCGTACAATGTAAAAAGCCCGGTGCAGCGCAATCTGCACCGGGCTTTTTTATCTGCGTTACAACGTCAACGCATGCGCATTCTCGCCGGGTTTAAATTTCACCTCGCCCAGATCAATACAGGCTACCGGGCAAACGTGACCGCACAATAAGCATCCCACACATTTTTCCGTATTGCAGTGCGGTGTACGGGTTTCCTCATTCCATTCCATCGCCTGATGCCCACCGTCGTAACATGAGATGTAGCAGCGCCCACAGCCAACGCATTTATCCAGATGGATGTTCGGATAAACGATGTAGCTACGGTCAAGCTCCTCGGCGGGGATGATATTACTATTAGCAAGACCAACCATCTCCTCCAGTGAGTCAAACCCTTGATCGGCGAGGTAATGTGACAGTCCGCTGATCATGTCCTCCACAATCCGATAGCCATACTGCATGATCCCGGTGGTCACCTGCAGCGTGGCCGCGCCTAACAGTAAAAACTCGGCGGCATCTTCCCAGGTCTCAATTCCCCCGATGCCGCTAATCGGGAAATCGCGCAGTTCGGGATGCGTGCGCAACTGTTGGATAAATCGCAGGGCGATAGGCTTGACGGCCTTGCCGGAGTAGCCGGAAATACTGGATTTACCGTTGACGACCGGCATCCCGATTTTCCTGTTCAGGTCGATATTAGTGATGGATTTAACCGTATTGATGGTCGCGATACCGTCCGCACCTCCGCGTTTTGCCGCCAGCGCCACTTCACACATATCACCAATATTCGGCGTCATTTTAGCCAGCATTGGCAGAGACGAGCCGCGTTTCACTGCCCGACAATATTTTTCAACCAGCTCAGGGCTTTGTCCTACATCGCTGCCCATAGCATGCGAGGTCATTTGCGGGCACGAGAAGTTACACTCGATCATGTCGGCACCTGCCTCTTCAACCAGGCGGGCCAGTTCCTGCCACTGTTCTTCGTTTTCACCCATGATCGACGCAATCAGGACCTTATCCGGGTAGTCTTGTTTCAGTCGCCGAATAGCGGCCAGATTCTCCTCCAGCGGATGCTCGGCAATTTGCTCCATGTTTTTGAAGCCAATAAAGCCGGTATCTTCTTTGGTCAGATGGTCAAAGCGCGGGGAGACTTCATTGGCAATAAAGAACCCGATCGTTTTAAAAACAATGCCGCCCCAGCCGCTATCATAGGCTTTGGCGCACATCTCATAGCAGTTGCCTACCGGAGAAGAAGAGAGGCAGAACGGGTTGGGAAATTTGACGCCGCAAAAGGTAATAGAAAGATCTTTCGTTAACATGAGCAAGCTCCCTCTAAATAGTGATGAATGGCCTGAGCGGCTTCTTTTCCGGTTTTCACGGCGTATACAACGGTTTTATCGCCTTTAACAATATCGCCCGCGGCAAACATAACCGGATCGGCGGTTTGGTAATTGTGCGTATCGATAAGATTGCGCTGTGGCTTTAACGCGGCAAAATCATCAAGCTGCGCATGTTGACCGACGGCAAGAATAATATGTTCGGCTTCAAACGAGAGTTCTCCTGGCAGGCGTACGTGCTTAAAGGTTACGCGATTTCCACTAACCGCCACAGGCGTGAAACCGTCAATAATTGATACCCCTAATGCCTGGGTGCTGTTGAACTCTTTGTCGCTGGCAGGGAATTCGGCTAGTTCTTCACGCGCGACACAGGTGACGGACGGGCAGCCCAGCAGTTTCAGTGTACTGGCGACATCCATCGCCACATCGCCGCCGCCGATGATCAATGCACTTTTTGCGACGGTAATATCGCCGCTGGCTTGTCGGGCGCGCTGCAGGAAATCGACGGCAATTTCAACGTGATTCGCTCTCTCAAACAGAGGTAACGTTGAACCATAAGACATCCCTACGGTAACCAGTACAGCGCGATATTCAGCTTTGAGTTGCTCAATGGAAAGGGCATGGCCAACTTCGCAATTGCACGTGATGGTCACTCCCATTTCAATGATACGGGCAATTTCATGATCCAAAACCGAATGCGGCAAACGAAACTCTGGGATGCCATAGCGCAACCAGCCGCCTGGCTGAGCCTGTTTTTCGAAGATGGTTACGTCATAACCAAGATTGCTCAGCGTTACGCTGGCCTGTAATCCTGCCGGACCTGCACCGATAATGGCGACCTTACCCAGCGTTTTTGTTGCCGGCTGATAGATTTTCATCGCGGTTTGCTGTTCAAAATCGGTAATAAAGCGCTGCAGACGCGCGATATCGATAGGTTTATCAATTCCTGAACGCGTACACCCGCGCTGGCATAATTTTTCGGTTGGGCAAACTCGAGCGCACACCGCACCGAGCGCATTATTTTCGCGGATAGTTTCAGCCGCGCCTTTAAAATTGCGGAAATAAATGGAACGAATAAATTTCCCTGGGTCGGTTTGCGCCGGGCAATCCTGGCTACAAGGGGCATCGTGACATAATAAACAGCGGGAAGCCTCTTTTATGGCTAATAAAGGGGTAAAAGCAGGCGTGAGCTCATCCAGATAATTTTGTTGTGGCATATTTTCTTCCTTAATGCTTGAGTAAATTAAGGCAAACCGTTAATAACAAAATATAAAAAGTGAAAGGCTATTCTTAAGGCTAAGCACTGCAGGAAGAGTATTCTGTGAAAGGATTCACAAATAGAAGATAGTTTGAGGGAAATGCTGGCGGGCAGCATTAATCCCTTATATTGAAATGGTAACCATTATCATAATATTAGCTATTCTCAAGTGCTAATATAACGGTAATCTCTTTAGCGATAAAAGACTAAATAAATAACCATACCGAAAGATAAACATCCGCATCCGGCATAAACTAATACATAAGACCAGAACTGTAATGGGGCTTCATTCCGGTAGGCATAAACCGGCTCACGCGCATTCTTCTTAATTTTATCTACCGCGCCAGTACGCCAGCCTTTCCAGGCTTCACGGAAACAAAAGAGGGGAATGAGCAGAAAGGCCAATACGACGAAGAGAGTTTGTACATCCATGCTTATTTTCCTTGTTTCTTTTGTAATTCGAGTAATTGTTCTGCAGTGACTGCCGGATATCCCTGAGCATCGTCAGGTACCTGATGCATGGTCGGGATGGGCACCAGCGGACCTAAAAAACGTGGCTCGCGTTTAAAAAGGTAGAGATCGGCCAGCGCACCAAAGCGAGCACCGAATTCGCGCACCCGCACGGTAAGCATATCTTTTGGCGAAGGTACCGCATAACACTGGGCCTGAATCCCCATATGTAGCGCAATAAACAACGCTCGCTCACAGTGGAATCGCTGGGTAATGATGATGAAATCGTTGGTATCGAATACTTTGCGGGTGCGTACAATCGAATCAAGCGTACGGAAGCCTGCGTAATCAAGCACGATGTCAGCGGGATCGACGCCCGCGGCAATCAAGTCTTTACGCATCGTCATCGGTTCGTTATAGCTTTGCTGCGCGTTGTCGCCGCTAAGTAGCAGATAGTTTACTTTGCCGCTGTTATACGCATTTAATGCGCCCTGAATTCGGTAGCGATAATACTGATTGATGACGCCGGTACGGTAGTATTTTGCCGTGCCGAGGACAACGCCAACCTGACGGTAGGGGAGATCCTGTAATTCGTCATAGATGTAGGGGGCCGTCTTCCAGCTCATCCATCTGTCGAGTCCAAGCACAGTCAACAGCAGCAAGCCTACCAGGACTAACAGGCTGTAAAACACGCGCTTTAACATGCAGAAAACTCGTTATTTGGATGGAATTTCAATCAGGCTACTGTACCCAACGGCGGAGCGCAAGAAACAGCAGTCTGATTGAGGGGATTTTAGGCATTCTGCGTATTGCCGGATGGCGGTGTAAACACCTTATCCAGCCTACGAACTGGCGTTATTGAAACCATTAACCGAGTAGTACGCGCTCGATATTGTCGCAGCCCAGCGCATTCAGAGTGGCAGATGTCGCGTCCCACTGGATAAGCGCCGCATCCGCTTTTTCTGCCAGCACCGCACGTTGAATGTCCGGATAGTCGTAACCGTTCAGACTCAGCAGGTTTAATGCACCCTGCAACGGTGGCAGCGTTGGGTTGAAGGCGGCGTTTTCAGCATAACTGCCGCTGAAAATTTGACCATCCTTACACTCCAGCGCCACGCCGCTCGGGGATTTGCTGTACGGCATGTGGCATCTGTTGGCGGCGGCAATCGCCGCCTGGGTCAGCGCATCGCCTTGCAGCGCGAAGCCGTGATCCTGGTCATCCATCAACAGCGTTTTGATGTCGAGATCTTTTGGCCCAAAAGCGTCCGGCAGATAGTCGCGTAGTGCGTGTGGTTCACGCCCAGGCAGGTGAATACGTAAATCCAGTCCGCTGTTCAGCTCATTCATAAACTGACGGCAGTGCCCGCAAGGGGTGTAGTTGACGGTAATCGCAGCGAGTCCTTTTTCGCCACGTAACCAGGCATGGCTGATGGCGCTCTGCTCGGCGTGAACGGTTTGCTGCATTGTGGCACCAAGAAACTCCATATTCCCACCGAAATACCAGGTTCCGCTGATACCTCGTGAGATTGCGCCAACGTTGAAGTTGGACAGCGGAGTACGCGCGCAGGCCGCAGCTAAAGGCAGCAGAGCGAATGCCAGCGCGTCTTCGTCCAGTCCCGATTCGCGTTTCAGCAAAGAAACCTGCTCAGCCGTCAGCATGGCGGGGAAATGTACATCCGCCAGAACAGGGGCCAGGGCTGATTGCAAGTTATCCGCGAGTTGGGCAAAAGCAGTTTGAAAACGTGGATGCATGGCGTTGCCTCATAACAATGTAATGGAACCGTAGTTTACGGGCCTGATAGGGCTTTATATGTGATCCAAATCTCATTGTTTATGCAACTAATGAAACTTAAATGAAAAATGTGCAACGCATCGCAAATAAACAGCTTAAAAATGCAGATTAGCCAACCACTGCCAGGATAACCGGGAACAGGAATGGGGCAACCAATGAGGTAATAATCCCGCAAATCACCAGCGCCAGTGAGCTAAACGCGCCTTCCTGGTAGTCCAGTTCTGCACAACGAGCTGTGCCCAGGGCGTGCGAAGCGGTGCCCATGGCCAGCCCACGAGCGGCCTTGGTGCGAATACGCATCGCATTAAGCAGGGTATGGCCAAATACGGCGCCGAGGATACCGACAAAAATAACGCATACGGCGCTGATAGCTGGAATGCCGCCAATACTGCCACCCACAGCCATAGCGATAGGCGTGGTTACCGATTTAGGCATAATAGACGCGGCAATTTGCGGTGATGCGCCCATCAACAAAGCGATTGTTGTACCTGTTACCATCGCCACAACGCTCCCGGCAAAACAGATTGCGATAATGGATTTCCAGCGGGCACGGATTTGGTGCAGCTGCTCATATAACGGATAGGCTAGCGCGACGACAGCAGGTTGCAGTAAATCGTTCAGCACCTCGCTGCCTTTGAAGTAGTGATCGTAGGGGATACCGGTCAGCATCAGAAAGGGAATAATCACCACCATGGCGACCAGCAACGGGTTCAATAGCGGCATTTTAAATCGCGCTGCCAGCTTACGTGCAGCAAAAAATACCGCCAGGGTGAGGGGTAACGACCACCAGATATACGACATCATTGTTTAGACCCTTTTTGGCCAACGATTTTGCGTTCGCCGTGAACAATGTGCGAGCTCCAGCTCACTACCAGGAATACGACCAGTGTACTGATGGTGCAGGACACCACGACCGGACCAAATTGTGCGCGTAGCAAGTCAAAGTACTGCATGATCCCCACGCCAATCGGGACAAACAGCAGGGCCATGTAACGAATCAGTACGTAGCACCCTGGGTTTACCCATTTTGCTGGTAAGATCTGTAATGCCAGTAATACAAACAGAATCAGCATGCCGATAATGCTGCCTGGAATCGTTATAGGCAGCAGTGATGCAAGAAAAATACCTGCGTAGAGGCAGGCATAAATGAGGACGAATGCGCGTAAATATTGCCAGATAATGTTCAGTGACTTGCTCATAATTGAAACCCTTGACGAGACTGATTCATCATACAATTAAACTTTAAAACGTGCTACCGATCACATCATGAATTCTAAGCATAGTGGAAATAGATATCAGGAACATCAGGCAATACCCCCAATCAGCATAACCAAATCTGTGCCCGGCGCTGAGACGCTTTAATCTCCTGCATAGAGACGTTACCATAGCGCCTCTCTTTTTTGCGGGTAACAATATGCGTGTTTTACTGGCGCCGATGGAAGGCGTGCTCGACTCACTGGTGCGCGAGCTGCTGACTGAAGTAAATGATTATGATCTCTGTATCACCGAATTTGTTCGCGTGGTAGATCAACTACTGCCGGTAAAAGTCTTTCACCGCATTTGCCCTGAACTTCTTAACGCCAGCCGCACGACATCCGGTACGCCGGTGCGTATACAACTGCTGGGGCAGTATCCGCAGTGGCTGGCAGAAAATGCAGCCCGCGCGGTTGAGCTGGGTTCGTATGGCGTCGATCTAAATTGTGGATGCCCGTCGAAACTGGTGAATGGCAGCGGCGGCGGCGCAACGTTACTGAAGGACCCTGAGCTGATTTACCGTGGCGCTAAGGCCATGCGTGATGCGGTTCCGGCCCATTTACCGGTGACGGTAAAAGTGCGTCTGGGCTGGGACAGCAGTGACAGGCAATTCGAAATTGCTGATGCCGTCCAGCAGGCCGGTGCCAGCGAGTTGGTGGTACACGGTCGAACCAAAGAACAGGGCTATAAGGCCGAGTACATTAACTGGCAGGCCATTGGCGAGATTCGCCAGCGTCTCAATATCCCGGTTATCGCGAATGGTGAGATCTGGGACTGGCAAAGCGCACAGGACTGTATGGCCATCAGCGGATGCGATGCCGTCATGATCGGGCGCGGTGCGCTTAATATCCCGAATTTGAGTCGCGTGGTGAAATATAATGAACCGCGTATGCCATGGCCTGAAGTCGTGACGTTACTGCAAAAATATACCCGACTGGAAAAACAAGGTGATACCGGGCTGTATCATGTGGCGCGTATCAAACAGTGGCTGGGCTATCTTCGTAAAGAATATGTTGAAGCGACAGAACTGTTTCAGGAAATTCGGGCTTTGAATAATTCACCGGATATTGCACGCGCGATTCAGGCCATCACAAGTGTTGCCTGATTTATTGCCGGATGGCGGCAATTTGTTCAACCGATGGACCCCATTCATCCAAACCTGGTTTTATCTTTAATCCACCCCTGGCTGAGCGGCGCGGTATAAATAGGATGTTCAGCGGAGAAAACCAGCATTCCGCACGGTATTAATGATTGGTAAATGGTTTGCAATAATCGTTCTATATCGTGCAAATAATGCAGTGCCAGTGAGCTAAATCAAGAATATTTTTTCCCTGTAGGCGAGGGAACATGGCTTGTATTGTTGGCCACTCTGGTGCGCCGTCGAGTCCCTTTACTGAACGATCCAGCGTGGCATATCCGGCAAAGAATGTCGGGTCATCATAGATATTTTGTGACATTACGCCTCCATTTATAATTTATTGGAATTATTTTGACAGAACCATTTACCATGTATATGTTTCTTTACTATGTGATTTTATTTCAAAAGATGTATTGCCACGCGTAACTAAAAAAGAGAATGCGATAAGTCGTACTCTCTGTGCATCTTTTCTTACCTGTATATTCCCATGAATCGTAACTCTGTTCTTGTTGCAACGGCATGTTTGCCGCTGCTTATTTTGATGGTCGGTTGTGCACCTATGCATGACAATCGTCAATCGCTGTCACAGCAGACGCCCGCTGTGAACGTTGACTCCGCGTTGCCCGCGGCATTAAAAAATGGTTGGCCGGACAGCCAATGGTGGAAGGCGTATCACGATCCACAGCTGAATGCGTTGATTGACAGCACCCTTAAGAATTCTCCAGACATGCAGGTAGCAGAACAGCGCATTCAACTGGCAGAAGCGCAGGCTAAAGCGGTTAAGGCGCAGGATGGTCCAGAAGTTGATTTTTCCGCAGACGTTGAACGTCAAAGAATGTCGGCAGAAGGTTTAATGGGACCATTTGCCATTACCGATCCTGCTGCAGGCACGACCGGGCCGTGGTACACCAATGGAACCTTTGGTTTAACCGCAGGCTGGAACCTGGATCTGTGGGGTAAAAACCGGGCTGAAGTGGCGGCGCGTATTGGCGAGGTGAAAGCGCGTGAGGCTGAACGTGAGCAAACTCGCCAGCTACTGGCGAGCGGCGTATCGCGTTTGTACTGGGAGTGGCAGACACAGGCGGCGCTTAAAACCGTGCTGACGCAGATTAAAACCGAGCAACAGAACGTCATCACCGTCGATCGTCAACTGTATCAAAACGGGATTACCTCTTCTGTCGAAGGTGTTGAAACGGATATCGATTCCAGTAAAACGGAGCAGCAGCTGAACGATGTCAGCGGCAAAATGAAGGTGATAGAGGCGCGGCTGAGCGCACTGACCAACTCGCAATCTTCCGTCATGAAGCTTAAAGCAACGACGCTACCGGCGGTAGAAAGCCAGCTACCGTCACAGCTTGGTTATTCGCTGCTGGCCCGCCGCCCTGATTTACAGGCCGCGCATTGGTACATCGAGTCATCGCTGAGCAGCATTGATGCGGCAAAAGCGGCATTCTATCCGGACGTTAACCTGATGGCGTTTTTACAGCAGGATGCGCTGCATCTGAGCGATTTGTTCCGCCATTCCGCACAGCAGATGGGCGTGACGGCTGGACTGACGCTGCCTATTTTTGATAGCGGCAGACTGAATGCGAATCTCGATATCACGAAAGCGCAGAGTAACCTGACGGTGGCAAATTACAACAAGGCAGTGGTCGATGCGGTGAATGACGTGGCGCGTGCGGCATCACAGGTAGAAACGCTGGCGCAGAAGAACCAGCATCAGCAGCAAATTGAACATGACGCTCAGCGCGTCGTGGGGCTTGCGCAGGCACGATATAGCGCCGGTATCATTGCAGGTTCCCGGGTTAGCGAGGCCAAAATTCCGGCATTACGCGAACAGCTTAATGGTCTGGTTTTACAGGGACAGTGGCTGGATGCTTCTATACAGCTGACCAGCGCACTGGGCGGCGGTTACCGCGCCTCCTGATAGTCTGACCCGGCAGAAGCCTCTGTCGGGTCAATTTGCGTGTTCTTTGCGTTTACTTCGCCGTTTCATCCACCAGCGGGCAGCCACTACAACGCCGATAACCAGAACCAACCACACCCCATGTTTAATATGCTGGTCGAGGCTATGCAACCATGGGGCAATCACTTCACCGCCCACATAGCCGAGCGTGGTAAACAGCAATGCCCAGACAAACGCCCCCAGGATATTCAGTGGGATGAAAATCTTCGGTGGCAGGTGGCTGGCCCCAATCAGCAACGGGCCAATGACGCGAAAACCGTACATAAAGCGCGTGCCGACCACAAACAGGTAGGGACGCCGTTGGATCATCTTCTGCGCGTAGTGGATTTTTGCCCGATGACGCGAGAAACGACGTAAGATTTTGCCGCCAAAACGACGCCCAAGTAAGAAGAGTAACTGATCGCCAATCATCCCACCCAACGCGACGGAGAGTACCACCAGCGGAAATTTAAGAATTCCCTGATGCGCAGCAACACCGCCTAGCAAGGTAATGGTTTCGCCTTCGGCAAGGCTGCCAATAATCAGCGCCGCATAGCCGTATTGCTCAACATAATGCGTTATATCCATACGTTGTATGACCTCCACGTTCCATAGCATACACCCAGTGAATAGTTCATGCCGGAAAAGCAGCAACTCAGCGTATCGGTATTTTTCATGTGTACATAAAATAATCAAAAGCTGAATTATACTTGAAGTGTTGAGGTCCGGAGCTGACAAGAAGGGGGCGGTATGAACCATGTCTGGGGGCTGTTTTCCCATCCCGATCGTGAAATGCACGTGATCAACAGCGAAAACGAAAGTGTTTCGCATCACTATACCCACCATGTATTGCTGATGGCGGCAATCCCGGTGATTTGTGCGTTTATTGGCACCACGCAAATTGGCTGGAATTTTGGCGACGGCAATATACTGAAGTTATCCCTGTTTACCGGATTTGCGATGGCAATTCTGTTTTACGGCGTGATGCTGGCGGGTGTGGCCATCATGGGCAGAGTTATCTGGTGGATGGCGCGTAATTACTCGCGACGCCCGTCGCTGGCGCATTGTATGGTCTTTGCCGGATATGTTGCCACGCCGCTGTTTTTAAGCGGGCTGGTGGCGCTGTATCCGCTGGTCTGGCTGTGTGCGCTCGTGGGAACCATCGCGCTGTTTTACACCGGCTATTTACTCTATCTCGGTATTCCAACGTTCCTGAATATCACTAAAGAAGAAGGGCTGAGCTTTTCCAGTTCAACGCTGGCGATTGGCGTGCTGGTGCTGGAGGTTCTGCTGGCGATTACGGTGATCCTGTGGGGTTACGGGTACCGATTGTTCTAGGCGTACAACCTGTCTGTGCTGCGTTGTTGGCGTAAAAGTCAGCAACGCAGCATTTCGAGATGATTCTTCTGTAGCGGCAAACCTGCCGGATCGCTATGATGCCAGAGCTAGCCTGAGATAATCCTTATTTCAGGCGGTGTGCGTTGTGACGTGCGTGAACCATTATCAGAAACCTCATCATGCTGAAATTCCGAGTTTCATTATTAAGTCTTGCCCTGGTGCTGGCTGTTCCTTTTGCACCCCAAGCCGTAGCGAAAACGGCGACTACTGCAGCGGCATCTCAACCTGAGATTGCTTCTGGTAGTGCGATGATTGTTGATCTGAATACCAACAAAGTTATCTATTCGAACCACCCGGACCTCGTGCGTCCGATTGCGTCGATTACCAAATTAATGACGGCGATGGTGGTGCTTGATGCACGACTGCCGCTGGATGAAAAACTGAAAGTTGACATCAGTCAGACGCCGGAAATGAAAGGCATCTACTCTCGTGTGCGTCTGAACAGTGAGATCAGTCGTAAGAATATGCTGCTACTGGCGCTGATGTCCTCAGAAAACCGCGCAGCGGCAAGCCTGGCGCACCACTATCCGGGCGGTTATAACGCATTTATCAAGGCGATGAATGCGAAGGCGAAGTCGTTGGGAATGACCCAGACGCGCTTTGTGGAACCGACCGGGTTATCGATTCATAACGTCTCGACGGCGCGTGATTTAACTAAACTGCTGATTGCCAGCAAGCAGTATCCGCTGATTGGTCAGTTGAGTACGACGCGTGAAGACATGGCGACCTTTGCTAATCCGGCTTATACGTTGCCGTTCCGTAACACCAACCATCTGGTGTACCGTGATAACTGGAACATTCAGCTCACCAAAACTGGGTTTACTAATGCCGCTGGTCACTGCCTGGTGATGCGTACGGTTATTAATAACAAGCCGGTAGCGCTGGTGGTCATGGATGCCTTTGGCAAATATACCCACTTTGCTGATGCCAGTCGTTTACGCACCTGGATCGAAACCGGCAAGGTGATGCCTGTTCCGGCCGCGGCGCTGAGCTATAAAAAGCAAAAAGCCGCACAGATGGCGGCAGCGGGTTCAGCGACAGGTGAGCAAACCGCGCAAAACGATTAAACCGTAGGCCGGGCAAGCGAAGCGCCCCCGGCAACGTGCCCGATGGCGCTTACGCTTATCGGGCCTACGATTCTTTCCAGTACTTCTGCTTACTGGTTTTGCCAATACCCGGATTCATACTGTTGGTCGGGTCGTTTTCGCGATAAAAACGCGTCAATGTTTCAGGTGCTTTATACAGATGCCCCACGTTATGTTCTGCAGGATATTGTGCCCCGCGCTCACGCAGTAACACTAGCATTTGCTCTTTCAGTTCGTGAGCATCCACACCTTTCTTCACGATGTAATCCTGATGGAAGACATAGCACATAAAGTGGCCGTAATAGAGTTTGTGCACCAGTTTGCTGTCTATTTCCGGCGGCAGGTGCTCATACCATTCGGTATCGTTACGACGCAGCGCAATATCCAGCGCCAGAATATCTTCCACTTCATCCGCATGGACGGCCTGATATCGAATGGCCGCGCCCGCCGCTGCGAAGCGGTGCAAAAATGCCTTGCTACCTTCTTCCGGCGTACAGGCAAAGAAATCACCTTCGGCAGTTTTGAAAAACTCAGTCAGCCAGCTTTGTGCTTCAGCTACACCGCCACCGGCCATTTTTAACAGCAGGTGATGTTCGTATTTATCACGCCAGCTTTTCATCCGTGCCGGTAAATGGCTGGGGAATAAATGGCCAAACTTCTGCATCGCCCGGTCGGTAAAGTGCGGGCGGAAAATTTTCACTTTTTCCAGCATCGCATCGGTGCGGCCTTTCAGCGTAAAGAAAAACGGCATTTTGTCAGTGCCGAGTTTGTCGATCATCAGAAACGTATCTTTGCCATAGGTTTCGGCGATGTCATAGATATCGCGGTGCATATATTCACCCGCGACCGGCAGATGTTCAAATTTGGCCAGAATATGACGACGGATTTCTGTCAGCACTTCTGGCTGGTTGGTACCGATATAAAATACCTGCTGGTTTTTCTCAGCCTCAAAGGTATCCAGGCGCACGGCGAACACCGCAAGCTTTCCGGCGCAACCAGAAGATTCAAACAAACGCTCAGGGTCTGCGTTATAGCGTGCCGGCGTATCGGCCTCAATATCTCTGACGCGGGTGATGTAATCGTGATCGTGTGCATGACGCCCATCGTGCTGGACATCATCATCTTTGATCCGCTCGTCATCAAGTTTGCTCAGGATCTGCTCCGGAGTCTGACCCAGCTCGATACCCAGATGGTTGACCAGCTGCAATTTACCTTGTTCGTCAATGCGTGCAAACAGCGACATCTCGGTATATGCCGGACCACGTTGCACCAGCGATCCGCCGGAGTTGTTGCAAATGCCGCCAATTACCGAAGCGCCAATACAGGAAGAGCCGATCACAGAATGTGGCTCACGGCCAAAAGGTTTGAGCGCCTTTTCCAGCGAATAAAGTGTCGTACCGGGATAAGCCAGCACCTGTTCACCGTTGCCGATGACGTGCAGCTTATCGAGGCGCAGAGTGCTGATGATAACGATGTCGCGATCGTAATCATTGCCGCTAGGCGTAGAGCCTTCGGTCAGACCGGTATTGGCGGCTTGCATCAGGATTATTTTGTCAGCCGAGACGCAGGCGTTGAGGACACGCCACAGCTCTAATAGCGAGCCAGGGAATACGACGGCGAGCGCATCGCCCTGGCCCGAGCGGAAGCCTTTACGATAACGGGCAGTTTTGGCCGGTTCGGTGAGCAGGTGTGAATGGCCGACCAGTCGGGTCAATTCAGTCAGAAACGCTTTATTATCAATTGTTGTAATGGAAGACATTCTCCACTCCTTGTGGTGGGACTCAATATCAGGAACAAGCATAGCGCTATGTATGACAATACGCTTTCTCATTCGCATTGTCTCTGTGTTGTATCCCACTGATTCATGCTGGTTTTGAAAATTCAGAGAATATCCTTAGCTTTCTTCCCCACTCCCGTTTAGGCTTACGGCAAGCTGCGGTTTTTGTTATATTTTCGCTGCCTCGTCGGGTAGAAATTAAGAGAGAATCAACATGAAATGGCTATGTTCTGTAGGTGTCGCTGTGGGCCTGGCGTTGCAACCAGCGCTGGCGGACACCTTGTTTGGTAACCATCCACTGACGCCTGAAGCGCGGGATGCGTTTGTGACCGATTTACTCAAACAGATGACCGTGGATGAGAAAATCGGGCAATTGCGGTTGATAAGCGTCGGACCTGATAACCCGAAAGAAGCCATCCGCGAGATGATCAAAGATGGACAGGTTGGGGCGATTTTTAACACCGTCACGCGCCAGGATATCCGCAAAATGCAGGATCAGGTGATGGAACTCAGCCGCCTGAAAATTCCTCTCTTTTTTGCCTACGACGTATTGCACGGCCAACGTACTGTGTTCCCGATAAGTCTCGGCCTGGCGTCCTCTTTTAATCTCGATGCGGTCAGAACCGTTGGCCGTATTTCTGCGTATGAAGCCGCAGACGATGGTCTGAATATGACCTGGGCGCCGATGGTCGATGTCTCTCGCGATCCGCGTTGGGGCCGTGCATCCGAAGGTTTTGGTGAAGATACGTATTTGACCGCCATCATGGGCAAAACCATGGTGGAAGCGATGCAGGGGAAAAGCCCGGCGGACAGGTATTCAGTGATGACCAGCGTCAAGCACTTCGCTGCTTATGGCGCCGTTGAGGGCGGAAAAGAGTACAACACTGTGGATATGAGTCCGCAGCGTTTATTCAACGACTATATGCCGCCATACAAGGCCGGACTGGATGCCGGTAGCGGTGCGGTGATGGTGGGGCTTAATTCATTGAATGGGACGCCCGCCACCTCTGATGCCTGGCTGCTAAAAGACGTGCTGCGTGATGAATGGGGCTTTAAGGGTATTACCGTTTCCGATCACGGCGCGATTAAGGAACTGATTAAGCACGGTACCGCCTCCGATCCTGAAGATGCGGTGCGTGTGGCGATCAAGTCCGGCATCAATATGAGTATGAGCGATGAGTATTACAGTAAGTATCTGCCGGGGCTGATTAAGTCGGGCAAGGTTACGATGGCGGAACTCGATGATGCCGCGCGTCATGTACTGAATGTAAAATATGATATGGGGCTGTTTAATGACCCGTACAGTCATCTGGGGGCCAAAGAATCTGACCCACAGGACACCAACGCGGAAAGCCGTTTGCATCGCAAAGAGGCGCGTGACGTGGCGCGTGAAAGTCTGGTATTGCTGAAAAACCGTCTGGAAACGTTGCCGCTGAAAAAATCCGCCACCGTGGCAGTCGTCGGTCCGTTGGCCGACAGCAAGCGTGATGTGATGGGCAGTTGGTCCGCTGCCGGTGTTGCCGATCAGTCGGTAACGGTACTGACTGGGATTAAAAATGCCGTCGGTGATAAGGGCAAAGTGCTGTACGCCAAAGGGGCGAATATCACCAACGACAAAGGCATTGTCGATTTCCTCAATCTGTATGAAGAGGCGGTGAAGGTTGACCCGCGCTCGCCGCAGGCGATGATCGATGAAGCCGTGAACGCAGCGAAGCAGTCTGACGTGGTGGTTGCGGTAGTCGGCGAAGCGCAGGGTATGGCGCATGAAGCTTCCAGCCGCACCGATATCACTATTCCACAGAGTCAGCGTGACCTGATTGCCGCGCTGAAAGCAACCGGTAAACCACTGGTGCTGGTGCTGATGAACGGTCGTCCGCTGGCGTTGGTTAAAGAAGATCAACAGGCTGATGCGATCCTCGAAACCTGGTTTGCCGGGACGGAAGGCGGTAACGCCATCGCCGATGTGCTGTTTGGTAATTACAACCCGTCAGGTAAACTGCCGATGTCTTTCCCGCGCTCTGTCGGACATATCCCGGTCTATTACAGCCATCTCAATACCGGTCGCCCGTATAATGCGGACAAGCCGAACAAGTACACGTCGCGCTACTTTGATGAAGCGAATGGTCCGTTGTATCCCTTTGGCTATGGTCTGAGCTACACCACGTTCACGGTTTCTGATGTGAAGCTCTCCTCCCCAACGATGAAGCGTGACGGGACCGTGACGGCCAGCGTGCAGGTGACCAACACCGGCAAGCGCGAAGGTGCAACGGTTATTCAGATGTATTTGCAGGATGTGACCGCTTCAATGAGTCGTCCGGTCAAACAGCTGAAAGGTTTTGAGAAAGTGAACCTCAAGCCAGGTGAAACCCAGACCGTCAGCTTCCCGATAGACATTGAAGCGCTGAAGTTCTGGAATCAGCGTATGCAATACGATGCCGAACCGGGCAAGTTTAACGTCTTTATCGGCGTGGATTCTGCCAGAGTGAAGCAGGGCGAATTTGAGCTGCTGTAATTGATTAGCGAATAAAGGCCGGGTTTCCGGCCTTTATCTTTAGGCGTACGCGCCGCGTCTGCTTCTTATTTCTCATCATGTTACGGTTAACGAATCCCTCTCTTACTCCCCAATTGCAGGTTAAGCCCTGATTTTTCGACTATGCTTTTTCCTCAAGTCTCTGAAAAGGGCAGCAAAAGGATGAGGAGAGCAGCATGATAATCTCAAAGGTATGGGTGGGTTCGCTGGCGTTACTGGCCACGATAAGCTTGCCTTTACAGGCCGCGTCACCCGTCACTGTGGGGTCAAAAATTGATACCGAAGGGGCGCTGCTCGGCAATATTATTTTGCAGGTGCTTGAGAGCCACGGCGTGAAAACTGTCAATAAAGTACAACTGGGCACTACGCCCGTGGTGCGTGGGGCCATCACTTCCGGTGAACTGGATATTTATCCGGAATATACCGGCAATGGCGCATTCTTTTTTAAAGATGAAAACGACCCCGCGTGGAAAAATGCGCAGGCCGGTTTCGACAAAGTGAAAAAACTGGACGCTGAGCAAAATAAACTGATTTGGCTAACGCCTGCGCCAGCCAACAATACCTGGACTATTGCAGTACGTCAGGATATCGCTGAAAAAAACAAACTTGTCTCTCTTGCGGATTTAGGCCGCTACCTGAAAGAGGGGGGGACGTTCAAACTGGCGGCCTCTGCTGAGTTTATTGAGCGTGCAGACGCGCTGCCCGCATTTGAAAAAGCGTATGACTTCAAACTCAATCAGAACCAATTGTTGTCGCTGGCAGGGGGCGATACTGCGGTGACAATTAAAGCTGCGGCGCAGCAGACCTCCGGAGTTAATGCCGCAATGGCTTACGGAACCGATGGCCCTGTTGCCGCGCTGGGGCTGCAAACATTAAGCGATCCTAAAGGGGTTCAGCCGATTTACGCGCCAGCGCCCGTCGTGCGTGAGTCGGTGCTGAAAGACTACCCGCAAATGGGGGAATGGCTACAGCCGGTATTTGCCAGCCTGGATGAAAAAACGCTGCAGCAGCTCAACGCCAGTATCGCCGTTGAGGGGCTGGATGCGAAAAAAGTCGCGGCAGATTACCTGAAGCAAAAAGGATGGGTGAAGTAACGGATTTGCAGCAGGTGAGTGTTGTGTCGAAGATATCCGTTAATCGGGTGCTGTTGCTGCTGGTGGTCCTGACCGTGGCCGCAGCCGCGCTTCCTTTCATCAGTTATGCCCCTAATCGTCTGGTTTCCGGTGAAGGTCGCCAACTCTGGGAGGTCTGGCCCCACATGGCGTGGGGACTGGCGGCGACACTTTTACTGCTCGTGGTTCTATGCTTCATACCCGGTAAATCCGGCAGTGTATTGACGCTGGTTGTTGTCCAGTTACTGGTGATAGCGGCGTTGTTTATGGCCGGGAAAACGGCAACGCATCTGGCTCAGACGGGAACTTCTGTCGCCAGAACCAGCCTGGGGAGCGGTTTCTGGCTTGGGGTAGGGGTGTTGTTGCTGGCTGGCAGTGACGCCATTCGGCGTATCACCGCTCAGCCGCTGTGGCGCTGGGTGCTGCATGCGCAAATTGTCATTGTGCCAGTGGCGCTGCTGCTGACCGGCACCCTTAACGATCTTTCTCTGCTCAAAGAATATGCCAACCGCCATGATGTCTTTGATGATGCTCTGGCGCAGCACCTGACTATTCTGTTCGGTACTGTGGTGCCTGCGCTGTGTATTGGCGTGCCGCTGGGTATCTGGTGCACCTTTTCTGCTTCGCGTCAGGGGCCAATATTTGCTGTGCTGAATGTCATCCAGACGATCCCCTCCGTCGCGTTGTTTGGTTTGTTGATCGCGCCGCTTGCCGGACTGGTTAAGCATTTCCCGTGGCTTAGCTCGCTCGGCGTAGCGGGAACGGGCCTGACGCCGGCGCTGATTGCGCTGGTGCTGTATGCCTTATTGCCACTGGTTCGTGGCGTGGTGGCTGGGCTGAATCAGGTTCCGCGTGATGTGATGGAAAGTGCGCGGGCGATGGGGATGAGCGCGCGTCAGCGTTTTCTTTCGGTGCAGCTTCCGTTAGCGCTACCCGTTTTCCTGCGTAGCTTGCGGGTGGTGATGGTACAGACGGTGGGGATGGCGGTCATTGCCGCATTGATAGGGGCTGGCGGATTTGGCGCGTTGGTCTTTCAGGGACTGCTCAGTAGCGCCGTTGATTTAGTGCTACTGGGTGTGATTCCGGTGGTGGTACTGGCAGTGCTGATTGATGCGCTGTTTGATTTAGGCTTAGCGCTGCTGAAGGTGACAAACGATGATTGAATTTAGCCATGTCAATAAAACCTATAACCAGCAACAGGCCGTGAGCGATCTCAATCTGCATTTAGGCGAAGGGAGCTTTTCGGTATTGATTGGGACCTCCGGTTCGGGGAAATCCACCACGTTGAAAATGATCAACCGGCTGGTCGAGCATGACAGTGGGCAGATCCGTTTTGCCGGGGAAGAGATCCGTAGCCTGCCGGTGCTGGAATTAAGACGACGTATGGGCTATGCCATCCAGTCGATTGGCTTATTTCCACACTGGACTGTCGCCCAGAACATTGCCACCGTACCACAGCTGCAGAAGTGGTCACGTGCACGTATTGATGACCGAACAGAAGAACTGATGGCGTTGCTGGGGCTGGAAGCGGATTTGCGTCACCGCTATCCGCATCAGCTTTCCGGCGGCCAACAGCAGCGGGTCGGTGTGGCACGCGCGCTGGCGGCTGACCCTCAGGTCCTGCTGATGGACGAACCTTTTGGCGCGCTGGATCCGGTAACACGCAGTGCGCTACAGCAGGAGATGACGCGTATCCACCGTCTGTTGGGTCGTACCATCGTGTTGGTGACGCATGATATCGATGAAGCGCTGAGACTGGCGGAGCACCTGGTGTTAATGGATGCGGGCCAGGTGGTGCAGCAGGGCACGCCGCTGTCGATGTTGACGGCTCCGGTGAATGATTTCGTGCGGACCTTTTTTGGCCACAGTGAACTGGGTGTAAGACTGCTGTCATTGCGCACGGTGGGAGATTTTACCCGCCGTGGTGAACAGTTGGCCGGTGAGCCGTTGGTGGACGAGATGACGTTACGTGATGCGTTATCTGTTTTTGTCGCCCGTGGCTGTGATGCGTTGCCGGTGGTTAATGCCCATGGCGTGGCCCGTGGTACGTTGCATTTTCACGATCTGCTTTCGGAGACACCGCACAGTGAAACATCTGTTTGATCCTCTGCTGTGGCTCATTGCGTTGTTCCTGGTGTTGCTGGTGGGATTGCCCCACAGCCAGACACTGTTCAGCGCGTTGTTTCCCCAATTGCCGCGCCCTGTTTATCAGCAAGAGAGCTTTATGGCACTGGCGCTGGCGCATTTCACGCTGGTGGGCATTTCAAGCCTGATTGCTGTCATTATTGGCGTTGGGGCAGGTGTAGCGGTAACCCGCTCATGGGGAGTAGAGTTCAGACCTTTGGTTGAAACGATTGCCGCGGTGGGGCAAACTTTTCCGCCGGTTGCGGTGCTGGCGATCGCCGTACCGGTGATGGGGTTTGGCCCGGAGCCTGCGATTATCGCGCTGATCCTGTATGGGGTGTTACCGATCTTACAGGCAACGCTGGCAGGGCTGGGAGGGATCTCTGCCAGCGTAATAGATATCGCCAGCGGGATGGGCATGAGTCAGGGGCAGCGGCTACGCAAAATCGAACTTCCGCTCGCGGCACCGGTTATTCTGGCCGGGATTCGCACGTCAGTGATTATTAATATTGGCACCGCAACGATTGCCTCTACCGTTGGTGCGAATACGTTAGGAACACCGATTATTATCGGGTTAAGCGGGTTTAATACCGCCTATGTGATCCAGGGGGCGCTGCTGGTCGCATTGGCCGCAGTCATTGTCGATCGCGGGTTTGAGCGATTAGCGTACTACCTTACCCGGCACGTAAAATAAAGGTATAACCTGCCAGCATCACGCCGCCGATACCACCGATGGCCATCAGCAGGAAGAGGGTTATAACACCGATTTTAGCTGCGCTCATTTTGTACTCCTTATGTGAATTCAAGGATTGTACACGTTTGTTAATAAAATATTAAATACCGAGTGGATAAATATCGTGACCTAACGCGCGCCACTCATCCAGTTGTTGGTGTTGTGCAGGGGTTTGGTTCTCTCCGCACCAGACGAGCAGGGTGCGTCCTTCAAACAGTTCGGGCCGTAGCTGATTGAGCGAGTGGGCCAGTACATCAACACGCCATCCTTGCTGGCTGGCAACCCAGCCTTCCAGCCATAAGCGGGTGGTATCGTGGATATTCCAGCCGACTACCAGGGCATCTTTACCCTGCTTTTTACGCGCCGAGGCAAGGCAAATCGCAATATAATTGATGAGCACACCGTCAAGGATCCCCAATAGCGCCTGAAGAATGGGCTGCTGGCATTGCAGACGTCGGCGTAAGGGAATAAACAAATGCGTATTGAGCGTTTGCGCAGGGTAATCCTGACCACGCTCTTTGATCCACAACCTGAGGCTGTGCAAATTGTTACTTTGCAAATAGCTCAATAGCGTTTCTTGTTGCTCACGCCAACCGTTATGCACATCAATGTTCTCATTGCTGAGTAACATTTTAACTTTACTGACCTGAACGCCATTATTTATCCAGCGTTTTATCTCACGGATCCTGTCAATGTCCGCATCGTTAAACAGGCGATGCCCCCCGTCTGTACGCTGAGGTTTTAGTAATCCGTAACGCCTCTGCCATGCACGTAAAGTGACAGGGTTGATATCACAAAGCAAAGCCACTTCACCTATCGTGTAAAGCGCCATCGTTGTCTCACTCTTGCTCGCGAGGTCCCAGTTTTACTTTAGACGCTCTTTTGCGAACCAGGTAGTTTTGTCTGTTTTTTGATCAAAAGGAGGGTGAGATTGTCGTCATACTCGCGCTTTCGAGTGATCGTTCTCACAAATTCCTGTTTTTTTGCAACAGTTCAAAGAAAGTTACGCGCAGCCCATGTATGTTACGCGCTTTTAAGAAATGTGTGGTTGGCGGGTATGTACGAGTTTAATCTGGTGTTGCTGCTGCTTCAGCAGATGTGCGTGTTTCTCGTTATCGCGTGGCTAATGAGCAAGACGCGCCTGTTTATCCCGCTGATGCAGGTCACTATACGACTGCCGCACAAACTTCTGTGTTACGTCACATTCTCCATCTTTTGCATCATGGGCACCTACTTTGGGCTGCATATTGAAGACTCCATTGCGAATACTCGCGCCATCGGCGCGGTGATGGGCGGTCTGCTTGGCGGTCCTGTTGTTGGGGGACTTGTTGGCCTGACCGGCGGTCTTCATCGCTATTCGATGGGGGGCATGACGGCGCTCAGTTGCATGATTTCGACCATCGTGGAAGGCCTGCTTGGGGGACTGGTACACAGTGTCCTTACCCGACGTGGCCGTACTGATAAAGTGTTTAGTCCACTGACTGCGGGCGCGATTACCTTTGTCGCCGAGCTGGTGCAGATGCTGATCATTTTGCTGATTGCGCGTCCCTTTGAGGATGCCTTGCACCTGGTCAGTAACATTGCCGCGCCGATGATGGTGACCAATACCGTTGGCGCTGCGTTGTTTATGCGTATTCTGCTCGACAAACGCGCGATGTTTGAAAAATACACCTCGGCGTTTTCTGCCACTGCGCTAAAAGTTGCCGCCTCTACGGAGGGGATTCTGCGACAGGGATTTAACGAGGTTAACAGCATGAAGGTCGCTCAGGTGCTGTATGAAGAGTTGGATATCGGTGCGGTGGCGATTACTGACCGCGAGAAGCTACTGGCGTTTACCGGCATTGGTGATGACCATCACCTGCCAGGCAAGCCCATATCCTCTTCATATACTCAACGGGCGATTGAAACTGGAGAAGTCGTGTATGCCGATGGTAATGAAGTGCCTTATCGCTGTTCATTGCATCCGCAATGCAAATTAGGGTCGACGCTGGTGATCCCGTTGCGTGGTGAAAACCAGCGGGTGATGGGGACGATTAAACTGTATGAAGCTAAAAACCGTCTCTTTAGCTCAATTAACCGCACGCTGGGAGAAGGGATCGCTCAGTTGCTTTCCGCGCAAATCCTGGCCGGACAATATGAGCGACAAAAAGCGATGCTGACGCAGTCAGAAATCAAACTTCTGCACGCTCAGGTTAATCCCCATTTTCTGTTTAACGCGTTGAATACGATTAAAGCCGTGATCCGTCGTGACAGCGAACAGGCCAGCCAACTGGTGCAATATCTCTCGACTTTCTTTCGTAAGAATTTAAAACGACCGTCGGAAATTGTGACGCTGGCTGATGAAATTGAACACGTAAATGCCTATCTGCAAATTGAAAAGGCACGATTCCAGTCCCGTCTGCAGGTGACCTTAACGGTCCCGGAAGCGCTTGCGTATCAGCAATTGCCTGCGTTTACTCTGCAACCGATAGTCGAGAATGCGATTAAGCATGGCACTTCCCAGCTACTTGATACCGGAGAAGTCTCTATCACGGCTCGTCAGGAAGGGCAGTATCTGATGCTGGATATTGAAGATAATGCCGGACTGTATCAGCCCACGACTGAGTCCAGCGGGCTTGGAATGAGTCTGGTGGACAAACGCCTGCGGGAACGGTTTGGCGATGATTTTGGCATCAGCGTAGCCTGTGAGCCTGACCTCTTTACCCGAATTACTTTACGACTTCCCCTGGAGGAACTGGCATGATCAAAGTGCTGATTGTCGATGATGAACCGTTAGCGCGCGAGAACCTGCGGATCCTGTTACAGGAGCAAAGCGACATCGAGATAGTCGGAGAGTGTTCGAATGCGGTAGAGGCCATTGGTGCAGTACATAAGCTGCGTCCGGATGTGCTGTTCCTCGATATCCAGATGCCGCGTATCAGCGGGCTGGAAATGGTGGGTATGCTGGATCCCGAGCATCGCCCGTATATCGTTTTTCTCACCGCTTTTGACGAATATGCAGTGAAAGCCTTTGAAGAACATGCCTTTGATTATCTGCTTAAGCCGATTGAAGAAACGCGGCTGGAGAAAACGCTGATCCGTTTACGTCAGGAGCGCACGAAGCAGGATGTGTCGTTACTGCCGGAACATCAGCAGGCGCTTAAGTTCATTCCATGTAGCGGTCATAGCCGAATCTATCTGCTGCAAATGGATGATGTGGCGTTTGTCAGCAGTCGGATGAGCGGCGTTTATGTGACCAGTAGCGATGGCAAAGAAGGATTCACCGAGCTGACGCTCAGAACGCTGGAGAGCCGTACTCCGCTGCTGCGCTGCCACCGACAATACCTGGTCAACATGGCCCATTTGCAGGAGATCCGTCTGGAAGATAACGGTCAGGCTGAGCTGATTTTACGTAACGGACTGACTGTCCCGGTGAGCCGTCGGTACCTCAAAAGTCTAAAAGAGGCGATTGGCCTGTAAAACTGGTACACTGCGCGCTATTGCATCACCGACAGTTGAAGGCTCTATGCTAAGTAACGATATTCTTCGTAGCCTGCGCTACACCCTGAAAGCGAACAATAACGATATGGTGCGCATTCTTGCGCTTGCTGAGATGGAATCCACCTCAGCAGGTTTCGACACCTGGATGACAAAAGAAGATGAGGACGGGTTTGTTCGCTGCCCGGATATCATTCTCTCCGGTTTCCTGAACGGTCTTATCTATCATCTGCGTGGCAAAGATGATTCTGCGCCGGAACTGGCGATTGAACGTCGTGTTAACAACAATACGGTGCTGAAAAAACTGCGTATCGCGTTTTCACTGAAAACTGATGATATTCTGGCCATCATGACCGAACAGAAATTTCGCGTATCGATGCCGGAAATCACCGCGATGATGCGTGCACCGGACCATAAAAATTATCGCGAATGTGGCGATCAATTCTTGCGCTATTTCTTGCGCGGTTTAACTGCGCGAGTACATAACGCGAAGTCGTGATTTTTGGCCAGCGGCGCGGTGCTTGCAGGACCTACGGGATTTGTAGGCCGGGTAAGGCGAAGCCGACAGCCGGAAAAAAACAAAAAAAAGCCGGAGATAATCTCCGGCTTTTTTGTTATTTCACCTGCTGACCAGGTTTCGCACCGTCATCCGGGCTTAACAGGAAGATGTCTTTTCCGCCAGGGCCTGCTGCCATCACCATCCCTTCAGAGATACCGAAGCGCATCTTACGCGGCGCCAGGTTCGCCACCATAATAGTCTGGCGACCAATCAGGGCTTGCGGATCCGGGTAGGCGGAGCGAATCCCGGAGAAGACGTTACGCTTCTCACCGCCAAGATCCAGCGTCAGGCGCAGCAGTTTGTCGGAACCTTCCACGAACTCGGCGTTTTCAATCAGCGCCACGCGCAGATCAACTTTGGCGAAATCGTCAAAGGTGATAGTGTCCTGGATAGGGTCATCCGCCAGCGGGCCGGTCACCGGTGTGGCTGCGGCTTTCACTTCTTCTTTGGAGGCTTCCACCAGCGCTTCTACCTGTTTCATGTCGATACGGTTGTAGAGCGCCTTAAAGGTGTTGACCTTGTGACCGAGCAGCGGTTGCTCAATGGCATCCCAGGACAGGTCGCTGTTCAGGAATGCCTCAACACGTTCAGCAAGCGTCGGCAGTACCGGTTTCAGGTACGTCATCAGAACGCGGAACAGGTTAATACCCATGGAGCAAATTGCCTGCAGGTCGGCGTCACGGCCTTCCTGTTTAGCCACGACCCACGGTGCCTGTTCGTCAACGTAGCGGTTCGCCACGTCGGCCAGCGCCATGATTTCGCGGATTGCTTTCCCGAATTCACGGCTTTCCCACGCTTCGCCAATTACCGCTGCGGCGTCGGTAAAGGTTTTGTACAGTGCCGGATCGGCCAGTTCAGCAGCCAGAATGCCGTCAAAGCGTTTCGCAATAAATCCTGCGTTACGGGACGCCAGGTTCACTACTTTGTTGACGATATCGGCGTTAACGCGCTGAACAAAATCTTCCAGGTTCAGGTCGATATCATCAATGCGCGAAGAGAGTTTCGCGGTGTAGTAGTAACGCAAACTGTCGGCATCAAAGTGTTTCAGCCAGGTGCTGGCTTTAATGAAGGTACCGCGAGACTTGGACATCTTCGCGCCGTTTACCGTCACATACCCGTGAACGAACAGGTTGGTCGGCTTACGGAAATTACTGCCTTCCAGCATGGCAGGCCAGAACAGGCTGTGGAAGTAGACGATATCTTTACCGATGAAGTGATACAGCTCGGCGTCGGAATCTTTCTTCCAGTACTCATCAAAGCTGGTTGTGTCGCCACGCTTGTCGCACAGGTTTTTGAACGAGCCCATGTAGCCAATTGGCGCATCCAGCCAGACGTAGAAATACTTGCCCGGTGCGTTCGGAATTTCAAAACCGAAGTACGGTGAATCGCGGGAAATATCCCACTGCTGCAGGCCGGATTCAAACCACTCCTGCATTTTGTTCGCCACTTGCTCCTGCAACGCGCCGCTGCGCGTCCACGCCTGCAGCATTTCGCTGAACGACGGCAGGTCAAAGAAAAAGTGCTCGGAGTCACGCATTACCGGCGTCGCGCCAGACACAACGGATTTCGGCTCGATAAGTTCAGTCGGGCTGTAGGTTGCGCCGCAGACTTCACAGTTATCGCCGTACTGATCCGGAGATTTACATTTCGGGCAGGTGCCTTTAACGAAACGATCCGGCAGGAACATACCTTTTTCCGGGTCGTAAAGCTGGGAAATCGTACGGTTCTTAATAAAACCGTTCTCCTTCAGGCGTGTGTAAATCAGCTCAGACAGCTCACGGTTCTCTTCGCTGTGCGTTGAGTGGTAGTTGTCATAGCTAATGTCAAAACCTGCAAAATCAGTCTGATGCTCCTGACTCATTTCACCGATCATCTGCTCTGGTGTGATCCCAAGCTGCTGTGCTTTCAGCATGATTGGCGTACCGTGTGCGTCGTCCGCGCAGATGAAGTTAACCTGGTGGCCGCGCATTCGCTGGTAACGGACCCAGACATCAGCCTGGATGTGCTCCAGCATATGGCCGAGGTGGATTGAGCCGTTGGCGTACGGCAGCGCGCACGTTACCAGAATTTTCTTCGCGACTTGAGTCATAGTGGGCAATTACTTCTTTTGTAGTGAAAAGGGCTTTGATAGTACCAAAATGGTAATTACTGCGCCAAGCGATAAGGGCATTTATCCGTAAATGAATAATTGTTGCGGTTGGAGTAAACTACCTGGTGACTATTGTATATTCAGAACAACAAAAAGGAGTCGGGATGAACGCACAATCCCAGGCCAAATCACCAGAGACCCTGCGCGCGATGGTTGCCGGGACGCTGGCGAATTTTCAGCATTCAACCCTGAAGCATAATCTGACGACGCTTAAAGCGTTGCATCACGTCGCCTGGATGGATGACACGTTGCACGTTGAGCTGGTCATGCCGTTTGTCTGGCATAGCGCGTTTGAGGACTTAAAAGAGCAATGTAGCGCCGATCTGCTGCGCATTACCGGAGCGAAAGCGATCGACTGGAAACTGTCGCATAACATCGCGACGCTGAAGCGTGTGAAAAACCAGCCGGGCATAAATGGTGTGAAAAACATCATTGCCGTTAGTTCCGGCAAAGGTGGTGTGGGTAAATCCTCTACCGCCGTGAACCTGGCGCTGGCGCTGGCTGCGGAAGGAGCGAAGGTAGGTATTCTGGACGCCGATATTTATGGCCCGTCTATCCCGACAATGCTCGGCGCGGAAAACCAGCGTCCAACCTCGCCAGATGGCACCCATATGGCGCCGATCATGTCTCACGGTCTGGCGACGAACTCCATTGGTTATCTGGTCACTGACGATAACGCGATGGTGTGGCGTGGTCCAATGGCCAGCAAAGCGCTGCTGCAGATGCTGCAGGAAACCTTATGGCCGGATCTGGATTACCTGGTACTGGATATGCCGCCGGGTACGGGTGACATCCAGTTGACGCTGGCGCAGAACATTCCGGTAACGGGTGCTGTTGTGGTGACTACGCCGCAGGACATTGCGCTGATCGATGCGAAAAAAGGCATCGTGATGTTCGAAAAAGTGGAAGTACCAGTGCTGGGTATTGTTGAAAATATGAGCATGCATATTTGCAGCAACTGCGGTCATCATGAACCGATTTTCGGCACGGGTGGCGCGCAGAAACTGGCCGAGCAGTATCACACCCAACTGCTGGGACAAATGCCGCTGCATATTTCCTTGCGTGAAGATCTCGACCGCGGTATGCCGACGGTTATCAGTCGTCCCGACAGTGAATTCACCGCGATTTACCGCAGCCTGGCAGGGCGTGTTGCTGCCCAGCTTTACTGGCAGGGAGAAGTTATCCCTGGTGAGATCGCCTTCCGCGCCGTGTAATTAACAGTGTTACAAATATTCACCACATCAATGATATATTGATGTGGTGAATATATCGAGCTAAAAAGTCCACGATATATTTCATCCTGCCTTAATAAACCATGTCTTTTTCTGAATGAACGCCCTCAATGCATCATTAGAATTGATCAAATTGATCTCATTAATCTATAATTTCCATTGGATTGAACAGCGCGTTTCACCCGTATTACGCTGACAGGCCATCTGCATGTTATTTGATGTTAACCACAGAGGTGACGATAAAAATGAAAATTAGCTCGCTGATGGGAACTATAATTCTGACTTATGGAATAAGTGCATCTGCGTTTGCTTCCGATACCGCGACCTTAACAATCAGTGGACGAGTAACCGAACCAACCTGTAGTACCGATGTTGTGAATAACGACGTGCAACAGCGGTGTGGTAAGACGTTCCATTTTTCAACTGTTAACAATGTCGCTTCTTCACCTGCACGTGGGGTGGTGACGGAAATGGTTACAGTCCCTGGCGATACCACGCGACAGATCGTACTCAATCGCTACGATTAAAAAGAACGCCTTTATTAACCACATATCATTTTAATGAATGATATGTGGTTTTCTATGCATAGAATAAATTTCTCCAGACAGTTAATCGCATAAATTTATTAATTCTGAAAATAATACAAATCCTGATTTATTTGTTACATGTATATTGCGATTTGTAACTTGTTTTAAATCAATAAAACAACGTGTTTACATTGCGGCAACGTTTCACCTGTGAGAATTTAATTTCAAGAGATAACCCCTCTTAACAAATCGAAATTAATTCATTAAGGAAGATATTATGAAACGTTCAATTATTTCTGCTGCTGTTCTGTCTGCTGTATTTATGAGCGCTGGGGTTTTTGCTGCTAATAATGAAGAGGGTACTCTAACTATTAATGGGGAAATTAAAGGATCTTCTTGCTATTTTGACAGTGGCAAAGACTCTGAAATTCTTCAATTGAATGCCGTTGATGCATCACTTTTCGCCAATAAAGCGGTCGGGGAGGTGGTTGAAGGCAATGCCCAAAAAACAACAAATATGAAGATAATTTGCCCTGGGAATTCGAATTTAACAAGCATTAATATCACAAATGTTGTTTTTGGTGATGGCGGCATTATTAAACCGTCAACAGGGGCGGATACTAACGTTGGTTTCAAACTTAAAATTGACGAAAAGCATATTGATAAAACTGGCGTTATTGATATTTCATCTTTAAATAAAAAGCTGGGAGTGGAAGGGGAGATCTATACTTTGAATTTTGATGCCGACTATTCTCGATTGAATTTAAATCCGGTTAAAAATGGTCAACTTAGCGCCACAGTCACTTTTTCTGTTTCGGCTGAATAAATTATTTTGCCGGTAATTATTACCGGCATTATTTTGGATGGCACCGTATGAAACGAATATTTATCTCAATGCTTGTGATATGCTCTTTTTCTGGACACGCAGGGATCGTGATTTATGGTACTCGCGTAATCTACCCAGCAGAAAAAAATGAAGTTCTGGTACAGTTGATGAACCAAGGGGAGCGTTCGTCACTGGTGCAATCATGGATTGATGACGGCAATACGTCATTACCGCCGGAAAAAATTAACGTACCCTTTATGCTTACACCTCCAGTAGCGAAGATTCCCGGAGATTCAGGCCAGCAACTGAAAATTAAAAAAATGCCGAATACGCTGCCTAACGATAAAGAGAGTTTATTTTTTCTTAATGTACTGGATATTCCACCGAATAATCCTGATAGCGCCGGAAAAAATGTACTCAAATTCGCCATGCAGAATCGAATTAAACTTTTTTATCGGCCAAAAGGTATTGCCGCCGTTAATAAAAATACTTTCCATAAACTGGCGTTAACACGCAGTGGTAATATTTATTCTATCAGAAATGATGCTGCTAACTGGGTTACGGTGACAGAAGTTAAAGCTAATAATGTCAAAATCAACAATGAAAGTATTATGCTTGCTCCGCTCTCCAGTGCGAATGTGGCATTGAAAAATACTAATGCCAATCAGTATAAAATGACCATTATTGACGATCACGGCAATTATATTAGTGATAACGTCAGCCTAAAATAACAGGAGCTGGTTATGTTAAGGATGACTCCGCTTGCTTCGGCAATACTGCTGTTGTTGGTTGGCATTGACGCCCAGGCCGCAGAAGATACGTTTGACACCCACTTTATGATGGGCGGTATGAAAGGCGAAAAAGTCTCAAATTTTCGCCTCGATGATAACCAACCGCTGCCAGGCCAATATGATATTGATATCTACGTCAATAAGCAGTGGCGTGGTAAGTATGAAATAACCGTTAAGGATAATCCGGATGACACCTGTTTATCCCGTGACGCATTAACGCGTCTGGGGATAAATACACAAGCATTGGACCAGCAGAATGAATGCCCAACCCTAAAGCAGGCGGTACAGGGAGGCAGTTACGCCTGGAATATCGGCACGTTTCGTCTTGATCTCAGCGTACCGCAGGCGTATGTCGATGAGCTTGAGAATGGCTATGTTCCTCCGGAAAACTGGGATCGTGGCATCAATGCCTTCTATACCTCGTACTATGCCAGCCAGTATTACAGCGACTATAAGGATTCTGGTAACAGTAAAAGTACCTATGCGCGCTTTACCAGTGGGTTAAATCTGCTGGGCTGGCAGTTGCATTCCGATGCCAGCTATAACAAAACCGATGACAGCAACGGGGAGTGGAAAAGTAATACCCTGTATCTGGAACGTGGCATCCCGCAAATTCTGGGCACTCTGCGTGCCGGGGATATGTATACCTCATCAGATATTTTTGACGCAGTGCGCTTTCGTGGCGTGCGGCTGTATCGCGATATGCAGATGCTGCCAAACTCAAAGCAGAATTTTACGCCGCTGGTTCAGGGGATTGCGCAAAGCAACGCGCTGGTTACCATCGAACAAAACGGTTTTGTGGTTTACCAGAAAGAGGTTCCGCCTGGCCCGTTCTCCATTGCTGATTTGCAGCTGGCTGGAGGGGGAGCGGATCTTGACGTCAGTATCAAAGAGGCTGACGGCTCGGTAACAACCTATCTGGTACCGTACGCTGCGGTGCCCAATATGCTGCAGCCGGGGGTCTCAAAATATGATTTTGCCGCTGGACGTAGCCATATCGAAGGCGCCAGCAACCAGACCGATTTTGCGCAGATGAGCTACCAATACGGGCTGAATAATCTGTTAACGCTGTATGGCGGCACCATGCTGGCAGATAACTACAATGCGTTTACGCTTGGAACCGGCTGGAATACACGTATCGGCGCGATTTCCGTCGATGCGACACAATCGCACAGCAAACAGGATAATGGTGATGTGTTTGACGGGCAGAGCTACCAGATTGCCTATAACAAATATTTGACGCAAACCGCCACCCGTTTTGGCCTGGCAGCTTATCGCTACTCATCACGGGATTATCGGACATTTAACGATCATGTCTGGGCAAACAATAAGAACAACTACCATCGCGATGAAAATGATGTGTACGACATCGCGGATTATTACCAGAATGATTTTGGTCGTAAAAACAGCTTTTCGGCTAACGTCAGCCAGTCTTTGCCGCAAGGTTGGGGCTCTTTTTCGCTCAGTACGCTGTGGCGCGATTACTGGGGACGGAGCGGTAACAGTAAAGATTATCAGGTGAGTTATTCCAATAGCTGGCAACGGATTAGCTATACCTTTTCCGCCAGCCAGACTTACGATGAAGATCATCATGAAGATAAACGTTTTAACGTCTTTATCTCTATACCTTTCGATTGGGGAGATGATATTAGCGCTCCACGCAGGCATTTATATGTGTCTAATTCCACGACGTTTGATGATGATGGTTTTGCGTCCAACAATACCGGACTTTCGGGCACCGCAGGCAGTCGCGATCAGTTTAACTATGGGGTGAATCTGAGCCATCAACGGCAGGGTAGCGAAACAACAGCAGGCGGCAATCTGACGTGGAATGCGCCAGTTGCGACGCTTAACGGCAGCTACAGTCAGTCGTCTAAATACACACAAACTGGCGGCAGTATTTCAGGTGGCCTTGTGGCCTGGTCTGGTGGCGTGAATTTAGCCAACAGACTGTCAGAAACGTTTGCCGTCATGCATGCGCCTGGTCTGGAAGGGGCGTATGTGAACGGGCAGAAATATCGCACCACTGACCACAATGGCGTGGTGGTTTACGACGGCTTAACGCCTTATCGCGAAAACCATCTGATGCTGGATGTGTCCAATACCAATAGTGAAACCGATCTGCAGGGGAACCGCCGGAACGTTGCGCCATATCGCGGTGCGGTAGTGCTGACAACATTTGATACTGACCAGCGTAAACCGTGGTATATCCGGGCGCAGCGCCCTGATGGTTTACCGCTGACGTTTGGTTATGAAGTTGAAGACAATCATGGACACAATATTGGCGTAGTAGGCCAGGGAAGCCAGCTTTTTATTCGCACCAATGAAGTGCCATCGGTGATAAAAGTGGCGGTCGATAAACAACAGGGACTTTCATGCTCAATCACTTTCGGCAAAACGATTGATGAAAGTAAAGTTTATATTTGTCGGTGAGAGGTGGATATGAAATATTTGTTTTTTTTAATTGCATTAATTAGTTTTGGTGCAAGTAGTCATTGTTATATTTCTAATGGGGCTGAAACCTATGTGTCTGGCGATGAATTAAAGCTTAATAATATGAAAGGCAATGTTGTCAATATATCCAATTTTAAATTTACGCATAAGCCTATATGTAGAAATTTATTTGACATGGGGGGGGGAACTGTATTTAGTATAGAATTTCCTAGGGAAACCTATTATGTATACCATGCTGATGCTGGTGACATATATTTGAGGGCTACATTTTCTTCTGACCCTGCACATATCTTGTATGATAAAAAAAACTCTTTTACAGAGATGGATATAGGAAAAATAAATAAGGCAGAAATTACCTTAACTTTTGATGTTGTTTCAAAAGCTACTGGGATAAGTCAAAATGCAAAAAATATAAATGAAGGCATCCAGATAGATTTTATTCCTGAGAAATGCTTTTCAACAGGATGTTTGTTCGGGCATGATAATACGAATCATTATTATCGTGTAACTTATATCCCACAAATCACGCAAATGACAAAAACTTGTAGATTTAATGATGGTGTACTTACTGCCCCAGCAGTTACGATATCAGATCTGAATAATAATGCTTCCAGGTATCTAAAGCTTGAACCTACATCAGGTAACGTATCTTTTATTTGCAATAAAGGATTGTCCTCTTATTCTTTTAAGTATCATTTTGAGTCGGAGAGTATTCAAGGTAATATCCTCAAGAATGAATATGAAAATGAATATGGAGGTGCTGGGGATGTTGGGTTTGAAATCTCACTAAATGGAAGTCAAGCAATTAATTTTAGTGCAGGGAATAGTTCCAGCTATGATCTTTTGAATTTTAAAGATGTAACTCCAGAAGAACAACGCGTTAACTTAAATCTATATGGGAGATATGTTGTATATGGACAAAATATTCGACCAGGTAAAGTACAAAGTAGAGTTAAAGTTGTTACGGAATACGAGTGATATTTAATTGACGCACCCTTTATATAGGGTGCGTGTTTTTTTACCGGTGATAAAAAATCTCGCCGTCGTAGGCTTTAATGATTTTACCGTCGGCATCATTGACCAGCACATACGCGCCGCCCATATAGGTCCAGTGGGTGCCTGGCGTCGGTGCGGGCAGGTTGCGCAGATTCCACTGCTTAATGGTGTATTCTTCGGTGAGATACAGTGGTGGAACCTTGTCACCGGGTTTGAAATGGGTGAAGTCAGCAATAAAGCTGCTCAGCTCATACTTATCGATACCGGTGGGGGCTGCTGTTGCGGCTGGCGCGGCCCAGACGACGCTGCTCGCAAGCAGAAGTGCGCCCAGCAACATTTTATTTTTCATACCCATCCTTTCTACCTCTTCGGGTCATCAAAATCAGTCGTGTATCATTTCTGGCTTACAGGATATCTGACAAGCACTATTTTGTGTGTACCCCAGTTATTTCGTAAAAAGTGTAAATGAAGTGCAGATATGTAGGCAATGTTGGCCTGCAATTTACAACATGGCGTGCAGACAGTATCCTGTTGCTGAAACCTGAATATCATATTTGTGTTTCAACGACTCGGGGTGCCCTTCCGCGTGAAGGCTGAGAAATACCCGTACCACCTGATCTGGATAATGCCAGCGTAGGGAAGTCTGACACTGCTCGTGTCCCTTCTTTCACGCGGGCAGGAGCTGAACCATGCAGCCTGACCTGCACAGCCGCGCACTTGCGGCCCACACCTTACACCAATTTAGAACGCTTTCCCCCCTCACTCACTGTATGACCAACGAGGTTGTGCAAAGCTTCACTGCCAATACGTTACTGGCACTTGGCGCATCGCCCGCGATGGTGATCGAACCTGAGGAAGCCAGCCAGTTTGCTGCTATTGCCCAGGCGCTGCTCATTAATGTTGGGACACTGACTCAGGCGCGGGCAACGGCAATGCGTGCCGCCGTTGAACAGGCGCAGCAGGCGAAAACCCCCTGGACGCTCGATCCCGTTGCCGTGGGCGCACTGGCGTTTCGTCGTCGCTTCTGTCTGGATTTACTGGCGCTACAGCCAGCGGCTATTCGCGGTAATGCCTCAGAAATCCTTGCGCTGGCGGGGATGAACGGAGTGGGGCGCGGTGTAGACACGACGGATACGCCAGCGGTAGCCCTTCCGGCAGCACAAACACTGGCACGCCAGGTTGGAACCATTGTCGTGGTGACCGGCGAAGTTGACTATGTTACCGATGGTCAGCGTACCGTCTGCGTGAACGGCGGTGACCCGTTGATGACGCGCGTAGTGGGCACCGGCTGTGCATTGTCAGCGGTAGTCGCAGCCAGTTGCGCCCTGGAGGGCGACCGGTTGAACAATGTTGCTTCAGCCTGTAGCTGGATGAAGCAAGCCGGACAACGCGCCACTGAACAATCGACGGGACCGGGAAGTTTTGTTCCGGCATTTCTCGACGCTCTCTATAACCTGAACGCCCAGGAGCAAGCATGAAACGGATTAACGCATTAACGATCGCCGGAACCGATCCAAGCGGTGGCGCGGGTATCCAGGCCGATTTAAAAACCTTCTCGGCGCTTGGCGCATACGGCTGCTCAGTTATTACCGCGTTGGTGGCACAAAATACGCGCGGGGTGCAGTCGGTGTATCGCATTGAACCTGACTTTGTTGCTGCACAGCTGGACTCGGTGTTCAGCGATGTGCGCATCGATACCACCAAAATCGGCATGCTGGCAGAAACCGATATTGTCGAAGCCGTTGCCGAACGTTTACAGCGTCACCGGGTACAAAACGTCGTACTGGATACGGTAATGTTGGCAAAAAGCGGCGATCCGCTATTGTCTTCCTCTGCGGTTGAAACGCTGCGTACCCGTCTGTTACCGCAAGTGTCGATTATTACCCCTAATCTGCCGGAGGCGGCGGCGTTGCTCGGGGCATCGCATGCCCGAACGGAGCAGGAAATGTTAGAGCAGGGGCGCGCGTTGCGGGCGCTGGGCTGTGAGGCGGTATTAATGAAAGGGGGTCATCTTGATGATGAGCAAAGCCCTGACTGGCTGTTTACCCGCGATGGCGAACAGCGTTTCACCGCGCCAAGGGTGGTGACAAAAAATACGCACGGAACGGGGTGCACGTTGTCAGCAGCGCTGGCGGCACTGCGTCCACGCCATGTTAACTGGGCTGATACGGTACAGGAGGCTAAGTTGTGGCTCTCTGCGGCGCTGGCGCAGGCGGATACGCTGGAAGTGGGCAAGGGGATTGGTCCGGTGCATCATTTCCACGCGTGGTGGTGATGAGCAGAAATGGTATACTGGCTACAGAAACGGCTGCCAGGAAAAAGATAAATGGAACAAGCGCATACCCAGCTTATCGCGCAACTGAATGAACGTATTTCAGCGGCGGACAACACGCCGCTGTATATGAAATTCGCTCAAACGGTTAAGAACGCCGTGCGCAGTGGGATCCTGGAGCATGGCAATATCCTGCCTGGTGAGCGCGACCTCAGCCAGTTGACCGGCGTTTCACGCATTACGGTGCGCAAAGCGATGCAGGCGCTGGAAGAAGAGGGGGTGGTGACGCGTGCGCGTGGCTACGGGACGCAAATCAATAACATCTTCGAGTATTCGCTCAAAGAAGCGCGCGGTTTTTCACAACAGGTAGTGTTACGCGGTAAAAAGCCGGATACGCTGTGGGTGAATAAACGCGTGGTGCCCTGCCCGGAAGAGGTGGCTCAGCAGTTGGCCATTGCTGTCGGCAGTGAGGTCTTCTTGCTCAAGCGAATTCGCTATGTTGATGAAGATGCTGTGTCTATTGAAGAATCATGGGTACCCGCTCATCTTATCCATGACGTGGATGCCATTGGCGTTTCCCTGTACGACTATTTCCGCAGCCAGCATATCTTTCCACAGCGCACACGCTCACGCGTTAGCGCGCGGATGCCGGACGCCGAGTTTCAGTCACATATCCAGATGGACAGCAAAGTGCCGGTGCTGGTGATCAAGCAGGTAGCGCTTGATCAGCAGCAACGGCCTATTGAATACAGTATCAGTTACTGTCGAAGCGACCTATACGTCTTTGTCTGCGAGGAGTAACGCCTCGCGTGAGGGGGCGCAGTCACCACCGCGGTGACCTACCACCCAGGATGCTACCGCATTGCCAAGCAGGACGGCATCGCCCAGCGACCAGCCTGATGCCAGCCCAGCCAGCATGCCGCCGGCGTGGCTGTCACCTGCGCCAATGGTGTCAACGACCGCCGTTGCAAATGCCGGTACGCAGCCAGATGTCTGTGCGCTGAAATACCATGCGCCGTCTTTATCGTGACGCACGACCACCGGTGCGGTGAAACGCTGCACCCATTCTGCGCCAAAACCTTCCACATCCTGACTCAATGCAAATCGCTCGGCAGCAATTTCCGCCTCCTGACGATTAAGTGACACCAGCGGACGGCAGGCCATAATTCGTACCAGTAAGGGCTCGGGAATGTCGCCGATGCGCGGGCCAAAATCGATAAACGGCGTCACCTCTTCCAGACCTTCCAGCCACTGCACCAGCAATTCACCGCACGGGGATGCTAGCTGATAACCCGAGAGATACACCAGGCTATGACGCGGGATATCCAGCTGTGCCAGCCAGGCGGCATTCCACTGATTCTCAACGCCGCTAAAGGACATAAATGTGCGTTCACCGTCTGGCTCTACCAATGCCAGACACCAGCCGTTATCGCCTTCGGCATTATCGATCAGGCTGTGCAATCCTTCTTTCGCCATACGGTTGCGGATAATATCGGCCCACACGCCCTGACCCAGCGGTAACGCATTGCTGGCCTCGATACCTAAACGTTTAAGCGCCACGGCAATATTGAGCGCGCAGCCGCCAACGTTCACGCCTTGCTGTTTGAGTTCGATATCACAGCCTCGCCAGGGAAGGGCATACGCATCGGCAATGACATCAATCACCGCCGCACCCACCACCGTTACTGGCCGCTGTGTACGTAACTGCGAGAGAAGTTGTTGCAGACGCGCGGTGCTCATAGCGCCTCCCGCTGCTCACGCAGGCGCAGTAATCCACTGGCGTAGCGGATAAAGTCCAGCTGATTTACCGCATCAAGCTCATGTTTCAGGGCCGGGTCAATCGCGCCGACGCCGTGCAGCGCGCCACAAATGGCGGTTGCCATCGCCCCGATGGTGTCGGTATCGCCGCCGAGGTTCGCGCACAGAATGGCGCAGCGGTTGGGATCGGTCTGCGCCAGTTCGACCATCGCGATGGCGCAAGGTACGGATTCAATCGTACTGGTTCCAGCCCCCACCACCTGATACAGCTGCTCACTGGCAGACTCAAAGCCGTCGGCATTACGGACGATTTTCAGCGCCAGTTCAAGGCGTGCACAGAGAGACGCGCTGAAGGTGGTGATCCGCTTTTGCTGGGCATGCCGGGCAATGGCGGGCAGTGCGTCGACAATCTCCGACCATTTACCGCCATCAATGGCGCGTGATACCGCCCACGCGACCACAACTGCGCCAGCAATAGCCAGATCCGATTTATGCGTTGGACTGGAAGCTAATGCTACGTCGTCGATAAAGGCATCGAGATCGCGCGCGGGCAGCAGACATCCTAACGGCGACACGCGCATAGCCGCCCCATTGGTGACACCGTTGTTTTCCAGCTTAGCAACGGGCTTACCATCGCGGATGGCATTGAGCGCAATTTTTGAGGTCGGACCCAGCACGTTTTTATTAAAGGCATCAAAGCGCTCTGCCCAGGCCAGAATATTGCGACCAATGACGTCGGGTACAATTTCTCCGTCGCACTCAAGCAGGGCATCTGCCAGACACAGCGCCATGGAGGTGTCATCAGTGAACTCCGCCTGGCTGAAATAGCAGGCGGCATTATTCTCCGCCGGACCGGGCAAAAAACGGTCGATCCAACCGAAGTGAGCTTTTACCCGGGTTCGTGGCCACAGTTCCGACGGCATACCCATCGCATCCCCTAACGCCTGCCCATAAAGAGCACCGAGAATACGTTCTGCTTTCATTTAATTTCCCCTTGTTGCAATACGATATCGCGGTCGTCCACCTTAATGGCGGTGATTTCTTTGTCTGACTCGCGAAAGAAAATCATAAACAGCACGGCGATAACGGCGATCATGATCGCGCCAAATCCCCACATGCCAGCCCAGTTAAAGGTGAGGCCATTCACCGGCTCTTTATAAGCAAACATTTTTTCCATCATCACCCCACCCAGGCGGTAGCCGAGCAGGCTGCCGAATCCCTGACAGCAGAGAGTGATTAACCCCTGCGCAGCGGTACGCATGTGCACTGGCGCTTTTTTATCGACATAGATGTAGGCCGTAACGTAGTAGAAGTCGTAGCTCACGCCATGTAGCAGAATGCCGAGAAATAGCAGGGCGTAGGTGAAATATTCTTCCGCGCCGCCGTAAACAAAAAATCCGTAGCGGATCGCGGCAGTGATAAGACCAAGCAACAGTACCTTTTTAATGCCAAAGCGTTTGGTGAAGAACGGCAGTGCCAGCATGAAGAAAATTTCAGAGAACTGGCCCAGCGTCATCCAGCCGGTCGCATTTTTCATCCCAACTTCTGTCAGGTAGCCGTTGGCGAAGATGTAGTAAAACGCCAGCGGCATGGCAAACAGAAAAGAGCAGAAGAAAAAGACCAGGAAGTTCTTATCACGCAGCAGGATCAGCGCATCCAGACCCAGCATGACTTTGAAATCCATCTTGCCAGTACTTTTCGGTGGCGTATCCGGTAAAAAGAAAGCGAAGATACCCAGTAACGCGGAACTCGCGGCCGTAATGAGCAGCGGAATGTTGGTCGGTGAAATGTCGTTATAGCCGAGCATTTGCGGTAAGAACCCGCAAGCCAGGCCGGAAGCAATCCAGCCGATCGTGCCCATTACGCGAATGCGCGGAAAATCACGTTCTACATCCGGGACGTTGGCGAAGGCGATACTGTTGGTTAGTGCAATCGTCGGCATATAGGTGAGTGAATACGCCAGCAATAGCGGAAAGAATCCGCCGAACGTCGTCTGCTGCGCTGCAAAATACATCAAAATCGCGCCGACAAACATCAGCACTGCCAGTACTTTTTGCGCAGAGAAAAAGCGGTCAGTGATCGAACCGACGAAGATCGGGGAGAGGATCGCGGCAATGGCGGTACAGGCATAAGACCAGCCAATTTCACCAGCAGTAAAGCCGCTTTTACTCAGCCAGAGCCAAAGCGGCACAAACCAGGCGCCCCAGATAAACCACTCCACAAACATCATGAACGACAGCTTAACTGTAGTTTTCATCTTTAAATCCTTCATGACAGGTAAGGTACGTCTGGATAGTACCACTCAACAATACCTTTTAAATACCTTTATGGTCTAAATTTGACCGCTGTATCATTTTTTGATGCCTGAATCGAGCCAGCGGAAATCGCTGAAAAGTGCGCTAAAGATGGAAAAAATGCGCAGTCAGTACCAGACTTATTGCTGCCCGCCATCAGGCGGGTCAGGACAATCCACTTCCGAGATCAAATCGGAACTTACGGGAGCATAGCTATGACTGATATTGCGCAGTTGCTTGGCAAAGATGCCGACAACCTTTTACAGCATCGTTGTATGACCATTCCTTCTGACCAACTTTACCTGCCAGGACATGATTACGTCGACCGCGTGATGGTTGACAATAACCGTCCCCCCGCCGTGCTGCGTAATATGCAGACGCTGTACAACACCGGACGGCTCGCCGGGACCGGTTATTTGTCGATTCTGCCTGTAGACCAGGGTGTGGAACATTCTGCTGGGGCATCGTTTGCCGCAAACCCGCTGTATTTTGATCCGAAAAATATTGTTGAGCTGGCGATTGAAGCGGGCTGCAACTGCGTCGCGTCAACCTATGGCGTGCTGGCGTCTGTTTCCCGCCGTTATGCGCATCGCATTCCATTCCTGGTGAAAATTAACCATAACGAAACGCTTAGCTACCCGAATACCTTTGACCAGACGCTGTATGCCAGCGTGGAGCAAGCGTTCAATATGGGCGCGGTCGCGGTGGGGGCAACCATTTATTTTGGTTCAGAGGAGTCGCGCCGCCAGATTGAAGAGATCTCTGCAGCCTTTGAGCGCGCCCATGAGCTGGGCATGGTGACGGTACTGTGGGCCTATTTGCGCAACTCTGCGTTTAAGAAAGACGGTGTGGATTATCATGTTTCGGCTGATTTGACCGGGCAGGCAAACCATCTGGCGGCAACTATCGGCGCGGATATCGTTAAACAGAAAATGGCGGAGAATAACGGCGGGTATAAAGCGGTTAACTTCGGCTATACCGACGATCGTGTCTATAGCAAGCTGACCAGTGATAACCCGATTGACCTGGTGCGTTATCAACTGGCGAACTGCTATATGGGACGCGCCGGACTCATTAACTCCGGTGGTGCGGCCGGCGGAGAAACCGATCTCAGCGATGCGGTACGTACCGCGGTGATTAACAAGCGTGCCGGTGGCATGGGGTTAATTCTTGGACGTAAAGCGTTCAAGAAAACCATGGCTGACGGCGTGAAGCTGATTAATGCCGTCCAGGATGTTTATCTGGATAACAAAGTCACGATTGCCTGATGTCAGTAGAGTGCCGTCGGATTAGCGCAATAATGGGCAACCCGGCGGTAGCCTGCAGCGCAGGGCTGCAGGCAGGATTTCAACATGAAACTCTTGCCCGCTGAGCGGTTCACCATCCAGATTGAAGGTAATTTCATGTGGCGCACGGATATCAAACCATGATGATGTGCCATCAATGATATTCGGATTGTCTTCGGACTGAGTTATCGCCGATAGCAGTGCCGGAATCAGCTCCTCACCGGTAAAGATTCGCAGTTGCAGCAGGCCGTCATTAATGAGCGCTGTCGGGCAAAGTTGCTGTCCACCACCGGCCTGACGCCCATTGCCAATACCAATCACCAGCGCGTCCCCCTGCCAGTGAAAGTTTTCGCCGCGAATTTCGCAACTGTCTGGCTTCAGCGTATCCATGCGCATTAACCCGTGAATAAAGTACGACACACCGCCAAGGGCGGCTTTGAGTTTCTCCGGTGTTTCGGTGGTGATCCGAGTACCGAACCCTCCGGTCGCCATATTGATAAAGCAGGTTTTATCGTTGACCTGCGCCATATCAATCTCTACCGAATTCCCGGCAATGGCCAGCTTTAATGCCTTGTCCAGCGCTTCAGGAATGCCAACGCTGGTAGCAAAATCATTTGCCGTTCCCAATGGCAAAATCCCGAGCGCCGGAACATTCTCCCCCTGACAGTGGATCAGCGCAGTGGATACTTCGTTGATGGTACCGTCACCACCGCCGGCAATCACCGTTGCTACGCCCAACCGGAGCGCTTCATCAACGTAACGTTGTGCATCGCCTTTTTCCCAGGTCACGCGAACATGGATTTCGACACTCTCATTGCGCAGTTGAGCAATAGCGTCACGCAGGGGAAGGTTATCAGCACTTTTTCCATTCAGGATCAGTAAGCTGGCCGGGAATGCTATCATCCTGTTGCCTCACTTTTATCGTTTTAACTAGTGTATGTCAGGAATGCATATATGGCGTAGGAACTGACTGAAAGCGAAGATCCATCGACGGGTTCTGAGGGCGGTTGATAGTCTGTATGGGACAGAGGCGAAAAAAAGCCCGTACTCCGGTCCGGGCTTCTCATCCCCGCCAGACTGTGCAACATGCGAAAAAAAAGCCCGTACATGCGTACGAGCTCTTTCTCGAATATGGCGGTGAGGCGGGGATTCGAACCCCGGATACGTTGCCGTATACACACTTTCCAGGCGTGCTCCTTCAGCCACTCGGACACCTCACCATATTGTTGTTCCTGTACTGCTGGAACGGGCGCTAATGTAGGGGAAATACCGCCCCGGCGTCAATCTACTTTTTCAAAAAAACGTGCATTTACACAAACTTCAAGCAACATGGGGCTTAAATGAGCGGGAATTGTTTTTTTTGCCAGCACTCTGAAATTTGCTAATCTGATGTTCCCTCGGAAAATGATGATAATAAGTGCGAGAATGTTCCGCATAACAATGTTCAGGAGACAATATGGAAATAATTTTCTATCACCCTACATTTGATACGGCCTGGTGGGTAAAGGCGCTGACGAAAGCCATCCCTGGCGCTAACGTTCGCGAGTGGAAAGCGGGTGATAATGCCCATGCCGACTATGCGCTGGTCTGGCATCCTCCGGTTGAAATGCTGGCAGGGCGAAAGTTAAAAGCTGTCTTTGCATTGGGAGCCGGAGTGGATTCCATCCTCAGTAAGCTTAAAGCACACCCGGAGATGCTGGATACCTCGATTCCACTTTTCCGTCTGGAAGATACCGGTATGGGTCTGCAAATGCAGGAGTATGCGGTGAGTCAGGTGTTGCACTGGTTCCGCCGCTTTGATGACTATCAGGCATTAAAATCCCAGGCAAAGTGGCAGCCGTTGCAAGAGTACACCCGTGATGAATTTACCATCGGCATCATGGGAGCTGGTGTATTAGGGGCTAAAGTGGCAGAGAGCCTGCAGGCATGGGGGTTCCCACTGCGCTGTTGGAGCCGTACCCGTAAATCCTGGCCTGGTGTGGAAAGTTTTGCGGGCACCGAAGAATTGAGTGCATTTTTAAGCCAGACGCGTGTGCTGGTTAATCTTCTGCCCAATACGGCAGAAACGGTAGGCATTATTAATGCCGGACTGTTGAATCAATTACAGGATGGAGCCTATGTGCTGAACCTGGCGCGTGGTGTTCATCTCAATGAAGACGATCTTCTGGCATCGTTGGATAGCGGAAAACTGAAAGGTGCGATGCTGGATGTCTATAGCCGAGAACCGCTACCGGAAGACAACCCATTGTGGAAACACCCACGTGTGGCGATGACGCCGCACATTGCTGCGGTAACGCGCCCAGCGGAAGCGGTGGATTATATTTCTCGTACAATCCTGAGCCTGGAAAGTGGAAAAGCGGTTACCGGTCAGGTTGATCGCGTTCGGGGTTACTGATATCAATGTCAACCCGGCCAGCGCCGGGTTTCGACTAAATACAACCCGAATTATTTAGGGTATTAATGGCGGCGATACCTGCTATCCTTGACGGAAAACGACTACAGGAGAGAGTTATGTATCCCGTTGACCTGCATATGCATACCGTTGCCAGCACCCATGCCTACAGCACCTTAAGTGATTACATCGCTGAAGCTCATCGCAAAGGCATCAAGCTGTTTGCCATTACCGATCATGGACCGGACATGGCGGATGCGCCTCATCACTGGCACTTTATTAACATGCGTATTTGGCCGCGTGTTGTAGATGGCGTAGGGATCCTGCGCGGCATTGAGGCGAATATTAAGAATATTGAAGGTGAAATTGACTGCTCAGGGCCGATGTTTGACTCACTCGATCTGATTATTGCGGGCTTCCATGAGCCGGTTTTTGCACCTCACGATAAAGACACGAATACCCAGGCGATGATCGCCACGATGGCGAGCGGCAATGTGCATATTATCAGCCATCCAGGAAATCCCAAATATCCCGTCGATATCACTGCAATTGCACAGGCGGCGGCAAAATATCAGGTTGCGCTGGAAATCAATAATTCCTCGTTTTTGCATTCGCGTAAGGGCAGTGAAGATAACTGTCGCGCTGTGGCTGCGGCAGTACGTGATGCAGGTGGCTGGGTGGCCCTGGGTTCAGATTCTCATACCGCATTCACGTTGGGAGAGTTCGGTGAATGCCGTAAGATTCTGGATGATGTGGGCTTCCCGGAAGACCGAATTCTGAACGTTTCACCAAAACGCTTGCTGTCGTTTCTGGAATCGCGGGGCATGGAGCCTATCGCGGAATTTGCTGAACTTTAATTGTTACTAACTGGAATATATCAATGAACGAGTTTTCTATCCTGTGCCGTGTACTGGGCTCGCTGTTTTACCGCCAACCGCAGGACCCTTTACTGGTTCCCCTGTTTACCTTGATTAGCGAAGGTAAACTGTCTGCTAACTGGCCACTGGAACAGGATGAGCTGTTGGCCCGTTTGCAGAAAAGCTGTGATATGCCCCAGCTTGCTGCAGATTACAACGCGCTGTTTGTCGGGAAAGAGTGTTCAGTGCCGCCTTATCGTAGCGCCTGGGTAGAAGGGGCGAAGGAAGCGGATGTTCGTGCATTCCTGTCTGCGCGTGGAATGCCGCTGGCGGATACACCTGCCGATCATATTGGTACCTTGTTGCTGGCGGCATCCTGGCTTGAAGACCAGTCCGCAGAAGATGAGAGTGAAGCACTGGAAACCTTGTTTGTTGACTACCTGCTTCCCTGGTGCGACACGTTCCTTGGTAAAGTTGAGGCGCATGCGAATACCGCTTTCTGGCGAACTATGGCGCCACTGACGCGCGATGCAATTAGTGCAATGTGGGATGAATTACAGGAAGATACAGACGAATAAATGTGATTTAAGTCACTATATACTGCAACGTAATTCATCATCTTGCATGAATTGTGTGCACGATCTCATTACCATGCCGTTTTTCTGCTAAGATGCGCGGCATGAACATACTTCTCTCTATTGCAATCACAACGGGCATTCTCTCCGGACTCTGGGGATGGGTGGCCGTTTCTCTTGGTTTACTCAGTTGGGCTGGCTTCCTGGGCTGTACAGCCTATTTTGCCTGCCCACAAGGTGGACTGAAAGGGCTGTGGATCTCGGCGTGTACGCTGCTAAGCGGTGTGGTGTGGGCGTTGGTGATTATTAATGGTAGTGCACTTGCTCCACATATGGACATCCTTGGCTATGTCATGACGGGAATTGTCGCATTTATGATGTGTATCCAGGCAAAGCAATGGCTGCTTTCATTTGTGCCAGGCACGTTTATTGGCGCATGCGCAACGTTTGCAGGGCAAGGGGATTGGCAACTGGTTGTGCCGTCTCTGGCGCTAGGTCTGGTATTCGGCTATGCGATGAAAAACAGCGGATTGTGGCTGGCATCACGTCGCGAAAACCCGGCTTCATCCACGCTGACCAGTAAATAAAAAAAGCGTGAGGGCTTCCTCACGCTTTTTATTCTCTCTTTAGTATCAGGACTCTGGAGGTACCGACATATGGCGGTATTTGACCAGAATGTCGTTATCAACTTGTTTCTTATCCTGCAAATCCCACAAGCCGCGATCGATACCGTCATTTATCAGGAAGATAACGCCAGTTTCAATGGCTGACATCAGGCAAAGCATGACCGGTTCGTTAGAGGTATAACCAATTTCCCCTTCCAGAAGCCGTTGGTAGTCAATGAAACGGAATACCCCTGCCTGCACTTCATAAGACAGGATGGTTTTACTGGTATTGACCGAAGAAAGGATCTCACCGGTACTGACGTTAACTACGCGCAGGTTTACCGCTATCTGGTCGAGTTGATATTGCGTATCGGCACCAATACCGAAATAACGCGCGCCGACACCACCTGATTTAACGTTGCTTTCATAGCCGATGATTGAACCTTCCACCATCACGTTAGCTGCGGTTAATGATTGCAGCGGAATTCGGTTGTTAATGGCAACCGTGCCGTTTTCCTGTGCCGCACGGATGATTTTTCGTTCGTTCAGTAAGTTCTGTAATCCCTGACGCTCCAGCGGGACGAACCAACGCGAATCTTTCAGTGCGGTAACCAGCATTGCCGTGGCACTTTGCGGTACGGCAGTGGAGAAGTTACTTGCCGGATAAGGTTTAAACTGACCAGTTTCATCCTGGATATTGTAAACCGATACAAAGATTTTACCCGTAGGCATCGGGAGATGCGTCAAGTCTTTGTAACTTTGGGCGCGAGGCATTAATGTCGGTTTAGCGGCTTCTTGCGGTGGGGACGTTAAGCATCCGCTGAGTAAAAATACTGCAACCATTATAAGTAAGCGCTGCATGATTTTTTCCTTTCGTGGCTATGGCTTAGAAATCGGTTGACTGTGTTTGTAAACCCGACACTTCGATCGTTGATGTTTTTCCCGATTTCCTGTCGGTAACATTCAATTGCAGCTGCCCGTCCCGGTTAGCGATATCAATGATAAAATCATTGGTCACCATTCTTCCCGGCTTACCGGTATTAATGTTGGTGAGCAGGCCGCCGAGAATTTGTGACTGAATCGCCTGAGTAAAGTTATCCAGCGCTGACGGTGTTTCAATTCCGTAATCGCTATAGCTCGGATCTTTATAGGAGTTCTGCGCCTGAGCGCTGTTCAACAAAAAAGCGCCGTTATTCGGGTTGCCACCAAAGTTTGGATTTCGGAACTGGAACGTCATGTTTCCGGCCCAACTTAATGGTGAAATTAGCATGAGCAAAACCACTGCATGTTTGACACGCATGAAAGCCTCCGGACAAAATCATGTTTTAGAATTCATCGCGCGCTAAATCGCTCGTGCTTAATAGTGTTTGATCTATTTGCCGGCGATTTAATGCTTCCTCAGTTTGTGCCAATGCGAAGACGACAATTTTGTCGAAGTCTCTTTTCGTGGGGAATAAAAAAGTCTGGAAGATAACGTCCTGATTGACCGTTATGGTGATCCAACTTCCCCAACGCGCACTGGGTCTTTCATTGATAGTTAAATTTCCTGTGTACTCACTTTCCCACTTGTCACTAAATGCACGATAAAAATCATGCCCGATTGAAGAGACAGTGTGGTCAGTTAACAGTCCGGGAACCTCCACTTCTACGCTTGTAGCCGCGTGCAAATTCCCGGCAGCAAAGAATAAATTTGCTGCCACAATCCAGGTCAAATAGCGTTTCATGGCTTTATCGCCTGAGGTTATCATTGGCCCATGAGACCGCCTGCGTACGATTTTTGACAGCTATCTTTTTGAAAAGATTATAAAGATGTGTTTTTACCGTATTTTCACTGATAAATAGTGAGCGAGCGATTTCAATATTTGAGGCGCCGATACGCAATTTATTAAGTATCTCTTTTTCACGGTGTGTCAGCAGCGCTGATTCCGTGCTGTTATAACGATAATTTCCAGAATGCGTGATCAGATAACTGGCAAGCTTTTGCGTGAAGTAACATTCACCGCGTAAGACGCCCTGCAAGCCGCTAACAACACGCTGTTCGTCTTCAGTTGCGTAAAACACGCCATTGATATGTGGCCAGTTTTCGATATCCCGATAAGGGTAGTCATCAGGGGTATTCAACAATAACGTCTTTATATTGTTGTTTTTTCTGCTCAAATTATCTTGCCAGTAATGGATCAGTTTTTTATCTGCCTCCATCATATCCAGTAAAACAATGCAGCTGGAGGAAATATCATCCAGAGAACGTTGAATATTATGTAGTTTTCCGGTTAGCGCCAGTGATTGTTTTAAATGTTGTAATAATGCAGTTGCCTGCAAAGAAGGTTTCGTGATCAACAATAATGTATGACCATGAATGCTATGGACTTCATTAAACATGATGAAACTCCACTTTTTAGTCGCACACCTGACAGCTGTCTCTACTAAAATAGAGGCACCAGAAGTACTGACAGATGTTGCACTGCTGTGTAGAAATAAAATATCGACCCAAAGGGGTGAAAATATTAAAACAAATGGACTTCAACTGATTTCAATCTAGCTATTACAAATCTTAAAGCAAGTGTTAAACATGTAACAGGATGTAAAATTATATATTAAAATGTGATTTTTAGGTTTTATTGGAGTTTAGATTTGATAGGAAAGTTGTACATTTTACCGTTACTGCATAGATTTAAAAAATCATACAAATTATAATAATTTATTGATTTATAAGGTTTTAATTAATGATTAGCGAGTTTTAGATTTCTAATGAATTCTAAATTCTTTGTCCCACTTTACGTTGGACAATTTTAAGAGGAAAAAACTGACCTTTGTCACGACTTGCATCGATGACTATCGCGACACGGTGCTGCGAAGCCCTGAAATCGCGGAAAATGCACTTTTTCAGTGACTGCATAGAAATTCATTTCTGATTGAGAAATAAAAATAAAACCTATACCTGTAGCGGTGTTATTCACTGTTAATTAGTACTTTGGGGTGAATCTGGATATCAAAATACCACTCGCGGGTGAGTTATTTAAAATGTTTCAACGGACATACTCTTCATCGTAACGTGGCGTTAACAAATGTAAGTCATGTTAACAACAATTTGAGTGGTAATTAATTTAACTTCATGTACGACCAGGTCCAGGGTGACAGCATGAAAAACAAGTTGTTATTTATGATGTTTACAATACTGGGTGTGCCTGGGATTGCATCCGCAACCAGTTATGATTTAGCTAATTCAGAATATAACTTTGCGGTAAATGAATTAAGTAAGTCTTCATTTAATCAGGCAGCCATTATTGGTCAGGTTGGCACTGCTAACAGTGCAAATACTCGCCAGGAGGGCAGCAAGTTATTGTCGGTCATTTCGCAAGAAGGTTCAGGTAACCGGGCGAGAACAGATCAGACAGGATCATATAATTTTGCATATATTGATCAAACGGGAAGCTCCAATGATGCGAGTATTAAACAAAGTTCTTACGGTAATACAGCGATGATTATCCAGAAAGGTTCTGGTAATAAAGCAAATATTACCCAGTACGGTACACAAAAAACAGCAGTTGTGGTGCAGAGACAGTCGCAAATGGCAATTCGCGTTACTCAACGCTAATCCGTAAACGACGTTTAAATCAATCCGATGGGGGTTTACCATGAAACTTTTAAAAGTGGCAGCATTCGCAGCAATCGTAGTTTCTGGCAGTGCTCTGGCTGGTGTTGTTCCGCAATGGGGCGGCAATCATCATGGTGGCGGTAGTAATTATGGCCCGGACTCTTCATTGAGTATTTACCAATATGGGTCAAGTAACGTTGCGAATGCGCTGCAAAGTGATGCACGTAAATCAGACGTGACCATCACACAACACGGACATGGTAACGGCGCTACCGTCGGGCAAGGTGCTGATGACAGTACCATTAGCCTGAAACAGACTGGCTTCCAGAACAGCGCTGATATCAATCAGTGGAATGCAAAAAATGCTGACATCAGTGTAACTCAGTTCGGTGGTCGTAACGGTGCGGTGGTTAATCAGACTGCATCTGACTCGAATGTTCTGATTCAGCAGGTTGGTTATGGCAACAATGCGACAGCTAACCAGCACTAATTCAGTTTTATAACTGATAATAAACAGGGCGAAAGCCCTGTTTTTTTTCGGGAGCATATTATGCATACGCTATTACTCATTGCCGCGCTTTCAAATCAAATAACCTTTAATACAACCCAGCAAGGTGAGATGTATACCATTATTCCGCAGGTGACATTATCGCAACCCTGCGTGTGCGAGGTACAAGTTCTTGCCATACGTAAAGGGTCGGGGGGGCAAAGCCAAACGCAACAGAAAACAAGCCTGTCGATCCCTGCTAATCGGCCGATTGAATTAACAAAACTGAGCTTTAATATTTCACCTGAAGATACGGTCAACATTGTCGTTACCGTTTCGGATGGGCAGTCATTGCATCTGTCCCAGCAGTGGCCTGATTCAAGCAATCGCTCATGATTTTTTGCTGTATTTGCTTTAAAGGTGTGGCTGGGAAAGCGGTGCTGTTCTATGAATATAGAGACGTGAAAACGTTTTTATTTGGTCGTTAATCGCAGCGGTGAAGGATCACTTCGATCCCTCAAGGATGGTTTATCATTGAGGAACCCTTATGAGCACCTTATTAAAACGTATTTTAAGTACCAGTTTATGTGTTACTTCTTTTTTTATCTTCCCCGCAACGGCGCAGCAAATCACACCTGGCGGGATTATCCATTTTCGTGGCGCAATAGTTGAATCGCCTTGTGATGTGAGCTCGCAACAACAGCAGATTGAAGTGTCATGTATACGTGATGGCAAGTTACGGAGTAGTCGCTATAACACACAACAGATAACGATGGCCCCTGAAAGCCTCCAGCAAATTGCCAGTATGAGAATGCAGTACCTTAATGAACAGAAAAATCTGGCAATTCTTAATATTGAATATAAATGAATCGTTCTGGCGTAGATATGCACCTGTATAGTTAAAAAGTGAGATTTCATAGAAAACCCTGCTGTACACTTAACGGAGAGTGTTTTGTCAGGGGGAACTTATGCAATCGCGTGTTCATGTTTTACAGGGCGACATTACGACAATCGCCGTTGATGTGATTGTCAATGCGGCCAGCTCCTCGTTGCTGGGCGGCGGTGGCGTTGATGGAGCGATTCATCGCGTCGCTGGACCTGCACTGTTGGAGGCCTGCAAACAGGTATTACAGCAACAGGGCGAATGCCCAACCGGCCATGCGGTTATCACCCTGGCGGGCAATCTTCCCGCTAAAGCGGTGATCCACACTGTTGGGCCCGTCTGGCAGGGCGGCGATCATCATGAAGCAGAACGCCTTGAAGAGGCCTATCGCAATTCATTACAACTGGCACTGGCCAATGGCTATCAATCTATTGCGTTCCCGGCTATCAGCACCGGAGCCTACGGATATCCACGTGCAGCGGCGGCGGAGATTGCGGTGAATACGGTGCAAAAATTTATCACCCGCCGTGCGCTACCTGATCAAATCTACTTCGTGTGTTTTGATGAGGAAAATGCCAGGTTATACAAGAGATTACTCACCCAACAAGGCGATGATAACACGGCCTGATATGACGCGACTTGAGCGTGCCATTACCCCATTGTGCGCAAGCCATCCGGACCAGTGCGGCATTCTGGCACTGGATGACAGTCTGGATGCTTTCGCAGCCCGTTATCGGCTGACAGAAATGGCGGAACGAACGCTGGATGTGCAGTATTACATCTGGGAGAACGACATGTCCGGGCTGCTGCTGTTTTCTGTTCTGCTGGCCGCGGCGAAACGCGGGGTACGGGTTCGTTTGCTGTTGGATGATAACAACACTCCGGGCCTTGATGACACGCTGCGTCTGTTGGATAACCATCCAAATATTGAAGTCCGCCTGTTTAATCCCTTTTCATTTCGCATCCTTCGCGCATTGGGGTATTTAACCGATTTCGCCCGGCTCAATCGCCGCATGCACAATAAAAGTTATACCGCGGACGGTGTAGTGACGCTGGTCGGCGGGCGTAATATCGGAGATGCCTATTTCGGTGCGGGTGAAGAACCGTTGTTTTCCGATCTTGACGTGATGGCCATCGGTCCAGTGGTGAAAGAGGTCGCGGATGATTTTGAGCGATACTGGCAATGTCAGTCAGTTTCAACGTTACAAAGAGTCCTGGAGTTGTCTGAACCAGAAACGACTCAACGCATTGAACTGCCTGAATCCTGGTATAACGACGATATTACCCGACGCTATTTGCACAAACTGGAGACCAGCCAGTTTATGACGCATCTTGACCAGGGTTCACTGTCGCTGATTTGGGCCAAAACGCGCCTGCTCAGTGACGATCCGGCAAAAGGAGAGGGGAAAGCGCCGCGTCACTCGCTATTACCGCAGCGTTTGTTTGACGTCATGGGCTCACCCACTGAGCGTATTGATATTATTTCCGCTTACTTTGTGCCGACACGTGCCGGAGTCGCACAACTCCTGCGCCTGGTCCGAAAAGGGGTAAAGATTGCTATTTTAACTAACTCGCTGGCCGCGAATGATGTGGCAATTGTGCATGCAGGATATGCGCGCTGGCGGAAAAAATTGCTGCGCTATGGTGTAGAACTGTATGAGCTAAAACCAACCCGCGATCGCGGTACGGTGGTACACGATCGCGGGTTGACCGGCAATTCAGGCTCTAGTCTGCATGCGAAAACCTTCAGCATTGATGGCCGCAAAGTCTTCATCGGCTCGCTTAATTTTGATCCGCGCTCAACGTTGCTCAATACGGAAATGGGATTTGTGATTGAGAGTGAAGTGCTGGCGTCATTGATTCATAAACGCTTTATGCAAAGCCAGCGTGATGTGGCCTGGCAATTGCGCCTGGACCGCTGGGGCCGGATAAACTGGGTAGATTGTCCTGGCGGCAGTGAGCGGGTAGTGAAAAAAGAACCCGCCACAGGATTCTGGAAGCGGGTTCTGGTGAGGCTGGCCTCTGTATTACCGATTGAATGGTTGCTCTGAACCATGCAATGACAGGCCTGCTATCCGGCAATGACCTTGCTTTTATCCTGCTTAACGATGGGTTTCCCTGAAAAGAGGAACTTCAGCACCGGTATCCGCAAGTGGATTTCGTACAATATTACCGCAATCCCGACAACAAACAGCAGCCCACAGAGAAAACCCAGCAGGTTTGATGTAATGTGCGGTGTGATATAGGCGCCGAAAAACAGCGTTAACGGATGATGCACCAGATAGATAAACAGTGATGCATTGACAAAATAGGTGACGCGGGCTGACTGGAAATTCAATAAACGGTGGCCGAGCGAGAAAACGACGTTAACCATCCACAGTCCCATCACCATTGTTATCACGTATTCGGTTTCATACATCCAGGCATCGCCGTTTCCATAGCGTTGATTAAGCAGATAAGCCATAAAAGCGCATGCCGCGCCTAACGTGCAGCTGCGCGAGGGCGTTGTGAACAGTGCTTTCAACTGCGGATTGATAAACGCCAGCGCGCCGAGCATAAAGAACGGCACATAGAACAGCGTTTGCATGACGATAAAATTAAACATGCCATCGCTGAGAATAGACGGGTAGACGATAAAAATTGTTCTTCTGACGGCGGCGTATCCGACGCCAAGCAACAAAAAGATCAACGTCAGTTTTGTCATCGATATCGTGGACGTGCTGACGCCATCGGGGCTCGTCAACCGGTGTTTCATTTGGCTAAACACCCACATACTCACGGTTGTTAAAACGACAAGGACGAGTAAAAACCACAGATGGGAAATCAGCTCCCATGCCAGTGCGTTGTATTTATCGTACCCACTGAGAGTATGCCAACTGTCGGCTTTGCCTTTCACATATTGCAGCATGATAAATTGCGGCAGTGTGAGTAGCGGGATGGCGGTCAGCATAGGGATACCCACGCGTTCAACACGCACTTTCCACCACCGCTTTAAGGGATAGCGCAAAAACAGCATGTATGAAAAGTAACCCGAAATAACAAAGAAGACCTGCATGCGAAATGCATGTATGAAATCGTTAAAGAGGGTCAATATCCATGACGGTTCTGCGCTGTTCACATGCCAGGTATGTGTGGAGTAGATCAGCGAGATATGGAAGGGAATCCCCAACAACATCAGCCAGGCACGGATGGAATCCAGAAAATATTCACGTGGTGGAGATACAGAGCTCATAGACAGTTACGTATTCTCAGACTTTTCGTCTTATCCCTAAGACGAATTATGGTTACATTCGAAGGCAACCCTACACGAAGTCCAACAACCTGTCTCCAGGATAAGCACTCAAAGTGAAAACAGGCAGGCGAACCTGCTTAAACCATGAGCCAGCACGCGAACAATACAGGGATTCAGTTGTCGGAATACCCGATTATCCATTAAAATGGATCGGATCAATATAAGCACACAAAGGGGGAAGTGCTTACTAATTATGAAACATAAACTACAAATGATGAAAATGCGTTGGTTGGGTGCAGCAGTAATGTTAACGCTGTATACGTCATCGAGCTGGGCGTTCAGTATTGATGATGTTGCAAAGCAAGCTCAATCCTTAGCCGATAAAGGCTACGAGGCGCCAAAAAGTAACTTGCCCTCCGTTTTCCGCGACATGAAATATGCGGATTATCAGCAGATCCAGTTTAATCGCGACAAAGCATACTGGAGCAATCTTAAGACCCCATTTAAGCTCGAATTCTACCACCAGGGTATGTACTTCGACACGCCGGTCAAGATCAACGAAGTTACCGCAACTGCGGTGAAAAAAATCAAATACAGCCCGGATTATTTTAATTTTGGCGATGTGCAGCACGATAAAGACACGGTAAAAGATCTCGGTTTCGCCGGGTTTAAGGTACTGTATCCGCTCAACAGCAAAGACAAAAACGATGAAATCGTCAGCATGCTCGGCGCCAGCTATTTCCGCGTACTTGGCGCAGGCCAGGTCTATGGTCTGTCTGCGCGCGGTCTCGCGATAGATACCGCACTGCCTTCTGGTGAAGAGTTTCCCCGCTTCCGTGAGTTTTGGATCGAACGTCCAAAACCGACTGACAAACGTTTAACCATTTATGCCCTGCTGGACTCCCCGCGTGCAACCGGGGCGTATCGCTTTGTGATTATTCCAGGCCGTGACACGGTTGTGGATGTTCAGTCCAAAGTCTATCTGCGCGATAAAGTGGGCAAGCTGGGCGTAGCTCCGTTAACCAGTATGTTCCTGTTCGGACCGAACCAGCCATCTCCGACGACAAATTATCGTCCGGAACTGCACGACTCAAACGGATTGTCTATCCATGCTGGTAACGGCGAGTGGATTTGGCGTCCGCTGAATAACCCGAAACATCTCGCGGTGAGCAGCTTTGCGATGGAAAACCCGCAAGGATTCGGCCTGTTGCAACGTGGACGTCAGTTCTCCCGTTTCGAAGATATCGACGACCGTTATGACCTGCGCCCAAGTGCCTGGATCACGCCAAAAGGCGACTGGGGTAAAGGCAAAATTGAATTAGTTGAGATCCCCACTAACGACGAAACAAACGATAACATCGTTGCCTACTGGACACCGGATCAACTGCCGGAAGCAGGTAAAGAGATGAACTTTAAGTACACCCTGACGTTTACGCGCGATGAAGATAAGCTTCATGCGCCAGAAAATGCCTGGGTGCAGCAGACTCGCCGTTCCACAGGGGATGTCAAACAATCTAATCTCATTCGTCAGCCTGACGGCACTATCGCGTTTGTGGTGGATTTCACCGGCACCGAGATGAAGAAGCTGCCGCAGGACACCCCGATTACCGCGCAAACCAGTATTGGCGACAACGGTGAAATCGTGGAAAGCACCGTGCGTTACAACCCGGTTACGAAAGGGTGGCGCTTGATGCTGCGCGTGAAAGTGAAAGATGCGAAGAAAACCACTGAAATGCGTGCTGCGTTGGCCAATGCCGATCAGCCGTTGAGTGAAACCTGGAGCTACCAGTTACCTGCCAATGAATAAGACAACTGAGTATATTGACGCAATGCCGCTTTCGGATATCGAAAAAGCGGCACTGCCGAAAACTGACATCCGTGCCGTTCATCAGGCGCTGGATGCCGAGCACCGTACTTACTCGCGCGAAGATGATTCACCGCAGGGTTCTGTAAAAGCTCGCCTTGAGCAAGCCTGGCCAGACTCTCTGGCCAAAGATCAGTTGATAAAGGATGATGAAGGGCGTGACCAACTGCAGGCAATGCCGAAAGCGACACGTACTTCAATGTTTCCCGATCCCTGGCGTACTAACCCGGTTGGCCGTTTTTGGGATCGCCTGCGCGGGCGCGATGTCACACCGCGTTATCTTTCTCGTTTGACGAAAGAAGAACAAGAAAGTGAGCAGAAATGGCGTACCGTCGGCACGATCCGCCGTTATACGCTGTTGATCTTAACGCTGGCGCAAACGGTCGTAGCGACCTGGTATATGAAGACGATCCTTCCTTATCAGGGATGGGCGTTCATTAATCCAGCAGATATGATGGGGCAGAACCTGTGGGTTTCCTTTATGCAGTTGCTGCCTTATGTGCTGCAGACCGGTATCCTCATTCTGTTTGCCGTGCTTTTTTGTTGGGTATCAGCCGGTTTCTGGACCGCGCTGATGGGCTTCCTGCAGTTGCTGATTGGGCGTGACAAGTACAGTATCTCTGCCTCAACGGTAGGGGATGAGCCGCTGAATCCTGAGCACCGCACTGCGCTAATCATGCCTATCTGTAACGAGGACGTTGACCGCGTATTCGCGGGCTTGCGCGCTACGTGGGAGTCGGTTAAAGCCACGGGGAATGCGGAGCATTTCGATGTTTACATTTTGAGTGACAGCTACAATCCTGATATCTGCGTTGCGGAACAAAAGGCGTGGATGGAGCTGATTGCCGAAGTGCAGGGCGAAGGACAGATTTTCTACCGTCGTCGTCGTCGTCGTGTGAAGCGTAAAAGCGGTAACATTGATGACTTCTGCCGTCGCTGGGGCAACCAGTACAGCTATATGGTGGTGCTGGACGCTGATTCCGTGATGAGCGGAGACTGTCTGACCGGTCTGGTACGCCTGATGGAAGCGAACCCGAATGCCGGGATTATCCAGTCTTCGCCGAAAGCGTCTGGTATGGACACCCTGTACGCGCGCTGCCAGCAGTTTGCTACCCGCGTTTATGGCCCGCTGTTTACCGCCGGACTTCACTTCTGGCAGTTGGGTGAGTCGCACTACTGGGGTCATAACGCGATTATTCGTGTGAAACCGTTCATTGAACACTGTGCGCTTGCACCGCTGCCGGGCGAAGGCTCGTTTGCGGGATCGATCCTCTCCCATGACTTCGTGGAAGCGGCATTGATGCGTCGTGCGGGCTGGGGCGTGTGGATTGCTTACGATCTGCCGGGTTCATATGAAGAGCTGCCACCGAACCTGCTGGATGAGCTCAAGCGTGACCGTCGCTGGTGCCACGGTAACCTGATGAACTTCCGTCTGTTCCTGGTTAAAGGGATGCACCCGGTTCATCGCGCGGTGTTCCTGACCGGTGTGATGTCCTATCTGTCAGCACCGTTGTGGTTCATGTTCCTCGCGTTGTCGACCGCATTACAGGTGGTCCATGCGTTGACGGAACCGCAGTACTTCCTGCAACCACGTCAGCTGTTCCCGGTCTGGCCGCAGTGGCGCCCTGAGCTGGCTATCGCGTTGTTTGCCTCAACGATGGTGCTGTTGTTCCTGCCGAAGCTGCTGAGTATTTTGCTTATCTGGTGCAAAGGCACGAAAGAGTACGGTGGATTTATTCGCGTCACGTTGTCGCTGCTGCTGGAGGTTCTGTTCTCCGTGCTGCTGGCGCCGGTGCGTATGTTGTTCCATACCGTTTTCGTGGTGAGTGCCTTCCTCGGATGGGAAGTGGTGTGGAATTCGCCGCAACGCGATGACGACTCCACTCCGTGGGGCGAGGCGTTTATGCGTCACGGATCTCAGCTGTTGTTGGGCCTGGTGTGGGCAGTAGGGATGGCCTGGCTGGATCTGCGTTTCCTGTTCTGGCTGGCTCCGATTGTCTTTTCACTAATCCTGTCGCCGTTTGTTTCCGTCATTTCCAGTCGTTCAACGGTTGGGTTACGTACCAAACGCTGGAAACTGTTCCTGATCCCGGAAGAGTATTCTCCGCCGAAGGTGCTGGTGGACACGGATAACTATCTGGAGTTGAACCGTAATCGTTCGCTGGATGATGGTTTCATGCACGCTGTGTTTAACCCGTCGTTTAACGCGCTGGCAACGGCAATGGCTACCGCGCGCCATCGTGCGAGTAACGTGCTTGAAATCGCACGTGATCGCCATGTCGAGCAGGCGCTGAATGAAACGCCGGAGAAACTGAATCGCGATCGTCGCCTGGTTCTGTTGAGCGATCCGGTGACCATGGCGCGTTTACATTATCGCGTCTGGAATTCACCAGATAAGTATTCTTCATGGGTTAATTATTATCAGGGGATCTCCCTGAACCCACTGGCACTCAGGAAAAAATAAGCGTGTGAAACGTAAAAATACCGGCCTGGAGCCGGTATTTTTTTATACTGAATATAAAAGTCATGAGGTATCCAGTGCGAATACTGGCTGTGGGAATGATGGTCTTTCTTCTGAGCGGATGCGGCAGCATTATTAGCCGGACGATCCCCGGACAAGGACACGGAAATCAATACTATCCAGGCGTGCAATGGGATGTCCGGGACTCTGCGTGGCGTTACGTCACCATCCTGGATCTGCCGTTTTCGCTGGTGTTTGATACGTTGCTATTACCGCTCGATATACACCATGGGCCTTACGAGTAACTATCGTTCATCCCATTCATCGGCTGCGGTCTGGCCTTCCTCTGTGTCAAGGGGAGGCTCCAGTTGAAATTCACCCTCATCCCATTCGTGGAGCGTATTTTCCTCCTGCCACTCCTGGCGAATATCAATCTCATCATAGTCACCATCAAAAACGCTTTGTGCCGCTTCACCGCTCAGCATGGGTAAACATTCGCCTTCGCCATCATCTTCGTCGGCAAAAAACTCAGCTTGCCACATGATATCGCCATCCTGTAGCACGTACTTTTGTACGTTCAGCTGCTGGACGCTGGCTTCGTCAGATTCAAGACCTGGATTATCAGCCAGAAACTCTTCACGTGCTGCATCAATGGCTTCTTCAAGGGTGGGGTACAAGGCATTCATATTCGCATCCTGATCGCATGGGTGATTGGCTTAATAAAAAGATATAGGTGGTGTGGTGAGAACTGTCAAAGCATTCGTTTATCGCGAAGTTTCAGGTATGCAACGGCTTGAAGCATCGAGTGTTTCTTACCATAACCACTCGGTTGTGGTGCTTCCTGGAACAACAAAAACACGGGGGAACCCTACCGCCAATACGTTTCATGAACAGCAAACCTTAAGTTTTTAAGAATCGGTTGGAGTGTATTAAACTCAAGCGGTTATGCAGGAGCACCATGAGTGAGAATGTCATAGTTTAAAGGGGGTGATTGAATAGACTGCAAGCCATACTTTATAGCGGATGAAACAATATAATTTATATAATGTTTTTATTATAACTAATTGAAATTAAAGAGTAAGGCAAAAAGTGACGCGCGTGAGTATTACGTCTTAAAGTATCGATATTTGTTTAAGTTAGATATCCATAAATGATATTGTTAATCATTATATATGTGATAAATATGTTAATGTATAACAAAGTATAAGAAAACATCCATAACATTCAATGAATAATAACATGCGTTATAAATAAGATTATCATTATTGAAAGAATGATAAATTATTAATTTGCAAAAGGTAATGGCTTAATATATAAAATGCAAAATAGGATTCTTGCCAGGGCTGTTATGGATAATAGTAATTCAAACAATAGCAGGTTGATGAACTTTTACATTACTTGCTTAGTCAGCTATTTTATTGCTGGTGTGTGTCTTTCTCAGTATCAGTTAGAAGTGCAGAGTGTACCTCAAACAACATATTTAATAATCATCGTTGGGTTATTTTTTCTGTACGGCATTGTTTTTCTTTTTATGCTTTTTCAATACCTTTGTAGGAAAGATCTAACATACCTGATGATATTAGGAATGGCATTCCTTAGTAATAATATCTATCTTATAGAAACTATATATATCGTTCAGGATTTAATTAATGATAGCGTTTTGATAGAAAAACGCACAAATGATATCGCTATCTTCTATTATTTTAGGCAAGTTAGTTTTATCGCATTACTTTTTGTATCATTGAAAGCTTATAAAGCGGCTTCTACAGTTATTGAGACTAAAGAAAGAGAACCATGCTACATAATTATAGCATTGTTGATTATGCTGGCAATTGCATTCCTTTCGCATAACTTATCAAGTTATAACGCTGATGTTACGATTGAAATTACCAGTCACAAAACTGACAATAAAACGGTGCACTGGCATATTGGCTACATATATTCACTGATTATTGCATGGGGAATGGTTTTGTTGTATCTGTCAGTGAAAACAAAAATGCATGGTATCTTATGGAAAAGCATCGCGTTACTGTGTTGCTCTGCAATCCTGACGAATGTTCTGCTGTTGAGTCTGGATGAATATAGTATGTATATTTGGTATGTCAGTAGGGGAATCGAAGTTATCAGCACCTTAAGTATCATATCTATATTAATGTACAACACGTTCATTATTCTTAAGAGAGAGGCGGATTCAGCAATAAAAGATGCGATGACTAAGATATATAACCGGAAATTATTCTATAAGGCACTAAAATCATCTTTAGTAAAAGGTGCTGTTTGTATAATGATACTGGATATAGATAAATTCAAACGCATCAATGATTCTTATGGCCATCAGGAAGGCGATCACGTTATAAAGAGCATTGTTGATATTGTCAATAAATCGATCAGGGACTCAGACATTTTTGCGAGAATTGGTGGGGAAGAGTTTGGGCTCCTGATTAAATGTAAAGATAAAGCTGAAGCAATGTTTGTTGCGGAAAGAATAAGAAAAAATGTTGAGACTGAAACAGCGGAGCCCAATATATATGGCCTGAAAGAGAAAATGACAATCAGCATCGGTGTATATTGTAGTAAATCTGATGATTATTCTGCTGACAAAGTCGTATCATATGCCGATGCTGCGCTGTATGATGCGAAAAACTCAGGGAGAAATAAAGTGGTTTACTATAACAGCTAGAATAATATTAAGCGTTATTGAGTTCACTCTGCGTATCCCCCATATTAAGCCAATCGATATGTTAGGGGGACCGTTGAGAATGAATACACAAAATCATCCCAGGACCTGAGATCCCCGGCGGCGGCGCAGACTGTTCCATGAGTAGATTGCGTTGAATAACACAACACCAGCGGTGACGCAGAAGACGGCACGGAAGCCATAATTTGCCGATATAGCAGCTCCCATTAACGGCCCAGTAACGTTGCCTATATCACGAAACGACTGGTTGTAGCTAAAGATACGCCCGGCGATTTGGTTGGTTGAGTTATACACCAGCAAGGTCTGTACGGCAGGCAGCAATGCGCCATCAGCGGCACCCAGTAAAAAGCGCAGCACGCCTAGCTGCCAGGGCGTCTGGACGAATGACATTGGGATCAGCAGCAGTACGGAGATAACCAATGCAACGATCAGAATCTTCTCCGGACCAATCCTGTCACCCAATTTGCCGAGCTTTGGTGCACTGATTAAGGCCGCAACACCGGGTACAGAGGCAATCATCCCACTGATAAACGCGATATTGCTGACATTACCTGCAAGCTCCCGTACATACAGCGTCAGGATTGGCGCAATGGAGCCGGTTGCAACCTGAATTATCAGGGTAGTGACAAACAAGCTCAGCACCAGCTTTGGATTCTTTAACGACGTCACGACTTCGCGAACGTGCAGCATCTCTTTCTTGCTCACTGGCTGGAAGCGTTCACGGATAAAAAAGAGTGTCAGAATAAAACAGATCAACAGCACCAGGGCTGTGATGAAAAATACAGGGCGCAGACCATACTGATCGGCGAGTAACCCGCCCGCCAGTGGCCCAAGTAAAGCACCGCTAACGCCGCCGGTGGAAAGTGTCCCCAACGCCCAGCCGCTTTTATTGCGTGGCACCTGGGTTGCGATCAGTGCGTTGGCATTAGGAATAAATCCACCGAGCAAACCCAGCAGGGCGCGCAGGATCAAGAATTGCCAGATATTTTGCGCCAGCCCCATCAGCAGCATGACGATGGCCATGCCCAGCGCCGAGCGTAAGAGCATGATTTTCCGGCCTTTACGATCGGCCAGTCCGCCCCAGAAAGGTGAGGCAATCGCTGAAAACAGGAAGGTGATACTGAATACCAGCCCTGACCACATATTCAGGGCACTGTGACCCGTCACGCCAAGACTCTCGACGTAAAGGGGTAAAAATGGCATGACCAGACTAAATGCTGCGCCGGTTAAAAAACAGCCCAGCCAGGCAACGGTAAGGTTGCGTTTCCAGTTTATGGGGACATCAGAGGGTGACATAGCGATCCGCAGTGTGATGCGCTGTTTGCGCTATCGAGTAAATATAAATAAGCAGGCTAATTATGCGCCTGGTTGATAGTTGCTGCAATGCGGATAGCAGTTAAACCTAAAAGGGGAGAGAAGGTGTTGCAGCCCACAGGACTGCAACAAAGACTCAGTACAGAGACGGGGAGCCTTCAGGGCGTGTCTTGAAGCGGCGATGTAACCACATGTATTGCTCGGGGGCCATCATAATGCATTTTTCAACGATTTTATTCATCCAGGCCGCCGTTGTTTCAGCATTGTCCAGCGGTGGTGAACACTCCGGTGGCAGCATGATCAATTGATACCCCTTGCCGTCAGGTTTGCGACGGGGAACAAATGGCACCAGGCAGGCATTCGACATTCGGGACAGCATCCAGGTTCCGGACGTCGTCGCAGCCTGTTCAACGGCGAACAAAGGCACAAATACACTGGCGCGAGGGCCATAGTCATGATCCGGCGCGTACCAGACCACTTCACCTTTCTTCAACGCTTTAATCATCCCTTTCAGGTCTTTACGATCGAGCATTGATTTATTGGAGCGCATACGCCCCCAGGTTTGTAGCCAGTCGAGCAGAGGATTGTCGTTAGGACGATACACACCAATTCCCGGCTCTTGTAAGCCAAACTGGCGTGCACCCAACTCGAGGGTCAAAAAGTGCAGACCAACTAACAGGATCCCACGCTTTTGTGCCTGAACGTCCCGGATATGCTCCATTCCGATAACTTCAGTCCAGCGTGATATTCGCCTGTCGGACCAAAACCAGGCCATGCCGGTTTCCATTACGCCCATACCGACAGACTCAAAGTTTTTTACCATCATCTGCTGGCGTTCCTGCTCGCTCATTTGCGGGAAGCTCAGTTCCAGATTGCGGGAAACAATCTTTGCCCGACGTTTCATCAAGCGTAATGCCAGACGGCCTAATGCGCATCCCAATTTATAGAGCACTGGGTAGGGTAACTGTACGATTAACCAAAGGATGCCAATACCCAGCCAGGTTAACCAATAACGCGGATGCAGTAGCGCAGCCGAAAACTTGGGTAAATTCGTCATGTCTATCCTGTCTTCTAACGACCAATTCCCTGTATTGTCGCATTTTTTTGCGCGTATCTAAAATTTACGACGGGAGAGTGGTGATTAAACCATCAATTGTTGTTGCGTTTTTATCGTGAAGTATGAAATGTAGCGTAAAATGTGTGGATGTAAATTGGCGAAGTTTGCTTTATCATGCCGGCCGATTTTCATTTTTACTGATTGCAGGATACGTACACCATGCCAGTGTTACACAACCGCATTTCGAATGACGCGCTCAAAGCTAAAATGCTGGCGGAATCTGAGCCGCGCACGACGATTTCATTCTATAAATATTTCACCATCGCTGATCCTCAGCAAACGCGTGATGCACTGTATCAACTGTTCACTACACTGAATGTGTTTGGCCGCGTATATCTTGCACGGGAAGGCATTAACGCACAAATCAGTGTACCGCAAAGTAACGTTGATGCGTTTCGCCAACAGTTATACGCATTTGATCCTGCATTATCCGGGTTGCGTCTCAATATTGCATTAGATGATGACGGCAAATCTTTCTGGGTTCTGCGCATGAAGGTCCGTGAGCGAATTGTTGCGGATGGCATTGATGATCCTGATTTTGACGCCAGCAACGTGGGTGATTATCTGAAGGCAGCTGAAGTGAATGCCATGCTGGACGATCCGGATGCGGTGTTTATTGATATGCGCAACCACTATGAATATGAAGTGGGTCACTTCGAAAATGCGCTGGAGATCCCGGCAGACACCTTCCGCGATCAGCTGCCGAAAGCGGTAGAAATGATGCAGGAGCATAAGGATAAAAAAATCGTTATGTATTGTACCGGGGGGATTCGTTGTGAGAAAGCCAGTGCCTGGATGAAACATAACGGGTTTAGCAAAGTCTGGCACATTGAGGGCGGCATTATTGAGTATGCCCGCAAAGCGCGTGAGCAGGGGCTGCCTGTGCGTTTTATCGGCAAAAATTTTGTTTTCGATGAACGCATGGGAGAGAGGATCTCTGACGATGTGATTTCGCATTGTCATCAGTGCGGTACCGCATGTGACAGCCATACCAATTGCAAAAACGATGGCTGCCATCTGCTGTTTATACAATGTCCAGCCTGTGCGCAAAAGTATAAAGGCTGCTGTAGTGAACTGTGTTGTGAAGAGAGCGAACTGCCGGAAGAAGAGCAGCGCCGCCGTCGCGCGGGGCGTGAGAATGGCAATAAGATCTTTAATAAATCGCGTGGTCGTTTAAATACTAAGCTCGGTATTCCCGATCCTGCGCAATAACACGATGCCGGATGGCGGCAAAAGCCTCATCCGGCATCAATAGGATGTTATTTCTGCTGTACGCCTTCCACCGAGATAATTAATTCGACTTCCTGCGAAGCGGGACCGAGATCGGTGGTAATGTTGAAATCCTTCAGCTTTATTTTCCCTTGAGCTTCAAAACCGGCGCGTGTGCCACCCCATGGATCGCCCCCTTGACCCATCAACTTTGCATCCAGTGTTACCGGTTTGGTGACGCCGTTCAGGGTCAGGTTACCGGTGATATCTAAATCGTTGCCCTCTTTCTTCACGCTGGTGGACGTAAAGGTGGCCTGCGGGAACTTGCTCACATTGAGGAATTCTGCACTACGCAGGTGTTTGTCACGTTCGGCATGATTGGTATCAACACTGTTGGTGTTGATGGTGACATTGACTTTATCGGCAGCCGGATTTTTCTCGTCAAAGGTAAATGTACCGTCGAAGTCTTTAAATGTGCCGTACAGCCAACTGTATCCCAGATGCTGAATGCGGAAATTAACAAAGGCATGCTGTCCCTCTTTGTCAATTTTGTAATCCGCCGCGATAGCAGAGCCGGTCGTGAATAATAAAGAGGCGAGTGTGAGTCCCAGCAGGTTTTTTTTCATTTTAAGCTCCATAGTCAGATGACGATTTTCCCAACATGCGATTAAGGGTATCGTCGTTATCGATAAAGTGATGTTTCAGGGCCATTAACCCATGCAGAAGTGATAAAACCACCACGGCCCACGCGAGCCACAGGTGCACGCTACCGGCGATGTCGGCTTGCACGCCTGCATTGGCAAACGTGGCGGGAACATCGAACCAACCAAATACGCTTATTGCTTTACCGTCTGCGGTAGAGATCAGATAGCCGCTGATGCCAATAGAAAAAAGCAGGGTATACAGCGTGAGGTGGCCCAATGCCGCCGCAATACGGGTTAAACGGGAATAGCTTTTCAGTGCGGCAGGGGGAGGGGAAACAACCCGCCAGACAATGCGGACAACCAGTCCCATCATCAGCAACACACCGATACTTTTATGCAGTTCAGGCGCCTGGTGATACCAACCATCGTAATAACTGAGTGTTACCATCCATAAACCCAGAGCAAACATGCCATAGACGGCAATAGCGACCAGCCAGTGTAATGCGGCAGACACCACGCCATAGCGCTGTGGACTATTATTGAATTGCATAAATACACCGTTAGATATTTCAGAAGTGAATGAAAATGGCGCGTAAAAGACATTAATGCAACTAATAAATAATAATGGTGATGATATTTGTTTTTATTTCAATAAAATTGATTGATTAAAGGCGCAATCATCAAATCGTTAGTGTGAGTGGCCATTGAGAAGGGCTTGAAAACAAGGAGGGATGAAAATTATGTTATTCAATTTATTGCAATGAAATTAAAAAATTATCAGTTTTTGTCAATTAATGTCAGCGCATATAGATTAGAAGAACATAATATATATGACGTCCATAATCGCGAGCAGCGACCATAAAATAATGTAGAGCATGAAATGCTCGCGAATATTATTAACCAGATAGTTAAAGATGCGGCGCATCAATGTTATTCCTGTTATTAAAAATGGCCTCACCAACGAGGCCATTGATCAATTATCACTTAAAACGGGACAGCCTGAATGGCGTCAGGTCAAAGGCTGACGGTTTACCCTGGGCAAACTCAGCCGCAATTTCGCCCAGTACGGAAGCAAACTTAAAACCGTGTCCGCTGAGTCCGGTAATCACCAGCGTGTTGTCATGGTCTGGCAGCGTATCGATAATGAAGTCTTCATCTGGCGAGTTATCGTAAGTACAGGATGCGCCATGCAGACAACAGCCGATGCCAGGCAAAATAGCGCGCAGGAATGGGAAGGCTTCCGAACCATCGCTGGCGACAGCGGCAAACGGTTTACGTTCTTCAGGTGAATGAATGACCTGTCCGCCGTTATGCCTGCCAATTTTTAACTCGTCATTTTCAGCCGGAAAACCGTAGTATTGATCGCCATTAGGCAGTTCGCCGGTAAATGCCGGGAATTTGTTTTTGACACTGTAGCGCCCGTCAGCCTGATACCATGCGAATACCTTACGCACCGGCTGTATCGGCAGTTCAGGCAATAATGCCTTGACCCAGGTGCCGGCGCTGACGACAACTTTTTTCGCGTGGTAGTCACCATCGGCTGTTGCAACCGTTACGCCATCATCGTGGTGATGAATTGCCGTGACGGGGCATTTAAACAACTGCGCACAACCTGCCTCTTCAGCCAGGCGAATCCAGGTTTTAATGGCTAGCTCACTGCGCAAAAAACCGGATTCGGCTTCAAACAGCCCGATATAGTTTTCAGGCACGCGAATTTCTGGCCAGCGAGTCATGATGGCTGCTGCATCCAGCTGTTCGACATTGAGTTGCCACTGTTTGGCACTTTGCGCTACGGTCGCTAAAAAGGTCGAATCTGCAGGACCCAGGTTGATAACGCCAGAGCGAACAAAAACAGGCTCTTCATTTTGTGCGGAAAGTTCATCCCACAATGTTTGCGCACGTAGCACCAGCGGAACGTATTTTTCACCTTCGCCATACGCATGACGAATTAATCGTGTATCGCCGTGGTGGCTGCCCTGTTGATGCGGTGGCATATGCGCATCGATCATCAGAACGTTGAGACCGGCGCGAGTGGCGTAGTATCCGGCTGCGGCGCCCACGGAACCGCTGCCAATAATGATTAAGTCGTATTTCATCCGCTTCTCTCTGCAATCGCGATAGTATACCTTAAATAATTCGAGTTGCAGGACCAAACGCCCGGGCCGTTTTGAACAGCGCCCCCGAAGGGGTGAGGCCGTAAGGCCGAATCACGCGGCGACGCAGCGAATCCCAGGGATGGGCCGAGTAATAAAGCCAACGCATATGCAACTTGAAGTATGACAGGTATAGCAGAGTAAATAACTGACCCGGAATATTCAACCTGCAAATAAGAAAGGCACCATGAAGGTGCCTTTTGATGGTGTGATGTATCAGGTTTAATGTCGCTGATACTCATTTACCTGGTAATCGCCAGATTCAATTTTAGCGATTCCGGCTTCTAATATCGAAATAAATTGCCTGGCAACATCAGTGGTTAACCAGAGCGTTTGACCGACCTCAGTCCCATCCGGGTCCGGACGATTCGGGGTCTGGTAGTGCAAACGCAGCATCAGCGCATCGTAGCTATCAACAGTGCTGATGTCCCATCCTACAAGCGGATGAGTCTGAATGACTTCATTATTCTTTTCCATCATGCCCCCTAATTCGTGTTACTAGACAACGGTTTTCGAGGTTCAATGCGTTTTTTTCTGAAGCAACTTCAGTATATCAATAAATAAGGGTATTCATTGAAAATTTAAAGAGGGCGGCGCATAAATTTTTTGTTTTCAGTGTTATATGATTAATAAAACAACATGTCATTCATTTTTTTTTAGCATGTTGTGCAATTATTTTGGTGTTTTGATTAAAAGATAATCAGTGTGTTTAATATAAATTATCTGCTAGCGTGGTGAATGCAAGATTGATTTAAAGGATGCACGCATAAAAAAGCCGGGGCGACCCGGCAAACAAACATCACTGCATATCATTTTTTATTCGTTGATGAACCAGTCATCCGCGCTTTCCCAGGTTTCCTGTAGGATTTCGCTGATGCGTTCTTTGTCCTCTTTTGTTGCGCCAATAACCGACAAGTTGTTGGTACCGGCATAACGAACGGTAACGTTACCTTCGTTATCCGGAAAATGATGATGAATACGGCGGGAGAGTTCATCTGCCAGCGCGTCGATAGCACCGGCTGGTAAAGGTGAAGTTTTGGCAATAGTGACTTCAATACGCATAATAGCCCCCTGTTGTTTATACTGGTTATTTATACAGTTAACTGCGCCAGTTGACAACAGGAGGCTACACTTTTTTAGCGTTTTACTGACCAGCGTACCGTTTCACCGCCAAGGAAAGGCACCAACGTATCGTTTTCCAACGCAATGTTCTCCGGGACCAGGTGCTCCACGCGTTCCAGCTCAATAAAGGTCTCATTCACCGGCAAACCATAGAACTGTGGGCCATTGAGTGAGCAGAAGGCTTCGAAATGGTCCAGGGCGTTCATCTCTTCGAACACAGTGGCATAGCTGCCCAGCGCGGTTGGCGCATTAAAGCAGCCCGCACAGCCGCAACTGGACTCTTTACGATGACGCGCATGCGGTGCGGAGTCGGTACCCAGGAATGCACGACTGAATCCGCTGGCAACCAGTTCACGCAGCGCCTGCTGGTGAACGTTACGTTTGAGTATTGGCAGGCAGTACAGATGCGGACGAATTCCACCGACCAGCATATGGTTGCGGTTAAACATTAAATGCTGCGGTGTGATGGTTGCTGCAAGAAGCTCGTTGCCATCGCGCACGTATTCGGCGGCATCTTTGGTCGTGATATGTTCAAACACCACTTTTAGCGCGGTTAAACGCTGACGTAAGGGATCCATCACCGTTTCGATGAAACGTGCTTCGCGATCGAAAATGTCGATATCAGCGTGCGTCACTTCACCGTGCACCAACAGTGGCATCCCCAATTTTTCCATGCGCTCCAGTACCGGCATAATGGTATCGACCGAGGTTACACCCTGTGTCGAGTTGGTTGTTGCATTAGCGGGATAAAGTTTCGCGGCGGTGAAGACGCCTTCATTGAATCCACGCTCAAGTTCATTAGGATCCAGCGTGTCCGTTAAGTAGCAGGTCATTAACGGAGTAAAGTTATGTCCGGCGGGGACAGCGTCCAGAATGCGCTGACGGTACGCAATGGCCGCATCAACTGTCGTGACCGGCGGAGCGAGGTTTGGCATAACGATCGCGCGACCATAAGTTTCACTGGTATAAGGCACGACAGTTTTCAACATGTCGCCATCGCGAAGGTGAAGGTGCCAGTCGTCTGGGCGGCGGATCTTTAAAACCTGGGATGGTGCAGTCATTAATATGCTCCGGCTGAGGATAGTCTTTTTTGCCGGAAACAAAGGATAAGCGGAAACGTTTTCGTTTGCACGAAAAAAAAGGGCGCATTAGCGCCCTGTTGTTTATTAATCGGTGAACGGGATAATGATTTCACCCGGTTTAACCTCAATCCCTTTCGCCAGTTTTTTCGCCAATGCTTCGCCTTTGCTGCTGTCTTCACGCAGAATGTAGGCCGGTTGCTGGTTAAAGTAATTCCGCAGCGACTGATTTAAGTAGGGCATCAGAGTTTGCAGTACAGATTGCATTTTCTCTGGTGTGACGGTCGCATCGACCACTTCCATTTCTTGCAGATAAATCGCGCCTTTTTCTTTATTGAAGACTGGCAATGCTTTTAACTTCAACTTCATGGTCGCTTTCTGGCTACCAAAAAGGGAATTCATATCCAGATTGGCGTCGCCTGTCAGAGTCACTTTATTCGGTTCTTCGCGACCAATCTGGCTGGCGAGATTGGTCAGTACGATGTGGGCTTCAGCAACGCCAGGCAGACCAATATCTTTCGAGAAGTCGTTATGCTTAGCCAGTGCCTGATTAATCTCTTGCTCGCTAACCGTGTATTGTGTGAGTTGATTACAACCAACCAACAGGCCGCTGACAATCAGTGCAGCAGCAAAAAAAATCTTTTTCATGGGGTTCCTCAACATGATACTTGTGGCGTAATCGTGACACAAAGCAGCATCCAGCACCAGCGGCCCGGGCACCAGCAGAAAAAACTGAAATTGAGTCCGGGACGTCTGGTCAGCTATCAGGCATCAGGTTCCAGCATGCCGCGTGACGGGCGTTTATGGCTAAACTGCCAACCCAGCGCGAGGAAGGTGATAAAGCCGATAATGCCGAGCATCATCCACGGGAGTTCTGGCTGTGACAGTGCTTTACCCATGTCAAACAGCCAGCCGCCACCGATATAACCGATGGCACCGCCGATGGCTAATCCGAGGCGGCTAAAGCCCATGTAACTGCCCCGTGCGCGCGCATTTGCCAACGACGCGCTCAACGTCTCGCGCGCCGGTTCGGCGATGATAGAACCGATATAGAAGGTGCAAATCAGGGTGAAAAGCTGCTGTAAATTCCCGACCAGACCGATGGGCATCATGCTAAGAGACATGATCAGCAGGCCTGCCATCAGCCGATGTTCAAGACGAAAACGTTTTTCACTCCAGCGGGCGATAGGGTAGAGCAGCGTTAAAGAGAGACACGCTTCGATGGCATACATCCACTTCACGGCGGCCGGCGAACCGGCAATGTCATTAACCATAATCGGCAGCATCAACATAACCTGTACCGCCAGCATATAATACCCCGCCAGCGTCAGGACATAGGTGACAAAGCGTTTGTCATGCATCACATGGCTCATGCCTTCGCGCACGGGAATCTTCACGGTAGATAGCTTCCATGCCGGAAGTAGCCAGGCGTTAAACGCGGCGCAAAGAACGAACAAAATCGCGCCTACGGCGCAAACCAGACGGAAATCGTACTGTAACAGCCAACTGCCGAGCAATGCGCCGACCACGGCACCGGCACTGTCCTGCATCATCAGAATAGAAAAAAAACGCCCGCGCTTTTCCGGGCGGATCAGTTTGACCACCAGCGCCGAGCGGGGCGGGTCGAATAACGTACCACCTAAACCGGAGAGGAAACAGGAGAACCACAATAGCCAGGGTTCGTGTGCAATCCCCATCGTGGCGAACCCGGCGGCACGCATCAGCATACCGGTCACAATCATCGGTTTGGCGCCAAAGCGGTCAGCAATTGCGCCGCCAAAAATCCCCAGACCTTGCTGGATAAATTGGCGCAATCCAAGTGCGATACCGACCATCACGGCGGCCCAGCCCATTTGGTCGACGAAACGGATAGAGATCAGTGGGAAAACGACAAAGAAACCCAGCACGACCAGCATATTATCGATGAGCAGGAAATATTTACCCAGGTTCCTTGCCTGCGAGACTTGCGACATTTCCCCTCCAGGGAAAAAACTCGTCACTCGGTGGAGAGTTTAAAAGATAAGCACCTTCTATTCTGCGGTGTCGTTTGTGCTTTTCCCACCCTTGGCGGGACAATATTTTTTTATCAAAAGTCAGTCTTGATAGAGAGTTTTCATCAAAATGTGTGAATAATTCAAAAAATGGCATTTTGCTCTTTTCACAGGGTGTATTTGCACAGGTATAGTAATGCGAATTGCGTATTGAAGACGTTACGGGAAGGAGTAGGTATAGAATGTTTGGCTATCGCAGTAACGTGCCAAAAGTGCGCTTAACCACGGACCGCCTGGTCGTGCGTTTGGTGCATGAGCGTGATGCCTGGCGTCTGGCAGATTATTACGCAGAGAATCGTCATTTCTTAAAGCCCTGGGAACCTATCCGCGATGAAAGCCACTGCTACCCCTCTGGCTGGCAGGCGCGTCTGAGCATGATCTCTGAATTCCATAAACAAGGCACAGCCTGGTATTTCGCGTTGCTCGATCCTGACGAAAAAGAAATTATCGGCGTTGCGAACTTCTCGAACGTGGTGCGCGGATCTTTCCACGCCTGTTATCTCGGTTATTCCATTGCGCAGAAGTGGCAAGGGCAGGGGCTGATGTACGAAGCCCTGACCGCCGCTATTCGTTATGTGCAGCGGACGCAACATATTCACCGCATTATGGCGAACTACATGCCACACAATAAGCGTAGCGGCGATTTGCTGGCGCGACTCGGCTTTGAGAAAGAAGGGTATGCAAAAGACTATCTGCTGATTGATGGACAGTGGCGCGATCATGTGCTGACGGCGTTGACAACATCAGAATGGACCCCCGGTCGCTAAGTTTCAGGCGCACGGCCTGAATAATGGAGAAGACGATGAAATACGAATTAACCGCCACCGAAGCCCGTGTGATTGGCTGCTTATTAGAAAAGCAGGTTACTACACCGGAACAATATCCCCTTTCCGTGAATGGTGTGGTGACCGCGTGTAATCAAAAAACCAACCGTGAACCGGTGATGAATCTATCGGAAGCCGACGTGCAGGAGCAGTTGGATAACCTGGTTAAGCGACATTTTCTGCGTACGGTGAGCGGCTTTGGTAATCGCGTGACCAAATACGAACAGCGGTTCTGTAATTCAGAGTTTGGCAATCTTAAGCTTAGCGCGGGTGAAGTGGCATTGATCACCACGCTGTTACTCCGTGGTGCTCAAACACCGGGTGAATTACGTAGCCGCGCATCCCGCATGTATGAGTTCAGCGATATGGCGGAAGTGGAGTCGACGCTGGAGAAACTGGCTACCCGGGAAGATGGCCCTTATGTGGTCCGCCTGGCGCGTGAACCTGGGAAACGAGAAAGTCGATATATGCACCTGTTTTGTGGCGAGGTTGATGAGTCACTCGCTGCGGCAGATGAACCGCAGGCGGCGTCCGGAGATTTGCAGGCGCGTGTTAAAGCGCTGGAAACCGAAGTGGCAGAGTTGAAACAGCGGCTCGATTCGTTATTGGCACACCTGGGAGACTAACGTGGGAAAATTGCGTATTGGCGTGGTCGGGTTAGGGGGCATCGCGCAAAAGGCATGGTTGCCAGTGTTGGGCGCATCTGCGGACTGGACGCTGCAGGGCGCATGGTCCCCCTCGCGGGAAAAAGCGCAGCGTATTTGTGAGACCTGGCGAATGCCATACGTTGATTCCGTACAGAATTTAGCGGCAACCTGTGATGCCGTTTTCGTTCATTCCAGTACCGCCACTCACTACGCCGTAGTGAGTGAGTTGCTGAATGCCGGCGTTCATGTTTGTGTGGACAAGCCGCTGGCAGAAAATCTGCGCGAAGCTGAACAACTGGTGGAGCTGGCGGCGCGGAAAAAACTGACGCTAATGGTTGGATTTAATCGTCGCTTTGCGCCGCTGTATCAGGATCTAAAGGTGCAGTTGGGCAATGCGGCGTCAGTCCGTATGGACAAGCACCGTACGAACAGCGTCGGGCCGCACGATCTGCGTTTTACGCTGCTGGATGATTATCTGCACGTGATAGACACCGCGCTGTGGCTGGCAGGAGGAAAGGTTCAACTTAATGGCGGCACGCTGTTAACAAATGACATCGGTGAAATGCTTTATGCTGAACATCATTTTTCTGCCGATCAGCTACAGATAACCACCAGTATGCACCGCCGTGCTGGTAGCCAACGCGAGAGCGTGCAGGCGGTGACGGACGGTGGCCTGATTGACGTTACGGATATGCGTGAATGGCGCGAGGAACGTGGGCAAGGCGTAGTGCACAAGCCGGTAGCAGGCTGGCAAACCACCCTGGAACAGCGTGGTTTTGCCGGATGCGCACGCCATTTTATTGAGTGCGTGCAAAATCAGACGGTTCCGCAGACGGCAGGCGAACAGGCGCTACTGGCCCAGCGCGTTGTCGAAATGCTGTGGCGGGAGGCGATGGCGGAATAACCCCCTGTAACATCTGGCGGTAGTAATTCAATGTAATCCAGGTACTATATGCCAACTCAAAAATAACACCTCTTTTCAACCCTTGGCTGGTTTGTTGGCTTGATAAGACGCAAAGGCGTTGCCAGCAGGCACTGCGAAATTATCGGATACCGGCGCTTATGTCTTATCCGGTAAATGGGCTGATTATGCGGGGTTCTGCCTCAGAGTCTGGAATACAACATAGATGAATTTATTAAAATCGCTGGCAGCCGTCAGCTCGATGACGATGTTCTCACGTGTGCTGGGTTTTGCACGTGATGCGATTGTCGCCAGAATCTTTGGCGCAGGGATGGCGACAGATGCCTTTTTTGTGGCATTCAAACTTCCTAACCTGCTGCGCCGCATTTTTGCTGAGGGAGCGTTCTCTCAGGCGTTTGTACCGATTCTTGCCGAATACAAAAGTAAGCAGGGCGAAGACGCCACCCGCGTGTTTGTCGCCTATGTTTCCGGGCTGTTGACGCTGGCGCTGGCCGTCGTCACGGTGGCCGGGATGCTTGCTGCGCCGTGGGTGATAATGGTCACCGCGCCAGGGTTTGCCGATACTGCAGATAAGTTCACACTGACCACCCAACTGCTGCGAATTACCTTTCCTTATATTCTGCTGATCTCATTGGCTTCGCTGGTGGGGGCAATCCTGAACACCTGGAACCGCTTTTCCATTCCGGCGTTTGCGCCCACGTTTCTGAATATCAGTATGATCGGCTTCGCGCTGTTTGCCGCGCCTTATTTCCATCCGCCGGTGCTGGCGCTGGCGTGGGCTGTCACCGTGGGCGGTGTGCTGCAATTGGTTTATCAGCTTCCACATTTGAAGAAAATTGGCATGCTGGTGCTGCCGCGCGTGAACTTCCACGATGCCGGGGCGATGCGCGTCGTGAAGCAAATGGGCCCGGCGATCCTTGGGGTCTCTGTCAGCCAGATTTCTCTCATCATCAATACGATTTTCGCCTCATTTCTGGCTTCCGGCTCGGTTTCATGGATGTACTATGCCGACCGCCTGATGGAGTTTCCGTCTGGCGTACTCGGCGTAGCATTGGGGACTATCCTGCTGCCATCGCTGTCCAAAAGCTTTTCCAGCGGTAATCATGACGAGTATTGCCGTTTGATGGACTGGGGCCTGCGTTTGTGTTTTCTGCTGGCATTACCGAGCGCCGTAGCGTTGGGTATTCTGGCTAAACCGCTGACGGTTTCTCTGTTCCAGTACGGTAAATTTACCGCCTTTGATGCTGCCATGACCCAGCGTGCGCTGGTGGCGTACTCGGTTGGTTTGATTGGCTTGATCGTGGTGAAAGTGTTGGCTCCAGGTTTCTATTCGCGCCAGGATATTAAAACGCCGGTAAAGATTGCCATTGTAACGCTGATTATGACCCAGGTAATGAACCTGGCGTTTATCGGGCCGCTGAAGCATGCCGGGCTGTCGCTGTCGATTGGTCTGGCAGCGTGTCTGAACGCGTCATTGCTGTACTGGCAGTTGCGTAAGCAGAAAATCTTTACTCCCCAACCGGGTTGGGCCTGGTTCCTGATGCGACTGGTGATTTCTGTGCTGGTGATGTCGGCCGCGCTGGTAGGGATGCTTTACATGATGCCGGACTGGTCTCAAGGTACGATGTTATGGCGTTTGTTGCGTCTGATGGCCGTCGTGGTGGCAGGTATTGCAGCTTACTTTGCTGCTCTCGCCGTGCTGGGCTTTAAAGTGAAAGAGTTTGTACGCCGGACGGCGTAATGAACATCCGATGCCGGATGGCGGCGCAACGCCGCATCCGGCCAACAGAATAGCGTTGCCTGATAAGCACAAGGCCATCAGGCAATCATCAAATAGAGAATTTCTTCCCGCCGCGATGTGCCGCAGAGGTCTGGCCGTTCGCGCCATACAGCGTCGGCTCCTGGTGCGGTTTCAGCACTTGAATTGCCTGTTGATTGCGTTCGATTTGCCCTTCGAGCAGCCAACCATTGTGCTGGTTGAGATCGCGCAAATGCTGTGTCTTCCTGGTGATAGTCTGCCAGCGCTCGGCAATCTCATCATTGGCGCTGCGCGTGGCATCATTTTCCAGGCGGCGCTGCTGTTCCAGATAATCGAGGGTGGCCAGCAAAGAACTTTTTTCTTCTGTAATTCGCTGTAGCTGGCTACCGTTGATCTGCCCTGCAGAAAGCTGATGCTGCTCAGCATCCATCACCGTTTTCAGGTCATTGAGGACGGTCGTCATCTGATCAAGTATTTCTGACAAACGAGTCATACTTTATTTACTCTGTAGGTAGCTCTGTGCCTCGCGGATCAGCGAGTCGGCAATTTTTCCGGTATCCATTTTCAGCTCGCCGTTACGGATCGCGGTTTTCAGCGCTTCGACACGTTCCATGTTGATGTCATTGGTGCCGGGCTGCATCAGTTTGGCCTGAGCGTCACTCAGCATTACGCTGGTGCTGTTTGTCGTCGCTGTTTTTTCCTTCCGCGCTTTTTGTACCGGCGAGTCGCTGGTTTCGCGTGGCTGGACAGTGCTTACTGGCTTCAATGGTGAGGTACGATCAATACTCATTTTTTCTATCCTCATCGAGGGGTTACGCTATAGCGACCCGCTTTAATCATTGGTTGATTATCTATCGGCACTCGCTAAAAAATCTTTAACCTATTATAGGTTAATAAGAATATTCCCATCAGAATCGACGATTCCACTCACCACCTGACCCGAAATCATCCGCACTCGTGCGTTTTGCGCGACGGCTGCATTGTTGAGCGCTTTACCTTCGGCATTGACCCGAAAGCCGTCTCCGTTGGCGATAACCATCACGCGCTGACCCGCTTTTATCCGCCATGCCTGGCGCAACATTGTGAGCTGGATTGGCTGACCGGGAACCAGGTCGCGCAGGCTCACGGCATCCTGAACCTGATTAATGTCCAGTACGGCGCGTGGCGGCAGTTGATCCAGACGACCTCGTTTTAGCGTTACGCTGGCCGCGTTCAGGGCGCTTCCTCGGGCAACAGGGGCCGCTGCGACAACATAGTTGCCGGTGGCTTGCACAGTGACCTGCAGATAGCGTTTTTCATTGGCGCAGCGGGCCAGTACGTTCACGTTACCCCACAGTTTCGCACTGCCGGACACGCTCAGCGCAGGCTGGTCACAGCTGGGCTGCAAGTTTGGCGGCGTACGGACAGTGACGACCACCTCATCGCTAAACCCGGCCAGGCGCTGGGAAAACCACGCGGTTAACTGCGAATTCAGGTCTTGTGCCAGCGTCATAGGGCTGAACAGCAGTGCTGCCACAACTATTCCACGTTTAAACGTTTGCATCAAAACCTCGCGCTTTTTCAGGTAGTGGCAGGATTCTACCTGTGTGACGCAGCCATCAACGCAACAAATAGCGACGCATTTTGCGTTTATTCCGGCGATAACGCGCGCGTGATGGGATTTAAGCTGTCGGCTGAATTTTGTCATTTGCGGAGGAGATATGCTCGATAAGCTCGACGCCGCCTTACGTTTTCAACAGGAAGCGCTGAATTTGCGCGCCCAACGCCAGGAAATATTAGCGGCCAACATTGCCAATGCCGACACGCCAGGGTATCAGGCGCGCGACCTGGATTTCGCCAGTGAATTAAAAAAAGTCATGGTGCGCGGGCGGGAAGAAACCGGCGGTGTTTCGTTGACGCTGACCTCTGCACAACACATTCCTGCCCAGACTGTCTCGGTGCCATCTACGGAGTTGCTCTATCGCATTCCTGACCAACCGTCTCTGGATGGCAACACGGTGGATATGGACCGGGAGCGTACGCAGTTTGCGGATAACAGCCTGAAGTACCAGATGGGGCTTACCGCGTTAGGTGGGCAAATCAAGGGCATGATGAACGTGCTGCAAGGAGGGAACTAACCCGTGGCGTTGCTCAATATTTTTGATATCGCAGGTTCTGCGCTGACGGCTCAGTCTCAGCGTCTGAACGTGGCTGCCAGCAACATGGCGAACGCCGATAGCGTGACCGGACCTGATGGTCAGCCGTATCGCGCAAAACAGGTTGTTTTTCAGGTCGATGCAGCGCCAGGCGCAGCAACCGGTGGCGTAAAAGTCGCTGACGTCATTGAAAGTCAGGCGCCGGACAAGCTGGTTTATGAGCCGGGCAATCCGCTGGCGGATGCGAATGGCTATGTAAAAATGCCGAATGTCGACGTGGTCGGCGAGATGGTTAACACCATGTCTGCTTCACGCAGTTATCAGGCAAACGTTGAAGTGCTCAATACCGTAAAAAGCTTGATGCTTAAAACGCTGACGCTGGGCCAGTAAAGGAGGCGCACATGTCCGTTGCTGTAAAAATGAATGACCCGAGTACGTCGGGTGTTAATGCTGCCACTGGCAAAAGTTCGCTGACAGGGAGCAACGCGGCTGATCTGCAAAGCAGCTTTCTGACGCTTCTGGTCGCGCAGTTAAAAAACCAGGACCCGACCAACCCGCTGCAAAACAATGAGTTGACTACCCAGTTAGCGCAAATTAGTACCGTAAGCGGCATTGAAAAATTGAATACCACGCTGGGATCGATCTCCGGACAGATCGATAGCAGCCAGTCGTTACAGGCCAGTACGCTGATTGGTCATGGCGTCATGATCCCGGGGACCACCATTCTGACCGGTAAAGGTGCGGAAGAAGGGGCAACGACGACCACGACACCGTTTGGCGTTGAGCTGCAGCAACCGGCAGATAAGGTTACCGCAACCATTACCGATAAAGACGGCAAGGTGGTACGCACCATTGATATTGGCGGGTTGAAAGCGGGCGTTCACACCTTTACCTGGGATGGCACCATGACGGACGGCACGGATGCGCCGAGCGGTTCGTATAACGTTTCGATTGCGGCCAGCAACGCCGGAACGCAACTTGTGGCGCAGCCTCTACAGTTTGCGCTGGTGCAGGGTGTTATCCGCAGTAACGGCGGTAATACGCTGGACCTGGGCACCTATGGAACCACCACCCTCGACGAAGTACGGCAGATAATTTAAGCCTTCACACTTATCAGGAGTAAGTCATGGCCTTTTCACAAGCGGTCAGCGGTCTGAACGCTGCAGCGACCAACCTCGATGTCATTGGTAACAACATCGCCAACTCCGCCACTTACGGTTTTAAATCCGGTACGGCATCCTTTGCCGATATGTTCGCCGGTTCTAAAGTGGGTCTGGGCGTTAAAGTTGCGGGTATTACCCAGGACTTTACCGATGGTACCACCACCAACACTGGACGTGGGCTGGATGTGGCTATCAGCCAGAACGGTTTTTTCCGTATGGTTGACAGCAATGGTTCTGTTTTCTTCAGCCGTAACGGTCAGTTCAAGCTCGATGAAAACCGTAATATCGTTAACATGCAGGGACTGAAACTGACGGGCTATCCGGCGACCGGTACGCCGCCGACAGTTCAGCAGGGTGCGAACCCGGGGCCGATCACGATCCCCAATACATTGATGGCGGCACAGGCAACCAGCAAGGCCTCAATGCAGATCAACCTGAACTCGTCGGATAAAATCCCGACAACGACAAAGTTCGATCCGAAAGATGCTGACAGCTATAACAAAAAAGGCCCTGTCACCGTTTATGACAGCCTGGGCAATGCCCACGAAGTTAACGCCTATTTTGTAAAACAGCCTGATAACAAATGGGCTGTCTATACCATTGATAGCAGCGATCCTAAGGCTGCTGTACCAACCGCACCGACGTCCACGCTGGAATTTGATACCAATGGGGCGCTAATCGGCGGCGGTACATTCAATATCACCACAGCTGCGCTCAATGGCGCACCGGCCGTCACCTTCGCAATGAGTTTCCAGAACTCCATGCAGCAGAACACCGGTGCAAACAACATTGTTGCCACTAACCAGGACGGCTACAAACCAGGCGATCTGGTGAGCTACCAGATTAACAATGACGGTACCGTAGTCGGTAACTACTCCAACGAACAGAAACAGGTTCTGGGACAGATCGTGCTGGCAAACTTTGCCAACAACGAAGGTCTGGCGTCTCAGGGCGATAACGTCTGGGCAGCAACTCAGGCTTCCGGTGTGGCGCTGCTGGGTACCGCGGGTACGGGTAACTTCGGCAAGCTGACCAACGGTGCGTTGGAAGCTTCTAACGTGGATTTGAGTAAAGAACTGGTGAATATGATCGTCGCTCAGCGTAACTATCAGTCGAATGCGCAGACCATCAAAACCCAGGATCAGATCCTTAACACGCTGGTCAACCTGCGCTAAGCGCCTGACGGGATGGCTTAATGGATCACGCAATATATACCGCCATGGGCGCGGCCAGTCAGACGCTGAATCAACAGGCGGTGACGGCCAGCAACCTGGCAAATGCCTCCACACCGGGTTTTCGTGCTCAGCTCAACGCGCTGCGTGCGGTTCCCGTAGAAGGGCTTTCGCTGCCAACGCGTACGCTGGTGGTCGCCTCCACGCCTGGGGCCGATATGACGCCAGGCCAGATGGATTATACCTCCCGTCCGCTGGATGTGGCTTTGCAGCAGGATGGCTGGTTGGCTGTGCAGACCGCCGATGGTAGCGAAGGATACACCCGCAATGGCGCAATTCAGGTGAGTCCAACCGGTGAACTGACCATTCAGGGACATCCGGTGATCGGCGAAGCTGGGCCTATAGCGGTACCGGAAGGGTCGGAAGTGACTATCGCCGCTGACGGAACGATTTCGGCGCTCAACCCCGGCGATCCCGCGAATACGGTGGCGCCAGTAGGACGTCTGAAGCTGGTTAAAGCGACGGGAAGTGAAGTGCAACGTGGTGATGACGGTATGTTCCGTCTGAGTGCGGCAGCGCAGGCTACCCGGGGACCAACACTGCAAGCCGACCCCAGCATCCGCGTGATGTCGGGCGTACTGGAAGGCAGTAACGTCAAACCGGTTGCCGCGATGAGCGATATGATCGCCAGCGCTCGCCGCTTCGAAATGCAGATGAAGATTATCAGTAGCGTGGATGATAACGCAGGCCGTGCCAACCAACTGCTGTCGATGAGTTAATACAGGACATTTTATGATCAATTCATTATGGATCGCCAAAACCGGCCTGGACGCGCAGCAAACCAACATGGATGTGATTGCCAACAACCTGGCAAACGTCAGTACTAATGGTTTTAAACGCCAGCGTGCGGTGTTTGAAGATCTGCTGTACCAGACGATTCGCCAGCCTGGCGCTCAGTCTTCTGAACAGACAACGCTGCCGTCTGGTTTGCAGATTGGTACCGGTGTGCGTCCGGTTGCGACCGAACGTTTACACAGTCAGGGCAACCTGTCGCAGACCAACAACAGTAAAGATGTGGCGATTAAAGGCCAGGGGTTTTTCCAGGTCATGCTACCAGATGGCACGTCAGCTTATACTCGTGATGGCTCTTTCCAGGTGGATCAGAACGGTCAGTTGGTAACGGCGGGGGGGTTTCAGGTGCAGCCTGCAATCACTATTCCGGCTAACTCGCTGAGCATCACCATTGGACGCGACGGTATTGTCAGTGTGACTCAGCAGGGCCAGGCTGCGCCTGTTCAGGTGGGACAGCTCAACCTGACGACCTTCATGAATGATACCGGTCTGGAAAGTATTGGTGAGAATCTGTACACCGAAACGCAATCGTCCGGCGCACCGAACGAAAGCACGCCGGGGCTGAACGGTGCGGGCCTGTTGTACCAGGGTTATGTGGAAACCTCTAACGTCAACGTGGCGGAAGAACTGGTCAACATGATCCAGGTTCAACGTGCTTATGAAATCAACAGTAAAGCGGTATCGACCACCGATCAGATGCTGCAGAAACTGACGCAACTCTAAAGTGACGTCCGGTGGGGTGAAAACCTCACCGGCGCACTGATTTTGAAGATGAAGGCAATGCGAAAATACGCGCTTCACCCATACCCGATTTTGGCCCTGCTGGTGGTTTCACTGACAGGATGCGCCTGGATCCCGGCCACTCCGCTCGTGCAGGGCGCGACGACTGCCCAGCCAGTTCCAGGCCCGACGCCGGTGGCGAATGGATCAATATTTCAGTCTGCGCAGCCGATTAATTATGGCTACCAGCCGTTATTTGAAGACCGCCGTCCGCGCAATATTGGCGATACGTTGACTATCGTATTGCAGGAAAACGTCAGTGCGAGCAAAAGCTCCTCGGCGAATGCCAGTCGTGATGGCAAAACTAACTTTGGGTTTGACACGGTACCACGTTACCTGCAGGGATTATTTGGCAACGAGCGCGCCGACGTAGAGGCTTCTGGCGGCAACTCGTTTAACGGCAAAGGCGGCGCGAACGCCAGGAACACCTTCAGTGGTACGTTGACTGTGACGGTTGACCAGGTACTGGTGAATGGCAATTTACATGTCGTGGGTGAAAAACAGATCGCCATTAACCAGGGCACTGAATTCATTCGCTTCTCTGGGGTTGTTAACCCGCGCACCATTAGCGGCAGCAACTCTGTACCGTCAACGCAGGTTGCGGATGCGCGTATTGAATATGTCGGTAACGGCTATATCAATGAAGCGCAGAATATGGGCTGGTTGCAGCGTTTCTTCCTTAATTTATCGCCGATGTAAGCGAGGTATCCAGTGTTTAAAACTCTTGTTGGAATGGTACTGGTACTGGCTACCACCTTTGCGCATGCCGATCGCATTCGTGATCTGACCAGCGTGCAGGGCGTGCGGGAAAACTCGCTGATAGGCTACGGGCTGGTGGTCGGGCTGGACGGTACGGGTGACCAGACCACCCAGACACCGTTTACGACACAAACGCTGAATAACATGCTGTCGCAGTTGGGGATCACCGTGCCTACCGGCACCAATATGCAGCTGAAAAACGTGGCAGCGGTAATGGTCACCGCGCAGTTCCCGGCCTTTGGTCGTCAGGGGCAAACTATTGACGTAGTGGTCTCTTCAATGGGTAACGCCAAAAGCCTGCGCGGCGGAACGCTGCTGATGACGCCGCTGAAAGGGGTCGATAGCCAGGTGTATGCGTTGGCGCAGGGGAATATTCTGGTCGGTGGTGCAGGCGCCGCAGCGGGTGGTAGCAGCGTGCAGGTGAACCAGCTCAATGGCGGACGTATTACCAACGGCGCGACCATCGAACGCGAATTACCCAGCCAGTTCGGCGGCGGTAACACCATTAATTTGCAGCTGAATAATGAAGATTTCACCATGGCACAGCAAATTACCGACACCATTAACCGCTCGCGCGGCTTTGGCAGCGCAACAGCGCTGGATGCACGCACGATCCAGGTACGCGTCCCGAATGGCAATAGCTCGCAGGTACGTTTCCTCGCGGATATCCAGAATATGGAAGTGAACGTCACGCCGCAGGACGCGAAGGTGATTATTAACTCCCGTACGGGATCGGTGGTCATGAACCGCGAGGTGACGCTGGATAGTTGCGCTGTTGCACAAGGCAATCTGTCGATTACGGTTAACCGCCAGGCGAATGTCAGCCAACCGGATACACCGTTTGGTGGTGGACAAACCGTGGTGACGCCACAAACGCAGATCGATCTGCGCCAGAGCGGTGGTTCGTTGCAGAGCGTTCGTTCCAGCGCCAACCTGAACAACGTCGTACGTGCATTGAATGCGCTGGGAGCAACACCGATGGACCTGATGTCTATCCTGCAATCCATGCAAAGTGCGGGTTGTCTGCGCGCCAAACTGGAAATCATCTGATGATTGGTGATAGCAAACTGCTGACCAGCGCCGCCTGGGATGCACAATCACTGAACGAACTGAAAGCGAAAGCGGGTCAGGACCCGGCGGCAAATATCCGCCCGGTCGCCCGCCAGGTTGAAGGGATGTTCGTGCAAATGATGCTGAAAAGTATGCGCGAGGCGTTGCCAAAAGACGGTGTGTTTAGCAGCGACTCCACGCGTTTATACACCAGCATGTATGACCAACAGATCGCCCAGCAGATGACGGCAGGAAAAGGTCTGGGGCTGGCTGAAATGATGGTCAAGCAGATGACCGAAGGGCAGGTGCAACCTGCGGATGATGCGCCGCAGGTGCCGATGAAGTTCTCGCTGGAAACGGTGACCAGCTATCAAAATCAGGCGCTGACGCAACTGGTGCGTAAAGCCATTCCCCGGGCGACGGAAAGCAATGATGAGCCGCTGTCGGGTGACAGCAAAGACTTCCTGGCTCAACTTTCGCTGCCGGCAAAACTGGCCAGTCAGCAGAGTGGGGTTCCTCATCATCTGATTCTGGCGCAGGCGGCGCTGGAGTCCGGGTGGGGGCAACGACAAATTCGACGGGAGAACGGCGAGCCGAGTTTTAACATTTTTGGTGTGAAAGCCTCGGGAAGCTGGAAAGGGCCGACCACTGAAATCACCACCACCGAATACGAAAACGGTGAGGCGAAAAAAGTGAAAGCTAAATTCCGTGTTTATAGCTCCTATCTTGAAGCACTGTCGGATTATGTCGGTCTGATATCCCGCAATCCGCGTTACGCAGCGGTGACCGGTGCCGCGACCGCAGAGCAGGGTGCCCAGGCATTGCAGAATGCGGGGTACGCCACTGACCCTAACTATGCGCGCAAATTAACCAGCATGATCCAGCAGCTAAAATCGATGAGCGAAAAGGTGAGTAAAACCTACAGCACGAATCTCGATAATCTCTTTTAAATAGCTCAAGTCTGCTGACCTGCTGCCGATAATACCGAGTATTGAAGGATTACAAGGAACCTCCATGTCCAGCTTGATTAATAACGCGATGAGTGGACTCAGCGCAGCGCAGGCCGCGTTGAACACTGCCAGTAATAACATCTCCAGCTATAACGTTGCCGGCTATACCCGACAAACGACAATTATGGCGCAAGCGAACAGCACGCTGGGTGCGGGGGGCTGGGTCGGCAATGGTGTCTATGTTTCTGGCGTACAGCGTGAGTATGACTCATTTATCACTAATCAGTTACGTGCGGCGCAGAACCAGAGCAGCGGTCTGACGACACGTTACGAGCAAATGTCAAAAATCGACAACCTGCTCGCCAGCAAAACCAGTTCGATCTCAACGTCGATGCAGGGCTTTTTTACCAGCCTGCAGACGTTGGTGAGTAACGCAGAAGATCCGGCGGCGCGTCAGGCACTTATCGGTAAAGCTGATGGCTTAGTCAATCAGTTCAGAACGACGGACCAATATCTGCGCGATCAGGATAAGCAGGTCAATATTGCGATTAAGGCCAGCGTCGATCAAATCAACAACTATTCGAAGCAAATTGCCAGCCTTAACGACCAAATCTCCCGTTTGACCGGCGTTGGTGCGGGTGCATCACCTAACGATCTGCTCGATCAGCGCGATCAACTGGTGAGTGATCTGAACAAGATTGTCGGTGTGGAAGTCAGCATTCAGGACGGCGGCACCTACAACGTGACCATGGCGAATGGCTATTCGCTGGTGCAAGGCAGCAATGCTCGCCAACTGGCTGCTGTACCTTCCAGCGATGATCCCTCTCGCACGACCGTCGCTTATGTTGACGGCGTGGCCGGAGAAGTTGCCATCCCGGAAAAACTGATCACGACCGGTTCGCTGGGCGGGCTGTTGACGTTCCGTTCGCAGGAACTCGACCAGACGCGTAATACCCTTGGTCAGTTGGCCCTCGCCTTTGCTGATGCGTTTAACACGCAGCACAAAGAAGGTTTTGATGCCAACGGCGACCCGGGCAAAAACTTTTTCGATATTGGTGGCCCGGCAGTCCTTAGCAATACGAAGAATAAAGGGACCGGTGCGCTTGATGTTAAAATGACGGATAGCTCGTCGGTGCAGGCAACCGACTATAAAATTACGTTTGATGGTACTGACTGGCAGGTAACCCGTCTGGCTGACAATACCAGCTTTAAGCCGACGGTTACTGGCGGAAAAATGTCGTTTGATGGGCTGGAAATCACCGTCAAAAATGGTGCGCTGGCAAATGACAGCTTTACGGTGAAACCCGTGGGTGACGCCATTATTAATATGAAAGTGGCGGTGACCGATGAGTCGAAAATCGCCATGGCTGAAGTGTCCAAAAATGACACTGATCCCAATGTTGATAAAGGTAAAAGCGATAACCGTAACGGCCAGAAACTGCTGGATCTGCAAACCAAGGCAACCATCGGGAATAAAACCTTTAACGATGCTTACGCTACGCTGGTGAGCGATGTCGGGAACAAAACGGCGACCTTAAAAACCAGCAGCACCACGCAAAACAACGTGGTCACGCAGCTTTCAAATCAGCAACAGTCTATTTCCGGGGTTAACCTCGACGAAGAGTACGGGAATTTGCAGCGTTATCAGCAGTATTACCTGGCCAACGCTCAGGTACTGCAAACGGCGAATTCGCTCTTTGATGCACTGCTGAATATTCGCTAAGGGAGAGGAACTCAATGCGTATCAGTACTCAGATGATGTACCAGCAGAATATGCGCGGCATCACCAACTCTCAGGCTGAATGGTTGAAATTTGGCGAGCAGATGTCAACGGGGAAACGCGTGAACAACCCGTCTGACGATCCGATTGCCGCATCACAGGCCGTGGTGCTTTCACAGGCTCAGGCACAGAACAGCCAATATACGCTGGCGCGTACTTTCGCGACGCAAAAAGTGTCACTGGAAGAGAACGTGTTAAGCCGGGCGACGACCGCTATTACCGCGGCACAGGAAAAAATTGTCAATGCTGGCAATGGGACATTGAGTGATGATAACCGGGCATCGTTGGCAACTGATTTGCAAGGGATCCGCGATCAGTTAATGAATCTGGCGAACAGTACCGACGGTAATGGTCGTTATATCTTTGGCGGCTACAAAACGGAAGCCCCACCATTTGCCCAGACTGATGGTGCCTATAGTGGTGGAACGCAAAATATTACCCAACAGGTCGATGCCGCTCGGTCAATGGTGATTGGTCATACCGGGGATAAGATTTTTGACTCGGTGACCAGCAACGCGGTTCCGGAGCCAGATGGAAGCAAGTCAGAAACGAACTTATTCGCCATGCTGGATTCCGCTATTGCGGCCCTGAATACGCCGATTGAAGGCGATGATGCGGCAAGAGATGCAGCCAAAGCAGCCATCGATAAATCCAACCGTGGTCTGAAGAACTCACTGAATAACGTGCTGTCTGTTCGTGCTGAACTCGGTACGCAACTCAGTGAACTTAGCGCTCTGGACTCGCTGGGGGCCGATCGCGCGTTGGGTCAAACGCAGCAGATGAGCAATCTGGTTGATGTTGACTGGAATGCGGCGATTTCTTCGTATGTTATGCAGCAGGCTGCGCTACAGGCATCGTATAAAACGTTTACCGATATGCAGGGAATGTCACTGTTCCAGCTCAACCGGTAACGATCCTTTTTGAAACATATCATGAAACTGGATATGTTTGTCTGCCCGCTCCACATACACCCCGGAGCGGGCATTTTTTTAGGCTGCAGTTGTCTGGCTAACAGGCAATTTACCGGTCAGTCTAATTACCAGCGCAACAACGCCGCTGAAAGTGGCCAGTGTCACCACGCCTTCCCAGTTTGCCAGCGCATAGGCCTGACTTCCGAGTACAGAACCCAGCGCCATGCCGATAAACACCATGGTAAATAGCAACGCATTCAGACGACCTCTTGCCTGAGGCTCCAGGCTATAAACCAGGTTCTGGTGGGCGACCAGGCTGGATTGCAGTCCGAGATCAAAGCCTATCGCTGACAGGGCAATCAGCAGCCACTGCCCCTGTACTGGCAGGGCCGGAAGCAAGAACATCAGGGCAAATGAAAGCGTGACGAACAGCGCCCCCAACTGTGTTACCCGTCCGGCACCTACTTTATCTGCCAGATGACCTGCCATAGGGGCTGCCAGCGCCCCGGCTGCCCCTGCAATACCAAATGCTCCCGCCATCGCACTGCCCATGTGGTAATGCTCAGAGAGCATAACCGCCAGTGTTGACCAGAAGGCGCTAAAGGCAATAGACAGGAAGCCCTGTGCCAACGCCGCCCGGCGCAGTGCAGGATAACGCTGCCACAGTTGCGCCATGGAGAACATTAATGCCGGATAACTCAGCGTGGAATAGACCGTAAAGCGGGGCAGCATTTTCCACATCAGTACGGCAATCACGGCAATACTGACGGCGGCAAGTTGGTACATTTCCCGCCAGCCATAGGCTTCACCTACCAGCCCGCTGATGGTCCGCGAGAGTAGGATCCCCAGCAGAAGACCGGTCATGACGGTACCTACTGTTTTTCCCTGCTTGCCCTCAGGCGCAAGGATGGCTGCGGCTGGCACGATATCCTGAGCCATGGTCGCTGCCATCCCCATCAATAAGCTAACCAGCAGTAGCGAATGCAACTGACCGGTAAAGCTGCAGGCCAACAGCAGCGCGGCAAGAGAGACGCTTTTTAGCAGGATTAATGTCCGGCGGTCATAACGGTCGCCCAGCGGCAACAAAAACAAAATGCCCAGCGCGTATCCTGCCTGGGTGAGCGTTGGCACAAGCCCCATGCCGGTGACGCTTAAGGCCAGGTCCTGACCCATTAAAGGTAAAAGAGGCTGGGCATAATAGATTGCGGCAACGCTGAACCCAGCGCCCAGTGCCAGAACAAAAATAACCCAACGGGAAAGTGCGGTGTGTGTGTTCACAAATGATTCCTCAATCACGGGATGTGCGGCTATTTTTATCCTTCAACCGGTAGCACGGTAGCGAGCGCAGTGGTAAAACAGTTATACGTTACGCGTATGAATAACGACTAAATGATAAAAACTGAACGTATAGATAGGGTGGAATTGATGCGCACGTTTGTGCGCATCGTCGAGGCCGGTTCGCTTTCAGCGGCGGCAAAGCAAATGGGCACCACCCAGGCAACTGTCAGTCGGCGGTTACAATCCCTTGAGACGCTGTTGGGCGTTAAGCTGATTATGCGTACCACCCATGCAATGAAGCTGACTGATGATGGTGAGCGAGGGTATCAGCATGCCAAACACATTATTGATGCCTGGCTGGCGCTGGAGGACGGACTGAACATCACGGAGGATGAACCGGTGGGGACGTTGCGGGTTCGGGCGCCACATGCGTTCGGCCAACAACAACTCCTTGAGCCGCTTCTGCAGTTCCTTTCCCGCTATCCACAGTTATCTGTTGAGTGGATGCTGAATGATAAGACCGTTGATTTTCTCAGCGACAATATCGACTGCGCTATCCGGGTTGGGGCTGAGGTTGATCCTGCTACGGTCTCGGTTTTACTGGCTGAAGTCCCGCGAAGTATGGTGGCAAGCCCTGAGCTTCTCGCGCAATTTGGGATTTTGACTCACCCTGAACAGCTATCGGCGCTGCCCTGGATCGCGGTAAATACATTTTATCAGCACAGCGTGTCGTTACTTCACCACCGGCGTAACGAAGCTATCACGTTAAATATTTCTCCCAGATTAAGTACCGACAGTATTTATGTCGCCAGAAATGCTGCACTTGCGGGGCTGGGGGTTACGCTTGTCTCAAGCTGGATGGTTGAAGACGATATCGCCAGCGGAAGATTGATTACGCTATTACCTGACTGGCATGCGTCGTCATTGCCCGTGCATTTGGTTTATCCCTGGGCTCGTTATTATCCAACCCGCTTACGCAAATTTCTGGCGTTGATGAAAGATGTTATGCCACAGGTAGCAGGGATGAGGGGCGTTCACGACGTATAAAAAAAGCCGACCCTGAGGTCGGCTTTTTCATTGCTTAGGACTTACTCAACAGACTGCGGTCGCGTTGCTGGCGCGGTTGCCTGATGGCTGGCACTGTGTCCGCCTGCAGCACCTTTGCCTTCAAAGGCGAATGCCGGGCGCTGCCACTCGCTATGACGCGGCGCTTCAGGCACATATTCCGGAGCCGGAGCGCGGGTCATCGGTGCGGTCGCATGGCTGTGAAGATGTTCTGCGTCAACACGGGTTGCGACAGCGTCAGACTTAACGACTGCGGTTTCGACGACAGGTGCTGCAACAACTTCTTGCGGCGCTGCAACCTCTTCAACAACAGGCGCTGTTTCCACAACCTCGACAATCTCTTCAACCGCTTCAGGCTGGGAGACAACGACGTCCGCAGGTTCTTCGATAACCGGCGAAGCCACAACTTCAGCCACAACTTCAGCCACAGGTTCGGCTTTCGCAGCGATCTCCTCGGCAACCGGTGCGTCAGATTCAGCGATAATTTGCGGTTGCTGCTCGACCGGAGTAGCAATCACTTCCGGGTGTGCCGTTTCAGCCACAACGGTCTGCGTTTCCACTACGCTAACATCGGGTTGCGCGACGTCTGCCTGTGCAGGGACATCCACGATGTGCTCAACGACAGCTGCAGCGGCTTGAGGCTCTACTGCCACAGATGCGTTTTGTTCCAACTCCAGTTTCTGTTCGCGCTGTTCTTCAACCTGCATGTCCTGAGTACGGGCAACAGGGTAGCTAATCCAGACTTTGCCGGACGCTAATTCCGGAGAAGCACAGGCAACCGTTAACGGCATCGGCGACTGAACCGGATAGCGTTCGTCACGATAGCGACGACGGCGCTGCCCGCTTACGCGCAGATGGCGAGGAGAACGACGCGAGCGACGAGGCATACCGTTATTATCACGTGCTTCGTTGTTGTCTTCTTGCTCTGATGCAACGACTGCGGGTAAATCGACTTTAGCCAGTTCGGTACGTTGAGCCGGGGCGGACTGTTCAACAGATTGAGCAACGGCGGTTTCAGCAACAATGGCTGCGGTCGCCGCTTCAGCTTCAACCGGCGCGCTGTCAGTGAATCGAACTTTCTGATTCAACTGACGCTGTTTACGACGAGTCTGCGGCTGACGCACGCGTTCTTCCTGCTCGGAATCCTGCGCAGGCTGTTCAGCCAGGTTCAGCTCTTTAACTTCCTGCTGCGCCTGACGTTTGTCATCGTTGCGACGGCGGTTGCGTTCGCGACGAGGAGCCTGCTGCTCGTCACCGGATTTCGCTTTGTCTGCTACATCGCTGGACTGCTGGCGGTTGTCACGAGTTTCAGCAGTCTGCTGCTGCGCCTGACGACGATTACGACGATTTTCATCGCGGTTTTCGCCGTTTTCTGAACGCTCATTACGGTTGTCACGGTCACCACGGTTGTCACGATTATCACGACGCTCGTTACGGTCACGACGATTGTTCTGACGCGGTTTGCGACGATCCTGCTGGCGTTCCGTTTTCTCTTCAGCTTTCGGTGCCGGTTGTTCAACCGGTTTCACTTCTTCACTGCTGCCAAAGATGGACTTCAGCGCGCCGAAGAAACGGCTAATCAAACCCGGCTGCGCAGCGACAGGTGCGGTCGCGGCAGCAGCTTTAGGCGCGGCAGCTTTAACGGCTGGCTCCTGCAGTGCAGGGGCAGGCGGAACATCAGGCATCGCGAAAGTGGCGAGTGCCGGTTGTTCAGGTTGCTTACGCTCAACGTATTCTTCTTCCGTCGGCAACGCCATCGCTTCTTCGTGCAGTTTCGGCAGCAGGTAGCTCAGGGTAGGCGTTTCTTCCCCTTTGCGTACACGCAGCACGGAGTAGTGCGGGGTTTCCATCTGATCGTTTGGCACGATCACACAGCGCACGCCGTTCTGACGCGTCTCGATGGCATTGACCGCGGTACGTTTTTCGTTAAGCAGGTAGGATGCGATCGGCACAGGAACAATAGCGTGAACTTCCTGCGTATTTTCTTTCAGCGCCTCTTCTTCGATCAGACGCAGAATAGACAGCGACAGTGATTCGTTATCACGTACGGTACCGGTGCCGGAGCAACGCGGGCAGACGTGGTGACTGGATTCACCCAGCGACGGGCTCAGACGCTGGCGGGACATTTCCAGCAGACCGAAGCGAGAAATATGGCTGATCTGAATACGCGCTCTGTCCTGACGAACGGCTTCACGCAGACGGTTTTCTACCGCACGCTGGTGGCGAACCGGGGTCATATCGATAAAATCGATGACGATCAGGCCACCAAGGTCACGCAGACGCAACTGACGCGCAATTTCATCGGCAGCTTCAAGGTTAGTGTTGAACGCTGTTTCTTCGATGTCGCCACCGCGGGTTGCGCGTGCGGAGTTGATATCGATAGCAGTCAGCGCTTCAGTGCTGTCGATAACGATTGAGCCGCCGGAAGGCAGACGCACTTCACGTTGGAAGGCGGATTCAATCTGGGATTCAATCTGGTAGTGGCTGAACAGCGGGATTTCACCGGTGTACAGTTTGATTTTGCTGCTGAAATCCGGACGACCCAGCGCAGCGATGTGCTGACGCGCCATCTCCATGACTTTTGGGTTGTCGATGAGGATTTCGCCGATGTCCTGGCGCAGATAGTCGCGGAAGGCACGCACGATAACGTTGCTTTCCTGGTGGATCAGGAACGGGGCAGGACGGCTTTCAGCCGCTTTTTGAATGGCTTCCCAGTGTTTCAGACGGAAGCTCAGGTCCCACTGCAGTGCTTCGGCCGATTTACCGACACCCGCGGTACGTACGATAAGCCCCATGCCATCAGGCAATTCGAGGCTTGCCAGCGCTTCTTTTAATTCGGTACGGTCATCGCCTTCAATGCGACGAGAGATACCGCCCGCACGCGGGTTGTTTGGCATCAAAACCAGATAGCTGCCTGCCAGACTGATAAAGGTTGTCAGTGCTGCGCCTTTATTTCCGCGCTCTTCTTTATCTATCTGAACGATAACTTCCTGACCTTCACGCAACACATCTTTAATGTTGGGGCGGCCATGGGAACTGTAGTTTGCAGGAAAATATTCGCGGGCAATTTCTTTTAACGGGAGGAAACCGTGACGTTCAGCGCCGTAATCAACAAAAGCAGCTTCCAGACTCGGTTCAATACGGGTAATTTTACCTTTATAGATGTTGGCTTTTTTCTGCTCGTGTCCAGGACTTTCGATATCCAGATCGTACAGACGCTGCCCATCTACAAGGGCGACACGCAACTCTTCCTGCTGAGTTGCGTTAATTAACATTCTTTTCATCGTAACTTACTCATTATTCTTACATTGACGACTAAGCTGCGGGCAGAGAAATGCCTTTCCGGGTGTGAACCGATGGCCTCGTGTCTATTCGCGTCGCCAACCTCACGGTTATCGTCAGCTCAAAGAGGCGCAGAGTGTCGGTTGCCTGTATTTCATACGGAAACACAGCGCAATTATCAGGGGAACAGTCTGGGTATTACTCTCCAGAGAAGCTTCCATTGTGCTTGTCGTCTTTCACGCTGTTGGTGCGTTGGCTTCATCTTCTCACCCCAGACACTTACAGGAGTAAGCTTCTGGGGGTTCCCAGACTTGCCGCCTTCCTACAACGCGAAATCCATAGAGCACTTACCGGTAAGGACTGCAACCCGCAGCCCGCTAACTGCCTGAAAGATCAATACGTCTTACGCCATTGCTGCGTTGATGATCGGTCGGGCAAAATTGGGTCATTCCGGAAAAGTTCTTGTTTTAACAAGATTCAACACGGAAACAAGCTCATTATTCCACTGCTAACCTTGTTATAGCAAGATGACTTTTGCCATTTATCACCCGGTTACTCACAGTTTTTACACTTCCGCCTGGTGATTGCTTTAATAACCACCAAATCGGTTCTGTCAAACTTAAGTAATCAGGTATAGCAGTTAATATAAGCATAGAAAAATGTGTGGCGCGAATCTTGATGGCTATTTAAAATCGGCCCCCATGAAAACAGAGACTCCAGCCGTAAAAATAGTTGCCATTACTGCCGATGAAGCAGGGCAACGCATCGACAACTTTTTGCGCACCCAGCTTAAAGGCGTGCCGAAAAGTATGATTTATCGCATTTTGCGTAAAGGCGAAGTGCGGGTGAATAAAAAACGCATCAAACCTGAGTACAAACTCGAAGACGGGGATATTGTGCGTATTCCGCCAGTGCGTGTCGCTGAGCGTGAAGAAGAAGCGATTTCTCCGAATTTGCAGAAGGTCGCTGCGCTGACGGATGTCATTTTGTATGAAGATGACCATATTTTGGTGCTTAACAAACCTTCTGGCACCGCCGTCCATGGCGGCAGCGGATTAAGCTTTGGTGTGATCGAAGGTTTACGTGCCTTACGTCCGGAAGCGCGTTTCCTTGAACTGGTGCATCGCCTGGACCGTGATACCTCCGGTGTTTTGCTGGTCGCCAAAAAGCGCTCGGCGCTGCGTTCACTACATGAACAATTGCGTGAAAAAGGGATGCAAAAAGACTATCTGGCGCTGGTAAGGGGTCAGTGGCAATCGCATGTCAAAGCTGTGCAGGCACCTTTGTTAAAGAACATTCTGCAAAGCGGCGAGCGTATCGTGCGGGTAAATCAGGAAGGGAAACCGTCGGAAACCCGTTTTAAAGTGGAGGAGCGCTATGCGTTTGCCACGCTTGTCCGCTGCAGCCCCGTGACCGGACGCACGCACCAGATTCGTGTGCATACGCAATATGCCGGACATCCGATTGCTTTTGATGACCGCTATGGCGACCGTGAGTTCGATAAGCAACTGGCGGGTACGGGGTTGAACCGTCTGTTTCTGCATGCCGCAGCGTTGAAGTTTACTCATCCGGGTACGGGGGAAGTGATGCGTATTGAAGCGCCAATAGATAAACAGTTGAAGCGCTGCCTCGAGGTATTACGCAGCAAAGCCTGATGCGCGTTGCGATTTTATCGCGTTAAACCCGTAGGCCGGATAAGACATTTACGTCGCGCCTGATGGCGCTGCGCTTATCAGGCCTACTTGATTACGCCTGTACAGGAGTTCTTTAATCAGGCGTTCAGCGGGTTCATGTCTTCCCTGCGCAGCATCTGACACAACGCGATCAGCGGCAAGCCAATCAGTGTGTTAGGGTCGCGGCCCTCCAGACGCTCAAAGAGTGCGATACCTAATCCTTCACTTTTAAAACTACCTGCGCAATGTAACGGGCGTTCTTTACGCACGTAATCTTCAATTTCCATTTCACTTAAATGGCGAAAATGGACATCGAACGGTTCAACTTCGGTTTGTAGATGACCATTAGCTGAATTATAAAGCGCCAGCCCGGTATAAAACGTGACAATATTTCCACTGGCTTTGGTTAATTGTTGTCTGGCGTTTTCTTCCGTTAACGGCTTGCCGGTTATTTCACCATCAAGAACACAAATTTGATCAGACCCAATTATCAAATGTGATGGAAACCGATGGGCAAGGGATTGCGCTTTTTCCTGTGCCAGGCGTGACACTAAATGCCGGGGTGTTTCGCCGGGTAAGGGGGTTTCATCAACCTCTGGGGCTGCGCATTCAAACGGGATGGCCAATTTTTCGAGCAAAGCGCGACGCCAGGGAGAGGTAGACGCAAGAATAAGTTGAGGCATATTTTTTCCCCCGCATATAGCGTAATGATGAGAGCCATTTTAAACTATGGACTGCGTCCTTCAAGCTGGCTGCGATGGCTTGTCGTGATCGATTTTAAGTCGATGACCCGCAATGTGTGCGAATTATTGGCAAAAGGCAACCACAGGCTGCCTTTTTCTTTGACTATATGACGTTACAAAGTTAATATGCGCGCCCTATGCAAAAGGTAAAATTACCCCTGACTCTTGATCCGGTTCGTACGGCTCAAAAACGCCTCGATTATGAAGGTATCTATACTTCTGATCTGGTTGAGCGCGTCGCCGATTCTGTAGTCAGTGTGGACAGTGATGTGGAATGCTCCATGTCGTTCGCTATCGATAACCAGCGCCTTGCCGTTATAACCGGTGATGCGAAGGTTTCGGTTACGCTCGAGTGTCAGCGTTGCGGGAAACCGTTCCCACTTCATGTTCACACAACATATTGTTTTAGTCCTGTCCGTTCTGACGAGCAGGCTGAAGCACTCCCGGAAGCGTATGAGCCGATTGAGGTTAACGAATTCGGTGAAATCGATCTGCTTGCAATGGTTGAAGATGAGATTATCCTCTCCTTGCCGGTAGTTCCGGTGCATGATTCTGAACACTGTGAAGTGTCCGAGGCGGACATGGTCTTTGGCGAATTGCCTGATGAAGCGCAAAAACCAAACCCATTTGCCGTATTAGCCAGCTTAAAGCGTAAGTAATTGAGGAGTAAGGTCCATGGCCGTACAACAGAATAAACCAACCCGTTCCAAACGTGGCATGCGTCGTTCTCATGACGCTCTGACCGCAGTCACCAGCCTGTCTGTAGACAAAACTTCTGGTGAACAACACCTGCGTCACCACATCACTGCCGACGGTTTCTACCGTGGCCGTAAGGTAATCGCTAAGTAATCACGCATGACTCAATGGATTTCCCACTTTGGTGAGAAAAACAAAGAGTACACGCGTGATGAAGCTTAGTGAGGCTTTCCCCGGGTAACTGGGGAAACACCTAACCGGGCAGCGACGATACCTTGACACGTCTAACCCTGGCGTTAGATGTCATGGGGGGAGATTTTGGCCCTACCGTGACAGTGCCTGCAGCATTGCAGGCACTGAATTCTAATTCGCAACTCACACTTCTTTTAGTCGGGGATCCCGATACAATCACGCCATTACTTGCCAAAGCTGACTTCGAACAACGTTCACGTCTGCAGATTATCCCTGCTCAGTCAGTTATTGCCAGTGATGCCCGGCCCTCGCAAGCAATCCGCGCCAGTCGTGGAAGCTCAATGCGTGTTGCCCTGGAGCTCGTGAAAGAAGGTCGAGCGCAAGCCTGTGTCAGCGCTGGTAATACGGGCGCACTAATGGGTCTTGCGAAACTCTTGCTCAAACCCCTTGAGGGTATTGAGCGTCCTGCGCTGGTCACGGTTTTACCGCATCAGCAAAAGGGCAAAACGGTGGTGCTGGATTTAGGCGCCAACGTGGATTGCGACAGTACGATGTTGGTGCAATTTGCCGTTATGGGTTCCGTGTTGGCAGAAGAGGTGGTTGGGATTGCCAGGCCTCGCGTTGCGTTACTCAATATAGGCGAAGAAGAAACTAAGGGTCTCGACAGTATTCGGGACGCTTCTGCTGTGCTAAAAACAATCCCTTCTATCAATTATATAGGCTATCTTGAAGCCAATGAGTTGCTGACTGGCAAAACGGATGTGTTGGTCTGTGACGGCTTTACAGGTAATGTCACATTAAAGACGATGGAAGGTGTTGTCAGAATGTTCCTTTCACTGCTGAAATCTCAGGGTGAGGGCAAAAAACGGTCGTGGTGGCTGCTGTTATTAAAACGTTGGTTACAAAAAAGCCTGACAAGGCGATTTAGTCACCTCAACCCCGACCAGTATAATGGCGCCTGTCTGTTAGGATTGCGCGGCACGGTGATTAAGAGTCATGGTGCTGCCAATCAGCGAGCATTTGAAGTCGCGATTGAACAGGCAGTGCAGGCGGTGCAGCGACAAGTTCCTCAGCGAATTGCCGCTCGCCTGGAATCTGTATACCCAGCTGGATTCGAACTGCTGGACGGTGGCGAAAGTATCAACTCACGAGTGCACAGGTAACAGTGCCGGCTGAGGGTGCTGTCAACGTACCAGCGATTTGCTCGTGGCGGTATATAACCAAAAAGTGACTGAGCGTACATGTATACGAAGATTATTGGTACTGGCAGCTATCTGCCTGAACAAGTGCGTACTAACGCCGATTTGGAAAAAATGGTCGAGACATCTGATGAGTGGATCGTCTCTCGTACAGGTATCCGCGAACGCCATATTGCTGGGCCAAATGAAACCGTTGCGACGATGGGCTTTGCCGCCGCTAACCGTGCACTTGAAATGGCCGGCATCGACAAAGAACAAATTGGTCTGATTGTGGTTGCTACCACGTCATCAACCCACGCATTTCCAAGCGCGGCATGCCAGATCCAAAGTATGCTGGGGCTTAAAGGCTGTCCGGCGTTTGATGTTGCAGCGGCCTGTGCTGGTTTTACCTATGCACTTAGTGTTGCCGATCAGTATGTAAAATCTGGCGCGGTCAAACATGCGCTGGTTGTCGGATCGGATGTGCTGGCGCGCACCTGTGATCCAACCGACCGTGGGACGATCATTATTTTTGGTGATGGCGCGGGTGCAGTTGTACTGAGCGCATCAGAAGAGCCAGGTATTATCTCCACCCATCTGCACGCTGACGGTAGCTATGGTGAACTGCTGACGCTGCCTAATGCCGATCGCGTGAACCCGGAAAACCCGATTCACCTGACGATGGCGGGTAACGAAGTTTTTAAAGTCGCGGTGACCGAGCTTGCGCACATCGTTGATGAAACGCTGGAAGCAAATAACCTCGACCGTTCTGCGCTGGACTGGCTGGTGCCGCATCAGGCAAACCTTCGCATTATCAGCGCAACAGCGAAAAAGCTGGGGATGTCGATGGATAATGTCGTCGTCACGCTGGACAGACATGGCAATACGTCCGCTGCTTCCGTACCGTGCGCGTTGGACGAAGCCGTCCGCGACGGGCGAATTAAAGCAGGGCAGTTGGTATTGCTTGAAGCCTTCGGAGGTGGATTCACCTGGGGCTCCGCGCTGGTTCGTTTCTAGTATAAGGATTTTAACATGACGCAATTTGCATTTGTGTTCCCCGGTCAGGGTTCCCAAACCGTTGGAATGTTGTCTGATATGGCAGCAAGCTACCCAATTGTTGAAGAAACTTTTGCTGAAGCTTCAGCGGCGCTGGGCTATGATCTTTGGGCGTTGACTCAGCAAGGTCCGGCAGAAGAACTGAACAAAACCTGGCAGACGCAGCCAGCGCTGTTGACCGCATCTGTCGCGCTGTATCGCGTATGGCAGCAGCAGGGTGGTAAAACGCCTGCGCTGATGGCAGGTCACAGCCTGGGTGAATACTCTGCGCTGGTATGTGCGGGTGTTATCGGTTTTGCCGATGCCGTACGTTTGGTTGAACTGCGTGGCAAATTTATGCAGGAAGCCGTACCGGAAGGCACAGGTGGCATGTCTGCTATCATCGGTCTGGATGATGCCGCTATCGCGAAAGCGTGCGAAGAGTCTGCTGAAGGTCAGGTGGTTTCACCGGTAAACTTTAACTCACCGGGTCAGGTGGTTATTGCCGGGCACAAAGAAGCTGTAGAGCGTGCAGGTGCAGCTTGTAAAGCTGCTGGCGCTAAGCGTGCGTTACCGTTACCGGTTAGCGTTCCATCTCACTGTGCGCTCATGAAGCCTGCAGCCGAGAAACTGGCTGTTGAACTGCAAAAAATTACCTTTAACACGCCGACTGTTTCCGTTGTGAACAACGTTGACGTGAAGTGCGAAACCACTGCCGATGCTATCCGCGATGCGCTGGTTCGTCAGCTTTACAGCCCGGTTCAGTGGACTAAGACCGTTGAATTTATGGCATCTCAGGGCGTAGAGCACCTGTATGAAGTCGGTCCGGGTAAAGTCCTCACCGGTTTGACGAAACGTATTGTTGACACCCTGACTGCTTCGGCACTGAATGAGCCGGCGGCGATGTCTGCGGCGCTAGAGCAATAAAAGAGGAAAACCATGAGTTTTGAAGGAAAAATCGCGCTGGTTACCGGTGCAAGCCGTGGCATTGGCCGCGCAATTGCTGAGACACTCGTTGCCCGTGGCGCGAAAGTTATCGGTACTGCCACAAGCGAAAGCGGCGCGCAGGCCATTAGCGATTACTTAGGTGCAAATGGCAAAGGTCTGATGTTGAATGTGACCGACCCTGCATCTATCGAATCGGTTCTGGAAAATATTCGTGCAGAATTTGGTGAAGTCGATATCCTGGTCAATAATGCCGGGATTACTCGTGATAACCTGTTAATGCGCATGAAAGATGACGAGTGGAACGATATCATCGAAACCAACCTGTCATCTGTTTTCCGTCTGTCAAAAGCGGTAATGCGAGCTATGATGAAAAAGCGTCATGGTCGTATTATCACTATCGGTTCTGTGGTTGGTACCATGGGAAATGCGGGTCAGGCTAACTACGCTGCGGCGAAAGCGGGTCTGATCGGCTTCAGTAAATCACTGGCGCGTGAAGTCGCGTCCCGTGGTATTACTGTAAACGTTGTTGCTCCGGGCTTTATTGAAACGGACATGACGCGTGCGCTGTCAGATGATCAGCGTGCGGGTATTCTGGCGCAGGTTCCTGCGGGTCGCCTTGGTGGCGCTCAGGAAATCGCCAGTGCGGTTGCATTTTTAGCTTCCGACGAAGCAAGTTACATCACAGGTGAGACTTTGCACGTCAACGGCGGGATGTACATGGTTTAACCACGATTGAAAAATATTTGCGTTATTAGGGTGAATGGCCTCAAAATAGCGCAAAATCGTGGTAAGACCTGCCGGGATTTAGTTGCAAATTTTTCAACATTTTATACACTACGAAAACCATCGCGAAAGCGAGTTTTGATAGGAAATTTAAGAGTATGAGCACTATCGAAGAACGCGTTAAGAAAATTATCGGCGAACAGCTTGGCGTTAAGCAGGAAGAAGTTACTAACAATGCTTCCTTCGTTGAAGACCTGGGCGCGGATTCTCTTGACACCGTTGAGCTGGTAATGGCTCTGGAAGAAGAGTTTGATACTGAGATTCCGGACGAAGAAGCTGAGAAAATCACTACCGTTCAGGCTGCCATTGATTACATCAACGGCCACCAGGCGTAAGTGAACATCTCCAGGCGGTCATTCGACCGCCTGAGTTTTATCTTTTTTTCCCACTTGAATTATTTTTCCCTCCCTGGAGGACAACCGTGTCTAAGCGTCGTGTAGTTGTGACCGGACTGGGCATGTTGTCTCCTGTCGGCAATACCGTAGAGTCTACCTGGAAAGCTCTCCTTGCCGGTCAGAGTGGCATCAGCCTGATCGACCATTTCGATACTAGCGCCTATGCAACGAAATTTGCTGGCTTAGTAAAGGATTTTAACTGTGACGACATTATCTCGCGCAAAGAACAGCGCAAGATGGATGCCTTCATTCAATATGGAATTGTCGCTGGCGTTCAGGCCATGCAGGATTCTGGCCTCGAAATTACGGAAGAGAACGCTCACCGTGTTGGCGCCGCTATCGGCTCCGGTATTGGCGGTCTCGGTCTTATCGAAGAAAACCATACCTCTCTGGTAAATGGTGGACCGCGTAAGATCAGCCCGTTCTTCGTTCCGTCGACGATTGTTAACATGGTGGCGGGTCATCTGACCATCATGTACGGCCTGCAAGGGCCAAGCATCTCCATCGCCACGGCCTGTACTTCAGGCGTGCACAACATCGGTCATGCCGCGCGTATCATTGCATACGGCGATGCGGACGCGATGGTTGCGGGTGGTGCAGAAAAAGCCAGTACACCGCTGGGTGTGGGTGGTTTTGGCGCAGCACGTGCGCTGTCTACGCGTAACGATAACCCGCAAGCGGCAAGCCGTCCGTGGGATAAAGAGCGTGACGGTTTTGTGCTGGGCGACGGCGCAGGTATGGTGGTGCTGGAAGAGTACGAGCATGCGAAAGCACGTGGCGCAAAAATCTATGCTGAAGTGGTTGGCTTTGGTATGAGCAGCGATGCTTACCATATGACATCACCTCCGGAAAATGGTGCAGGTGCTGCACTGGCGATGGTCAATGCGCTGCGTGATGCGGCGATTGAACCTGGTCGTATTGGCTATGTCAATGCGCATGGTACGTCCACACCAGCAGGTGATAAAGCAGAAACCCAGGCCGTGAAATCGGTGTTTGGTGATGCTGCACGTAGCGTGATGGTTAGTTCAACCAAATCCATGACCGGACACCTGTTGGGTGCTGCGGGCGCGGTAGAGTCTATTTTCTCTATTCTGGCGCTGCGCGATCAGGCTGTTCCACCAACCATCAACCTGGATAACCCAGATGAAGGTTGTGACCTGGATTTCGTTCCGCACGAGGCGCGTCAGGTTAGCGGTATGGAATACGCACTGTGTAACTCCTTTGGCTTCGGTGGCACCAACGGTTCTGTGATCTTCAAAAAGATCTAAGCACCAGCAGGTAACTTACCTGGCTCTAAGAGAAAAGGCCCGCTTGTCGGGCCTTTTTTTATTCAGCTTTCAGTCCTTGTCCTGGTTGACTCATCCTGCCAAACTAGCGGACCACGAATAAGGAGCCACTATGTTCTTAATTAATGGCCGTGAGCAGGATATGCTGGCTGCAAGCGATCGGGCGACGCAGTTTGGCGATGGCTGCTTTACCACTGCGCGTATTACCGACGGCGAAATTTGCTTTTTTGCAGCGCATCTCCAGCGTTTACAGGACGCATGCCAAACATTGTTTATCCCCTTCGATAAGTGGTCAGAACTGCAAGCTGAAATGGGAAAACTGGCTGCAGGGCATGCGCGTGGCGTACTGAAAGTGATTATCAGTCGTGGCAGTGGCGGTCGCGGTTACAGTGGGGCAAGCTGCCATGAGCCGACCCGTATCCTCTCCGTCTCTGTTTACCCTGCGCATTATGATAGCTGGCGAAAGCAAGGCATCGTGCTGGCGTTAAGTCCTGTTCGTCTGGGGCGCAATCCGATGCTTGCCGGGCTTAAACATTTGAATCGACTCGAGCAGGTGTTGATTCGCTCTCATCTTGAGCAGACGGACGCAGATGAAGCACTGGTTCTTGACAGTGAGGGATGGGTTACGGAATGCTGTGCGGCTAATTTGTTCTGGCGTAAGGGTGATGTGGTTTACACTCCCCGGCTGGATCAGGCTGGCGTGAACGGCATTATGCGACAATTCTGTATCCGGATGCTGGCACAATCGCCGTTCAGTATTGTCGAAAAGTATGCCGGGTTGGAAGAGGTTATGCAGGCCGATGAAATCGTCGTCTGTAATGCGTTAATGCCTGTTATTCCCGTGCGTGCCTGTGGCGACACATTGCTGTCATCACGTTTGTTATTCGATTTTTTAGCCCCACTTTGTGAGCACCCGAATTAGTCATGAAAAAACTGTTACTCGTTGTCCTGTTATTGCTGGTTGTGCTGGGCATTGCCGCGGGAGTGGGAATGTGGAAAGTTCGCCATCTGGCGGACAGTAAGTTATTGATTAAAGAAGAGACGATTTTTACGCTGAAAGCGGGTACGGGCCGTCTGGCCCTTGGCGAACAGCTGTATGCGGACAAGGTTATCAATCGCCCGCGCGTGTTCCAGTGGCTGCTACGTGTGGAACCCGACCTGTCGCATTTTAAAGCCGGAACCTACCGTTTTACGCCCGACATGACGGTGCGGGACATGCTGCAACTGCTGGAAAGCGGTAAAGAGGCACAGTTCCCGTTGCGCCTGGTTGAAGGGATGCGCCTGAGCGATTACCTCAAACAACTGCGCGATGCGCCGTATATCAAGCATACGCTGAGTGATGATAACTACGAGACCGTTGCCCAGGCGCTGAAGCTGGAAAACCCGCAATGGGTGGAAGGCTGGTTCTGGCCAGATACCTGGATGTACACCGCGAATACCACCGACGTGGCGTTGCTAAAACGTGCGCATCAAAAAATGGTTAAAGCGGTGGACACCGTCTGGGAAAGTCGTGCTGACGGCTTGCCGTATAAAGACAAAAATCAACTGGTGACGATGGCCTCAATTATTGAGAAAGAGACCGCTGTTGCCAGTGAGCGTGATCAGGTGGCCTCGGTCTTTATTAACCGCTTACGTATCGGTATGCGGTTACAGACCGATCCGACCGTGATTTACGGTATGGGGGCACGGTATAATGGCAAATTATCGCGTGCGGATCTGGAAATGCCGACAGCCTATAACACTTATACCATCACAGGTTTGCCGCCGGGCCCGATTGCCATGCCGGGTGAGGCTTCGTTGCAGGCCGCAGCGCATCCGGCCAAAACGCCGTATCTCTATTTCGTGGCTGACGGTAAAGGCGGCCACACGTTTAACACTAATCTTGTCAGCCACAACCGCTCCGTGCAGGATTATCTGAAAGTGCTTAAGGAAAAAAATGGGCAGTAACTATATCGTTATCGAGGGCCTGGAAGGCGCCGGAAAAACTACTGCGCGTAATGTGGTGGTAGAGACTCTTGAGCAACTCGGGATTCGCGACATGGTATTTACCCGCGAGCCCGGTGGAACGCAGCTTGCGGAGAAATTAAGAAGTCTGGTGTTGGACATTAAATCGGTCGGCGATGAGGTGATTACCGATAAAGCCGAAGTCCTGATGTTTTATGCCGCGCGCGTACAACTGGTTGAAACGGTGATTAAGCCGGCGCTGGCAAAAGGCGCATGGGTTATTGGCGATCGTCACGATCTGTCGACCCAGGCGTATCAGGGCGGCGGTCGTGGCATCGATCAACACATGCTGGCAACACTGCGTGATGCCGTGCTTGGTGATTTTCGCCCTGACCTGACTCTGTATCTGGATGTGACACCTGAGGTAGGACTAAAACGCGCTCGAGCACGTGGCGAACTGGATCGTATTGAACAGGAGTCTTTCGATTTCTTTAATCGCACCCGCGCACGCTACCTTGAACTGGCTGCCCAAGACGCCAGCATTCGTACAATTGATGCAACACAGCCGCTTGATGTCGTGATGGAGGATATCCGCACTACCATCACCGAGTGGGTGAAGGAGCAGGGCGCATGAAATGGTATCCATGGTTACGACCGGATTTTGAAAAACTGGTAGCCAGCTACCAGGCGGGTCGTGGTCACCATGCGCTACTGATTCAGGCGTTACCCGGCATGGGTGACGACGCGCTGATTTACGCTCTTAGCCGCTATTTAATGTGCCAGCAGCCAGAAGGACATAAAAGCTGCGGACAGTGCCGTGGCTGTCAATTGATGCAGGCAGGTACACACCCGGACTACTATTCGTTGCTGCCGGAAAAAGGCAAAAGCACGCTGGGTATTGATGCGGTACGTGAAGTCAGCGAGAAGCTGTACGAGCATTCACGCCTTGGCGGTGCGAAAGTGGTGTGGATCCCGGATGCCGCTCAGTTAACCGATGCCGCCGCCAATGCGTTGCTGAAAACGCTGGAAGAACCGCCCGCGCAAACCTGGTTTTTTCTTGCCAGCACAGAGCCAGCTCGCCTGCTGGCGACATTACGTAGCCGCTGCCGGTTACACCATCTTGCGCCGCCGCCTGAGTCGTATGCAATTTCCTGGCTTGCCCGTGAAGTAACAGCGTCGTCAGAAGCGTTGTTGAGCGCGTTACGCCTTAGTGCAGGTTCGCCCGGTGCGGCACTCTCGCTGTTACAGGCCGAAAGCTGGGCGCACCGGACCGACTTCTGTGCGGCACTGGCGAACACATTGCAGTCCGACGACTGGTATATCCTGTTGGCAGCACTCAACCATGAGCAAGCTGCGACCCGTTTACACTGGCTGGCAACGTTGTTTACAGATGCCCTCAAACGTCCGTATGGTGTTGCCCATTTAACCAATCCTGATGCTCTGACGTTGATATCGTCCATCGCTGAGCGGTTATCCGTCGCGCAGATACAGGCGATACTCGGTGACGTTTGTCACTGTCGTCAGCAATTGCTGAACGTGACAGGCGTAAACCGTGAACTGGTATTAACCGATCTTATTCTCCGTACTGAGCATTATCTGCAACCAGGCACCATACTGCCTGTTCCCCATCTTTGAGAGAGACATTATGTTTTTAGTCGACTCGCACTGCCATCTTGATGGCCTGGATTATCATTCTCTGCATAAGGACGTGGATGACGTGCTGGCGAAAGCGGCCGCACGCGATGTGAAATTCTGCCTTGCCGTTGCCACCACGCTACCGGGGTACCGCAGTATGCGCAAACTGGTTGGTGAGCGTGACAATGTGGTTTTCTCCTGCGGCGTGCATCCGTTAAATCAGGACGAAACCTATGATGTCGAGGATTTGCGTCGTTTTGCCGCCGAAGAGGGCGTAGTTGCGATGGGTGAAACGGGGTTGGATTATTTTTACACCCCGGAAACTAAAGTTCGCCAACAGGAATCATTCATCCACCACATCCAGATTGGCCGTGAGTTACACAAGCCGGTTATTGTTCATACCCGCGATGCGCGTGCTGATACGCTGTCTATTCTGCACGAAGAAAAAGTGACGGATTGTGGCGGCGTACTACACTGTTTTACAGAGGACAGAGAAACGGCGGGCAAATTGTTGGATCTCGGATTTTATATCTCGTTTTCCGGCATCGTCACGTTCCGAAATGCAGAGCAGCTCCGTGATGCCGCCCGCTATGTGCCTCTGGACCGGTTATTGCTCGAGACGGATTCTCCCTACCTTGCGCCTGTACCGCATCGTGGAAAAGAGAACCAGCCCGCCATGACTCGTGACGTTGCAGAGTACATGGCCGTAGTGAAAGGTGTTGCCGTTGAAGAACTGGCGCAAATCACCACAGATAACTTTGCCCGCCTGTTTCACATCGACGCCTCTCGCCTGCAATCAGTACGCTAACTGAGTTTTTTTAAAGCTCGTAATTAATAAACAAAGCGAGTAAAGTTCACCGCCATTAAATGGGCGGTGAATAACCAGTTTGAAACATTCAGATACTCATTTTATCGGAATGTGCGAGTTTTTCGGCCATCCACAGCTGAATTGTGATAGCCGTCAAACAAAAACGAACTGAATTATTTTACTCTGTGTAATAAATAAAGGGTACTTAGATACCCTGTCCACGGCGAGGTTCTCTCCCCTCGCCAATGCGTGAGAACGTAGAAAAGCACAAATACTCAGGAGCACTCCTAATTATGTTTAAGAATGCATTTGCTAACCTGCAAAAGGTCGGTAAATCGCTGATGCTGCCGGTATCCGTACTCCCTATCGCAGGTATCCTGCTGGGCGTCGGTTCCGCTAACTTCAGCTGGCTGCCAGCCGTTGTATCGCACGTAATGGCAGAAGCAGGCGGTTCTGTTTTTGCGAACATGCCGCTGATTTTCGCTATCGGTGTTGCGTTAGGCTTCACCAACAACGACGGCGTATCCGCTCTGGCATCCGTTGTTGCTTACGGCATCATGGTCAAGACCATGGCTGTTGTTGCGCCGTTGGTTCTGCATTTACCTGCTGAAGAGATCGCCGCTAAACACCTTGCTGATACGGGTGTTCTCGGGGGGATTATCTCCGGTGCGATCGCAGCGTATATGTTCAACCGCTTCTACCGTATCAAATTGCCTGAGTATCTGGGCTTCTTTGCCGGTAAGCGCTTCGTTCCTATTATTTCTGGTCTGGCTGCCATCTTCACAGGTGTGGTTCTGTCCTTCATTTGGCCGCCGATCGGTACTGCTATTCAGACGTTCTCCCAGTGGGCTGCATACCAGAACCCGGTCGTGGCGTTCGGTATCTATGGCTTCATTGAGCGCTGCCTGGTGCCGTTTGGTCTGCACCATATCTGGAACGTTCCATTCCAGATGCAGATCGGTGAATACACCAACGCTGCAGGCCAGGTATTCCACGGCGACATCCCTCGCTATATGGCGGGTGACCCGACTGCGGGCAAACTGTCCGGTGGCTTCCTGTTCAAAATGTACGGTCTGCCGGCTGCTGCTATCGCTATCTGGCATTCTGCTAAACCAGAAAACCGCGCGAAAGTGGGCGGTATCATGATCTCCGCTGCGTTGACCTCGTTCCTGACCGGTATTACCGAGCCGATCGAGTTCTCCTTCATGTTCGTGGCGCCGATCCTGTACATCATCCACGCTATCCTGGCTGGTCTGGCATTCCCGATTTGTATTCTGCTGGGTATGCGCGACGGTACATCATTCTCCCACGGTCTGATCGACTTTATCGTTCTGTCCGGTAACAGCAGCAAACTGTGGCTGTTCCCGATTGTCGGTATCGGTTATGCGATCGTGTACTACACCATTTTCCGTGTGTTGATCAAAGCGCTGGACCTGAAAACGCCGGGTCGTGAAGATGCGACTGAAGACAACAAAGCGGGCGCGACTGGCGAAATGGCGCCTGCCCTGGTTGCCGCGTTCGGCGGTAAAGAAAACATCACTAACCTCGATGCGTGCATCACGCGTCTGCGCGTCAGCGTTGCTGATGTTGCCAAAGTGGATCAGGCTGGCCTGAAGAAACTGGGTGCGGCGGGCGTTGTTGTCGCGGGTTCTGGTGTTCAGGCTATTTTCGGTACCAAGTCCGATAACCTGAAAACTGAAATGGATGAGTACATCCGTAACAGCTAAGCAGTAAGACGTTGGGGAGAACTAAGGCAGCCTGCGGGCTGCCTTTTTTATTGCCTTAATTGGCCTGAACGCGAATCGGCGCGGTGGCGGCGAACAGCCACGGACGAGCCTCTGCGTTCACGCGGGGGGATAACGTCTCTCTGACCTGCTGGTGGTAATCATCAATCCACTGTTTTTCTGCATCGCTGAGCAAATGCAGTTCAACCAGATTCAAATCAATCGGCACCAGCGTCAGCGTTGAGAAACGACAGAAGCCAGGGCGACTGTTGATAATCTCCACCTGATTCTCAATACGGATCCCATATTGTCCGGCCAGATAATAACCCGGCTCGATGGTAATGATATTGCCCGCAACCAGAGGCCAGGGGTTTACTTTTTTGGCGATGCGATGGGGTTGCTCATGGATGAGTAACTGATGACCCACACCGTGGCCGGTACCGTGATCAAAATCCAGACCTAAATCCCACAACGCCCGACGACTAAAGGCATCCAGTTGATGTCCCTGAGTACCGGTGGGAAACTGCAGTGAGATAAGCGATAAAAAGCCTTTCAACACGGCGGTGTAATGCAGACGACGCTGCGGATCCTGTGGACCAAAGGCGAGCGTTCTTGTTGTATCTGTAGTGCCATTTTGATACTGGCCGCCGGAATCATTCAGGTACATTGCCTGTGTGTTGATGGGGGTGTTTGTTTTCTCGCTGGAATGGTAATGACACATCGCCGCATTGCTGGCAGAGGCGGAAATAGTACTGAAACTTTGCTCTATAAATCCTGGCTGCTGCTGGCGAAACGCCAGCTGCTTGGCTTGTGCTTCCAGTTCAGTGACAGGATTACCTGCTGCCTCGCGCAGCGGAACCTCATGCGCCAGCCAGGCCAGAAAGTTTACCCATGCGGCGCCATCCTGTTCATGGCATTCCCGATACCCTGCCAGTTCAACATCATTTTTATGAGCTTTAATCAATGTGATGGGGTCGGGGGTCCAGAGAACCTCTCCTCCGTTTTGTTCAATGGCGAACCGCAGCGCGACTGGCGCATAGTCTTTATCAACCAGGAAACGCTTTCCTTGGGCAAGTTGCTGGCAGCGCGGAAGAAAGTTTTCTTGCGGGGCCAGCGTGATCGTCTCCAGCAACGATGCAGGCAGCTGCTGCGTCTTATTATTATCAACAAACCACTCCAGTTCGCCGCTGCGATGGAGCAGGGCAAACGAAAACGGCACTGGCACCATAGCCAGATCCGAACCGCGCACATTCAGCAGCCAGGCGATGTTATCCGGCAGCGTGATCGCCAGCACGTCGGCCTGATGCTGGGCCAGTTGTTCCACTATTCGTTCGCGCTTATGTGCGCTGCTTTCGCCGCTTATCTCAACGGGCATTTCACGAATTACACCACAGGGGGCGGCTGGACGGTCGAGCCAGATCTGGTCGAAGGGATCGCGTTCCATCGGAACCAGTTTGCAGTGAGTGGCCGACAGTGCTTCAAATTGGCTGTTGACCATCAGCAGAGGTTCAAAGCCGATACGCGCACCAGAGGTGACGTAAGCCTGCAAGTAGTCGGCCAGAGGTTCCTCGTGCAAATGATGGATTTCAAAATCATCGAGAGAGACTTCGTTACGCACCTGGACCTGATAGCGCCCATCGACAAACATCAGCGCGCGATCGCGAAGTACCAATGCAAGACCAGCGGAACCGCTAAAGCCGGTGAGCCAGGCCAGTTTATTGTCATGTGGCGTACAATCTTCACTTTGGTGAGCGTCGGCGCGCGGAACAATCATGCCATCCAGTCCATGCGCTAACAGCAGACTGCGCAGGGCGGAAAGAGGAGTTGAGTTGTGCATAGTTACCTTCAGGCCTTAACGGAACGGCGGTTCGTTGAACGTACGTAATTTACGGGAGTGCAGTCGGTCGCCTTCAGCACGCAGACGGTCGATAGCCCGGATACCTATTTGCAGGTGTTCAGAAATGGCACCTTCATAAAAACGGTTGGCCTGACCAGGCAGTTTGATCTCGCCATGCAGTGGTTTGTCGGAAACACATAGCAGCGTGCCGTAAGGGACGCGGAAGCGGTAGCCCTGAGCGGCGATGGTGGCACTCTCCATATCGATAGCTACCGCGCGGCTGAGGTTAAAACGTAGCGCAGAAGCGGAATAGCGTAGCTCCCAGTTACGGTCGTCGGTGGTGACGACGGTTCCGGTACGTAAACGCTGCTTAACCTCTTCGCCGGGCATGCCGCTGACTTCTTTGGTAGCGTCATACAGGGCGCGTTGCACTTCCGCAATGCTCGGAATCGGAATGTCCGGCGGCAATACGGCATCCAGTACATGGTCGTCACGCAGATAAGCGTGGGCCAGAACATAGTCGCCAATTGCCTGACTTTCACGCAGACCGCCGCAGTGACCAATCATCAGCCAGACGTCAGGACGCAGTACGGCCAGGTGATCGCAAATGGTTTTGGCGTTAGAAGGGCCGACGCCGATATTAACCAGCGTGATCCCCTGACCGTCGGCGGTAATTAAATGCCAGGCGGGCATCTGGTGTTTTTTCCACGCCAGATCGGAGATGGCCTCTTCCGGCGCTTCAGTTTCCGCGGTGATCCAGATCCCGCCCGCGCATGACAGCGCGATATACGGGCTGTCCGGATCGAGGATCTGGCTGCAACCCCAGCGCACGAACTCATCGACGTAGCGGGTGTAGTTGGTGAACAGTACAAAGGGCTGAAAGTGCTCAACCGGCGTTCCCGTGTAGTGACGCAGTCGCGCCAGCGAGAAATCGACTCGTCGCGCGTCGAAGTGCGACAACGGGGAGAACTCCGCCGGATGATAGGTACCATCCGCAGTTTCATCGCCAATCTGTGACAGCTCGGTGGTCGGAAAATGGCGCGTCAATCCGGCGCTCATCGAGCGGTCGAGCGTCAGTTCAGAGCCGTCAATGACATACGGATAGGGAATTTCATGTTGCGACGGCTCGACGGAAATATGCGCATCATAATCCTGATACAGCAGCGTCAGTTGTTCTTCAAGATAAGGGCGAAAAAGCGACGGGCGGGTGATGGTTGTGGTATAGCAGCCTGCATGGGTAAAACGGCCATAGGCGCGGGTTTTGGGGGGATTGGTGGCGCTGCCATCCCAGGTGACACAAAGCGATGGGTAAACAAAAAGACCGTTTTGGCGGGCGATGTCGTCAGGGAGCGTCCCTGTTTCAATATACTTACCAATGGCGCTACGCAGTGCTTTAACCGACTGCTCGTACAGCGCGTCCAGTTTATCCAATGCCTGAGCCGGGGTCAGGCTGGAGCCCTTATTGTTCATGTCTGTCTCCTTGTTCCACAGATGTACTGCTCTCCCGATAGTATGTCACAGGAATGTGAAACAAAAGTCAGACGTTGAGGAAGATTATGCGAAGACCCGATGGCCTTCGCATAAAGGTTTACGCGTGTTGCTTATCTCTCATCAGCATTGCGGTCACGGCCGAAATAAGGCATCCGGCCATCAGGTAAATGGCAACGCTGTGCCAGTCGCCACCGGAGAAAGTCACTAATGCAGCGGCAATAAAAGGCGTAAAACCACCGCCGACAACGCTGGCAACCTGATAACCCACGCCTGCGCCACTGTAGCGATAGCTTGCGCCAAACAGGCCGGTAAACATAGGCTGCTGTACGCAGACCACCATATCGTGCGCAATGTTGGCCAGCATAATCGCGAAGAACACTATCCAGAAAATGGACTGCGCTTCCAGCGCCATGAAGAATGGGAAGGCGCTCAGCGTACCGACCAGCGCACCGGTAATATAGACGCGCCGACGGCCAAAGCGATCGGCAAGCCAGGCAAAGCAGGGGATGGTCAAACAACTCAGCCCACCAACCAGTAACCCGATATTCAGAAACAATTCGCGCGGCAGCCCCAGGTTCTGCGTGGAGTAGTTGAGAGCAAATGCGGTGACGATGTACATCGTCAGGAGCTCACACAGACGCAGGGCGATAATTTTCAGAAATGCTCCTGGGTGACGGGTGAGCGCCTCGATAACCGGCAGCCGCTTTTTCACCGGTTGAGGGGCCTGTTTTTGCTGTTCGAATTCAGCCGATTCATCCATTCTGTTGCGCATCCACAACGCGCCCAGAACCAGCACAATGCTGAACAGGAACGGAATGCGCCAGCCCCAGCTCAGGAACTGCTCATCGGTTGTTTGCGAGCTAATCAGCGAGACCAGCCCCGTAGAGAGCAGTAGCCCGACGCCGTAACCGACCTGAACGCCGCTACTGTAGAAGGCTTTTTTATTTTTCGGCGCACTTTCGACCGAGAGCAACGCCGCGCCACCCCATTCACCGCCAACGGCGAATCCCTGAACGGCGCGCAGCGTCACCAGTAGCACAGGAGCCCACCAGCCAATGGTGTCAAAAGAGGGAATAATCCCGATCAGCGCAGTGGCAATACCCATCATCCAGACGGTAAGCATCAACATACGTTTGCGGCCCAGACGATCGCCGAAGTGGCCGAAGATTATCCCGCCTAACGGACGGAACAAAAATCCGACGCCAAAGGTGGCGAATGCGGCAAGTGTTCCCATCGCCGGACTAACCTGCGGGAAAAACTCGCGATTAAAGACCAGCGCGGCGGTGATGCCATAAAGCAGAAAATCATACCAGTCGACCACGGCACCCGCGAAGCTGCCGAGTGCGGCACGTCGGGCACGGTTAAGCGATGAGGTGTCCTGCTGGGGACCCGTGGAGGTGAGGGTGGAATCCATAGTTATCCTGTCTGTACTGTTTTTTAATTATTAGTATTGGAGTTAGGTTACGCACATTGCAGTCGAGGTATAAACGACTGTAATGAGACTACCGCGACAGACGAGAAGATAAAACGATTTTATCCCTTACAAGAGGACAAGATGAAAAATAAGACGATTGAAGAAATTAATAAGCAAAAAGCCCGCTTAAGTTTCCTTAAGCGGGCTTCTCTAAATATGGCTCCTCTGACTGGACTCGAACC